>NZ_JBHXMF010000004.1:0-136111 GCF_042721055.1 Streptomyces sp. NPDC058470
GAAAATCTTCAGCCCGTCCGGCGTTTGAGGAGCGGGGCCTGGGGCGGAGGGGGCGAAAAATCCCTCCCCAGCCCTACCCCCGACCGAGCGGACGGCCCCGGTTGTCGTTGCCGTTACGCTGGAGGCGTGGCAGTCGTCGATGTATCCGAAGAGCTCAAGTCCCTCTCCTCGACCATGGAGTCGATCGAGGCCGTCCTGGACCTCGACAAGATGAGGGCAGATGTCGCCGTGCTCGAGGAGCAGGCGGCCGCGCCGTCCCTGTGGGACGACCCGGACGAGGCGCAGAAGATCACCAGCAAGCTGAGCCACCTCCAGGCGGAGGTCAGGAAGGCCGAGGCGCTGCGCGGGCGTATCGACGATCTGAGCGTGCTCTTCGAGATGGCCGAGGAGGAGGACGACCCGGACACCCGCGCCGAGGCGGAGTCCGAGCTCACCGCCGTCAAGAAGGCGTTGGACGAGATGGAAGTACGGACCCTGCTCTCCGGTGAGTACGACTCCCGCGAGGCCGTCGTCACCATCCGCGCCGAGGCCGGCGGCGTCGACGCCTCCGACTTCGCCGAGAAGCTGCAGCGCATGTACCTGCGCTGGGCGGAGCGCCACAACTACAAGACGGAGCTCTACGAGACCTCGTACGCGGAAGAGGCCGGCATCAAGTCGACCACCTTCGTCGTGCACGTTCCGTACGCCTACGGAACGCTCTCCGTCGAGCAGGGCACCCACCGGCTCGTCCGGATCTCCCCCTTCGACAACCAGGGGCGCCGCCAGACGTCGTTCGCCGGTGTCGAGATCCTGCCGGTCGTCGAGCAGACCGATCACCTCGAGATCGACGAGTCCGAGTTGCGTGTGGACGTGTACCGCTCGTCCGGACCGGGCGGCCAGGGCGTCAACACGACCGACTCCGCGGTCCGCCTGACCCACCTCCCCACCGGGATCGTGGTGTCCTGCCAGAACGAGCGCTCCCAGATCCAGAACAAGGCCAGCGCCATGAACGTCCTCCAGGCCAAGCTGCTCGAGCGGCGCCGCCAGGAGGAGCAGGCCAGGATGGACGCCCTCAAGGGCGACGGTGGCAACTCCTGGGGAAACCAGATGCGTTCGTACGTCCTGCACCCGTACCAGATGGTCAAGGACCTGCGCACCGAGTTCGAAGTCGGTAACCCCGAGGCCGTGTTCAACGGTGAGATCGACGGTTTCCTCGAAGCCGGAATTCGCTGGCGCAAGCAGCAGGAGAAGTAAGCGGGAGCTTTGAGACCGCTTTGTCGACAAGGCAACTGCCGTCACATCGACGGCAGTTGCCTTTTGTGTGTGGGTTGTCTGGGTTTTACATCACAGTCACATGACTCACGCCAGTCAAATGATGTTGATCCGGACATCGCGTACGCAACGACCTTGACGTTGCTTTGAAAAGTGGGGATGGTAACGCGAGGCATGCGTATCTACTGGGGCGCATGTGAACCGGGGGGCTTGAGTAAGGCCTCCTGTGACGCCATGGCCCCGTTGCGCTGCTCCACTCACGATGAGCTACTGGGGGTAGCAAGCAGATGACCAAGAAGACGCGGATTCGCGTGGCGCGGATAGCCGCAGGTGCCCTGATCGCCGCGGGCGCTTCGCTGACCGCTGCGGGCGCCGCTTCGGCTCTCGACCTCGGCCTGAGCGGGAGTGCCGGAGCGGACGGGACCGACCTCGGCGTGAGCCTCGGTCTCGACGACCCGACTCCACCGCTGCCGACCGACACCGGGCTCCCGACCGACCCGGGCCCGACCGACACCGGGCTTCCGACTGATCCGGGTACGCCGACTGATCCGGGTACGCCGACCGACCCGGGTACGCCGACTGATCCGGGTACGCCGACCGACCCGGGCACGCCGACGACGCCCGAGCCCACAGACGGGCCGACCGAGCCCACGGCGAACCCGACCGACGGGTCCGGCACCGGCACCGGCGGCAACGACGCCGACCCCGACGGCGGCAACCAGCCCGTCGAGCAGGGCGAGGGTTCCTCGTCCCTGACCGACACCGGCTCCGACACCTCGGCCCAGGGCTCGGGCGGCGAGCTCGCCGAGACCGGTGCGGCGGAGACCACCTTCCTGGTGATCGGCGCGGCCACGATGATCGCCGGCGGTATCGGCTTCCGTCTGCTGCCGCGCCTCATGGGCGGCCGCGGCGGCGCAGTCGCCTGACGCACACGCGCATGAAGGAGGGCCCGGAGCGTCATGCTCCGGGCCCTCTCATGTTCAGTCCAGTCTCACGTCAGCTCTCCGGGCTGCGGTGCCGGCGGGCGACTCCGGGCGTCCTTCGGACATGGGGCGCAGTGGCCGCCGTAACGCCGGAATTCGTGGGTCTCACACCGTCTGGTGGGCCACCAGTACCAGTGCCGCGACCAGCACGACCAGCAGTGAAATCAGTGCCATGGGGTTCAGACCGGCGAACGGACTCTCCTGCTGGAGTCGCTCCCGGTTCGCGCGGCAGACGCGGCAGCGACCCTCGCTCACAGGCCCCGCGCAGTTCGCGCACACCAGTCGGTCGTACGTCATGCGCTTGCCCTCCTTGCGCCGGCTCTCCGCTGACATAACGCTGCGGGGAACGCAACCGTTCCCCCTCCACTGTGCCAGGTTCCGTGGATTTCGGCTCGGTTCCCCTTATCCTGCCCCGACACTCCGCTGGTTAGGCCGTCGCTCTCGTCAGGGTGGCTGACGTTTTGTCCCGCGGCTGCGGGTGCGTCGTGGTTGCTCGCGCAGTTCCCCGCGCCCCTATGGGGCGCCCCCGTGACGCGGCGCTTTCATGACGGGGCGCCTTCACGACCCACACAAAAACGCACAACCCACACGCAACCACGACCGCCGACTGCGCTCGCCCACCCGGTTCGCGTATGGTCACGCACATCTACCCCCGGCGACCCGTGGTGCATCCGTGATCCGATTCGACAATGTCTCCAAGGTCTACCCCAAGCAGACCCGTCCCGCTCTCAGGGATGTCTCTCTTGAGGTCGAGCGCGGCGAGTTCGTGTTCCTCGTGGGGTCCTCCGGCTCCGGAAAGTCCACCTTCCTGCGGCTGATCCTCCGCGAGGAGCGGACCAGCCACGGCCAGGTGCACGTCCTGGGCAAAGACCTCGCGCGCCTCTCCAACTGGAAGGTGCCGCAGATGCGCCGCCAGCTGGGAACCGTGTTCCAGGACTTCCGGCTGCTGCCGAACAAGACGGTCGCCGAGAACGTCGCCTTCGCGCAGGAGGTCATCGGCAAGTCACGCGGTGAGATCCGCAAGTCCGTGCCCCAGGTGCTCGACCTCGTCGGCCTCGGCGGCAAGGAGGAGCGGATGCCCGGTGAGCTGTCCGGTGGTGAACAGCAGCGCGTCGCGATCGCGAGGGCGTTCGTGAACCGGCCCAAGCTGCTCATCGCCGACGAGCCGACCGGAAACCTCGACCCGCAGACCTCCGTCGGCATCATGAAGCTGCTCGACCGCATCAACCGGACGGGCACGACCGTGCTGATGGCGACACACGACCAGAACATCGTGGACCAGATGCGCAAGCGCGTCATCGAGCTGGAGGGGGGCCGTCTCGTCCGCGACCAGGCGCGCGGCGTCTACGGCTACCAGCACTGACCGCGACACTCCCGCACCTGTCCATGGAAAGGCCTGAGTAGACGCCATGCGCGCCCAGTTCGTCTTGTCGGAGATCGGAGTCGGTCTCCGCCGAAACCTGACCATGACCTTCGCGGTCGTCGTGTCGGTCGCCCTCTCGCTCGCCCTGTTCGGCGGCTCGCTCCTGATGAGCGACCAGGTGAGCACCATGAAGGGCTACTGGTACGACAAGGTCAACGTCTCGATCTTCCTCTGCAACAAGAGCGACGCGGAGTCCGACCCCAACTGCGCCAAGGGCGCGGTCACGGCCGACCAGAAGAAGGAGATCCTCGGCGACCTGGACAAGTCCACGGTCGTCGACTCGGTCACCTACGAGTCGGCGGACCAGGCCTACAAGCACTACAAGGAGCAGTTCGGCGACTCCCCGCTGGCCGCGTCCCTCACACCGGACCAGATGCAGGAGTCGTACCGGATCAAGCTGAAGGACCCGGAGAAGTACCAGGTCATCGCGACCGCCTTCGACGGGCGTGACGGCGTGCAGTCCGTGCAGGACCAGAAGGGCATCCTGGACAACCTCTTCGGGCTGCTCAACGGCATGAACTGGGCCGCACGCGCGGTCATGGCGATGATGCTCGTCGTCGCGCTGATGCTGATCGTCAACACCGTGCGCGTCTCGGCGTTCAGCCGACGGCGCGAGACCGGGATCATGCGCCTGGTCGGCGCCTCGGGCTTCTACATCCAGGCGCCGTTCATCATGGAGGCGGCCGTCGCCGGACTTATCGGCGGCACGGTCGCGTGCGGCTTCCTGGTAATCGCGCGGTACTTCATCATCGACCACGGTCTGGCGCTGTCCGAGAAGCTGAATCTGATCAACTTCATCGGCTGGGACGCCGTTCTGACGAAGCTTCCGCTGATCCTCGCGACGAGTCTGCTGATGCCGGCGCTGGCCGCGTTCTTCGCGTTGCGCAAGTACCTGAAGGTGTGACGCATGACAAGGGGGCCGTACTGCCAACCGGCGGTGCGGCCCCTTCGCGTTGTCCTAGACTCACCGGCATGTCAGGCCGTGACCTGTTCTGTGAGCCCCGCCGCATCCGCCGCGGGGCCGCCCTGACATTGCTTTTCGCCAGCGTCCTCGTCGCCGGAGCGGCCACCGGGTCCTTCCCCGACCCCGGCCGGAAATCCACTGCCACGCCCTCCGCGGCTTCTTCCGGGGACCGTTCGACGTCCACGAGCGACCAGCAGGACGTCACCGAGGCCGCCGAGGAGGCCATGGCCGCCGGGAAGTCCCCCATGGAGGCCGCCGAGCGTGCCGTCAGCCGCAGCGGCGACCGCTGGGGCGCGGTCTACTCCGAGGGCGAGTACGAGGAGTTCGAGCAAGCCCTCGACGGTCAGTACACCGGCGTCGGGCTGTGGGCCAGGCGCGAGAGCGACGGACGTATCGAAGTGACCCAGGTGCAGGCCGGCTCGCCCGCGGCCGTCGCCGGGATCCGCAAGGGCGACCTGCTGCGCAGCGTCGACGGTGCCAAGGTCGACGGCCGTCCGGTGACAGAGGTCGTCTCCTTGCTGCGCGGCGACGCGGAGGACGCAGCCGCCGGTACGGAGGTCTCGCTCGGTCTGCAGCGGGGCACGCGCGCGTGGAGCGAGACGCTGCGCCGGGCCCGGCTGTCCACGGACTCGGTGACTGTGCGCAAGCTCGCCGACGGCGTCACCGTGATCAAGGTCGACGCGTTCACCAAGGGCTCGGGCGATCTGGTGCGGACCGCCGTCGCCGCCGCGCCCCAGGGTTCCGGGATCGCCCTCGACCTGCGCGGGAACTCCGGCGGCCTGGTGACCGAGGCCGTCGCCGCCGCCTCCGCCTTCCTCGACGGTGGCCTTGTCGCCACGTACGACGTCGACGGTGCTCAGCGCGCCCTGCACGCCGATCCCGGCGGGGACACCCGTAGACCCCTGGTGGTGCTCGTCGACGGCGGCACGATGAGCGCGGCCGAGCTGCTCACCGGCGCTCTCCAGGACCGCGGCCGTGCGGTCGTCGTGGGCTCCCAGACCTTCGGCAAGGGCTCGGTCCAGATGCCCAGCCGACTGCCCGACGGCTCCGTCGCCGAGCTGACCGTGGGCCACTACCGCACCCCCTCCGGACGCGGCGTCGACGGGCAGGGCATCACTCCCGACCTGGACGTGGACGCGCAGGCGCAGGCACTGGAGCGGGCCGAGACCGTGCTCAGCGGGCTCGGGGATCCTTCGTAGGCGACGGGACGACCGGGCGGCCTGTCGAAGCCGACCGGCACGGTGCCCGGTAATCGGCTTTCCCTCCTGCCCCTCTGTAGTGCGAAAATGGCCAGCACTATGAGCAAGGGAATGTACGTACCGAAGGAGTCCCAGCCGAAGCAGGGCGGCCAGGCGGGATCCGGCAAGGTCAAGGACGGCAAGCGCAAGATCGTCGCGCAGAACAAGAAGGCACGGCACGACTACGCGATCGTCGACACCTACGAGGCCGGGCTCGTCCTGACCGGCACCGAGGTGAAGTCGCTGAGGCAGGGCCGCGCCTCGCTGACCGACGGCTTCGTCCAGATCGACGGGAACGAGGCGTGGCTGCACAACGCCCACATCCCCGAGTACAGCCAGGGCACCTGGACGAACCACACCGTGCGCCGCAAGCGCAAGCTGCTCCTGCACCGCGAGGAGATCGACAAGCTGGCGTCGAAGTCGGAGGAGACGGGTCACACGATCGTGCCCCTCGCCCTGTACTTCAAGGACGGCCGGGCGAAGGCCGAGATCGCGCTCGCCAGGGGCAAGAAGGAGTACGACAAGCGGCAGACCCTGCGCGAGAAGCAGGATCGGCGGGAGTCGGACCGCGCGATCGCGGCGGCCAAGCGGAAGCAGCGGAGCGAGTAGGCGCGCGTCGGGCGAGCGGGAATAAGGCTGGCGCCGTCGTGCGTTGTTCACGTACGATGGACCCTGCACCTCATAGCGGGTGCGCGCATTGAAAAAAACAACATGGGGATGATCGGTTTCGACAGCGGCTGTTGAAGCAGGTGAAGCGAGCCGAGGAAGCGGCAATGATCTCGTTAACCATATGTCGCAACCAATAATCGCCAATTCAAAGAGCGATTCCCAGTCCTTCGCTCTCGCTGCCTAATAACAGCGACTGAAGGACCCTAAAAGGGTGTCAGCCCGGGAGTGTTCCCGACCCGGATCCTGGCATAATCTAGGGAACTAAACCGCCGAGCCCGGTCACGGGGTTCGGTGGGAAATCAAACAGTGACTGGGCCCGTCGGAGACTTGTTCGCGAGATCGCCGGGGCCGAGAAAATCACAGCGAACTGCGCTCGGAGAAGCCCTGATTCTGCACCGTTGGACGCGGGTTCGATTCCCGCCATCTCCACTCATCCCATGTTTTGTATGAATACAGCGTTTTGTATGAATACAGTGGCAAGGCCTCGTCGCTTTCGAGCGGCGGGGCCTTTGTCATGCGGCGAGAGGCACTGAACCCGGCTCATGTTCTTCCTCTATCTCCTGCCTCGGCTGCCCCGCGAGATATCCCTCGCCGTCTTCGGGCTGGTCGTCGGCCTGTTCCTGGCCGTCCACGGCGGCATGCAGGCCTACGCCGAATCGACCGGCGTCCCCGGAACCATCCATGTCAGCGACTGCAACCACGCCGAAGGCGGCTGGGACGAGCTGTGGACGGAAGGCTGGGCGTGCGAAGGGCAGTTCGACGCCGACGACCGCACCGTCCACATCGCCGGCGTGGCCGTCGACGGCATCCTCGACTCCCGCCCGGACGCCACGCTCGCCGCCCTCGTCGACGGGCCCGGCGCCCACACCGCTGCCCAGGACGGCGCCGGCGCCTGGAAATGGCCGGCCGTCACCGGCGTGGTCATTCTCGCCTTCACCGCTTGGCGGATCCGCACGCTCACCTTGCTGTTCCGGCTCCGCCGGGCCGTACGGGCGGCCGACGTCGCCGTAGCGGCCTGATGCCCCATTTTCGAGAGGTGATCCGCATGAGCGGCCCTGCGAGACCCTTTCCTCCAGGCGACTCCGGTGGACGACCGGCACTGACGTTCCGACTGGGGGCGCTGCAGGTTGCTGCCCCCATTCTGGGCGGGCTGCTGGCCGGCACCGCGTTGGCGAACGTCCTCCTGGTGGTCACCGCCGGTGAGTACATGACGTCGGGGGAGCTGCGGTCCTGCCTTTCCGCGGTCGTGATCGCGAGCCTGGTCGTTCCGGCCCTGCCTTCTCGCTACGGAGTCGAGCTCACCCACAACTGGCTTGTCGTCCTGGGGAACAGGCGTCGCGAGATCGCGTGGCGGGACATCATCGGCCTGGAGATTCGGAAGACCGCCGGGATCCGGGCGGTCATCGTGGTGGTGGCTGACGGGCGCCGGATACTGCTCCGTGCGCCGATGTCCCTCCTGGACCGCCGCTTCGACCACAAGGCCCAGATCCTCACGGACTGGTGGGTCGCGGGCCGGGGTGGCCCCTACGGCGGGTAGCCGCCGTCCTTCTCCTGCGTGCAGAACATCGCAGCCGACTTGCTCGCCTGCGAGGCTGAATCCGGCGCAGGCACTCGAAGGCGACCTTGGTGAAAGGGCTTCGGCGCGTTCGGTCAAGCCGTGGACGCCGCGGCCGGAAGGGCGATCAGCACCGCCAGTGCCGCCGCCGCAACCGGAACCCCGTACCCCGCCGTCAGCGACACCCGCTCCACCACCCACCCCCCGACCGCCGCGCCGCACGCGATCCCGCCGAGCAGGCCGGTCACCGCGAGGGTCATGCCCTCGTTCAATCGGCCCTCGGGAGTGCGGCGTTGGACGAGGGCCATGCCGGTGACCATGGTCGGGGCGGTCGCCATGCCGGCGAGGAGGAGGGCGGGGGCGAGGACGAGGAGGGAGCCGGTCAGGGAGGCGGCGAGCAGGGGGAGGGTCAGCAGCGCTGCCATGACGGCGACGCACCTCACGTAGCGCCGTTCGGCGGGACCGGTCGGCTTACGGGCCCCGTACAGCAGCCCCGCCATGCACGAGCCCGCGGCCTGGAGAGCGAGAACCGCCCCCGCCGCCGACTGATGGCCCCGCGCGTCCGCGAACGCGAGCGTGACGACTTCCATCGAGCCGAAGACCGCGCCGGTGGCGAGGAATCCGAGGAGGAGCGGGGGCATTCCGGTTGCCCCGACAGGGGACTTGGTGTTCGTACGTCGCTGGGGTGGCGGTTCCGTCGAGCGCTGGGCGGCGAAGAGCAGGACGCCCGTCATCATCAGGACGCCCCCGACCAACGTGCCCGCCTCCGGGAACAAGGTCCCGCAGAGGAAGGCCGCGAGGACCGGACCCAGCATGAAACACAGCTCGTCCGCGGCCTGTTCGAAGGAGTTCGCGGTGTGCAGGGCTTTGTCGTCGCCCTTGTGGAGGTGGGCCCAACGGGCACGTGACATGCCGCCCGTGTTGGGGATCGTGGCCGTGGCGGCGTACGAGACGAACAGGGTCCAGTCGGGCGCCCCACGGTGCACGCACAGCGTCAGTGCGATGGTGCCAAGGAGGGCGAAGGCCGTCGCGGGCACGGCGACGCGCGCCTGACCGTGGCGGTCGACGAGACGCGCGATCCAGGGAGCGACCACCGCCGTCGCGGCCAGACCCGTCCCCGTCACGGCGCCGGCGAGCGCGTACGATCCCCGCGATCCCGCGATCATGACGACCGCGCTCACGCTGAACATGCCCATGGGGAGGCGGGCGAGGAGATTTCCGAGAGTGAAGGCGCGGGTGCCGGGAGTGCTGAAGAGGCGGCGGTACGGGCCCGGTTGGCGCCCTCGCTTGCGGCGCGGGCGGAAGTCGGTGGCGACGAGGGTGTCCGCGGTGACGGTGGGAAGGGTGCCAGCGGTGACGGTGACGTGGGTGTCGCCGGTGACGGTGAGAAGCGGCAAGGGTGCCTGCTCGGAGGGCTGTTGCGGCATGGATCAACCGTCGCGTCGGGCGGTGCCCGGGGTCCAACACCTACTCCGTGGCGATTGACGCACCTGGGTTGTAAGTTCGCGTGATGTCCGCTCAGCAACCGATCCTTGATCCCCGTCTCCTCCGCGCCTTTCTCGCCGTCGCCGAAGAGCTGCATTTCACGCGTGCCGCCTCCCGTCTCTACGTCGCCCAGCAGGCCCTGAGCCGGGACGTCCGGCGCCTGGAAAGGGAGTTGGGCGCCGATCTCTTCGTACGCACGACCCGGCAGGTGGCGCTGACGGCGGACGGTGAGCGGCTGTTGCCGTACGCGCGGCGTGTGTTGGAGGCGCAGGACGAACTGCTGTCCGCGTTCACGCGGGGGCAGGGGGAACGCCCCCTGCTCGTCGACGTCAACTCCCCGGGCCTGGTCTCCGGCCGGGTGCTCGACCGAGCCCGCGAACTCGCCCCCGGCAGCGAACTGATGGCCCGCTTCGAGAGCGGGCTCACCGGCGCGGCGGGGGAGATGCTCGCGGGTCGCCTTGACGCGTCGTTCGGGCGGTTCGCGGGGCTCGATCCGGCGCTGCGGGCCCGGCTGGAGCAGCAGCCCGTACGGTACGAGCCGATGGCCGTCGTGCTGCCCGAGGACCACCGCCTCGCCGCACTGGACGAGGTGCCGCTCGCCGCTCTCGCGGGCGAGACCGTATACGCCGGTGCGGGAAATCCGCGGACTTTGGAGTGGACCGACCTGGCCCGCCAACTGTTCGAGGGACGCGGCATCGCACTCGCGCCACCTGCTCCGGTGGCCGTCGGGGCGGAGGAGTTCCGGCGGGTCATGGCGAGGACGCGGACTCCGGTCCTCGCCGTGGTGGATTTTCCGGCCATGGCGGAAACCGTCCTTAAGCCCCTCGTGGAGCCCGTCCCCCTGTCACCGGTGTCTCTGGTGTGGTGCAAGGGGCTAGTTCATCCAGGAATTGACGCACTCCGGCGTGCGATCGTCGAACTTGCGGGCGAGGAAGGATGGCTACGGCACCCCTTGGACGTATGGATTCCGGCCACAGATGCACTCATCATGATGAGTCGCAGCTGATACCCAGCAACGTGTGTCACTGGCGTGCGCTACATTCAGTGCCCGGGCGCAGTGTGGTAATGGGGGGCGCTGGATCGGGTGGGGGCCTGATCCGGACGACAAACGAGCAAGGCCCGGAGTCGTGTGCGCACCCAGTAACTGTCCCGTGGGGGGATGCGCGTGCACGTAGAAAACTGGCGGAAAGACGCCCAACCGGTCGGACGAGATGTCGATCAGCCGAATGGTCGTGGAGCGGATCCGTCACAGCCGCAGGAGCGTGGAGTGGATCCGGCGCAGCCCCAACCGCAGTCCCAGCCGTATGGAAACGGTCCGTTGCAGTCGCGTGACGCCGACAAGTCCTCCATACCGGAGCCCGGCGGGCCGGTGGTCTGGCCGGCGGCCGGTGGCAGAACCTCGTCCTGGCCGCTGATCCAACGACAGGGGTCGAGCGGCGCGGAGCGCGGGTCGGAACCGGAACCGGAACCGGGACATGGTGGATCGGGACCGGCATCTGAGTCGGGACCGGTTTCGGAGCCGGAGTCGGCGGCGGAGCCCCGGTCGTCGGGTGCTGAGCGCGGCCCCGCTCCGGAGTACCCGCACCCCTCCTGGGAGCAGCCCGACGAACCGGGCCACACCCATGATCCCCACGAGGTGACGATCCAACTCGACGGCGCCGGACGTCAGTTGGAGGACTGGCTGGTCCAGCAGGCCAAGGGCGCCCCGGCGGCCCAGGAAGGCTCGGACGGTCCGGTCTTCGTCGACGAGTCGGGCCGGCGCAGCCGCAGATACCGCCGCCTCGGCATGCTCGTGGGCCTGGCCTGCGCCATCTACGCCGTCGTCATCGTCGTCACCCTCCTGTCGGGCAACTCGAACGCGCCCTGGATCCCGATGCCGGGCCAGCAGGAGGACCAGCCGGCGGGCCAGGTCGACGCGTCACCGTTGCCCGCCGAGACGGCCGGCCCGACCGGCACGGCCGACGTCTCGCCGGGTGCGACCGCGACGACCAGTGACGGTACGACGCCGGAGCCGGGCGTCAGCCCGACGCCGGACGCCTCGGCAAGCGCCGCGAACCCGGGCACGTCCACGGACCCGAAGCCCTCGGTGTCCGCCACGGACAAGCCGGACCCGGGCACCAGCACCACGCCGGACCCCGGTCCGACCGCAACCGCGACCGCCTCTCCCGACCCCAGTCCTCCGGTCAGCCCCACGTTCCCCACGCCGTCGGACAGCCCGGTCGTCGGCGGCGGTTCGGGAGGCGGCCCGGGAAGCGTCGCCGGCGGCTCCGTCGATCAGAACCCCGTAGCGACCATTGAGCCCGAGCCGAGCACCACCAGCTCCTCGTCCCCGGAGAGCATCCTCTGATGGCATCCCGCACCAGCCGTCATGCCTCCGCGCCCCGCGCGAGGCGACCCGAACCCAGCGCCGGGCGCCGACGCCTGCCCATGCGCTATCTGCTGCCGTCGCTCATCCTCGTCGCCCTGCTGGCGATGCTGATGCTGCGCGGTTACACACACAGCGAGATCCTCGCCGATCACCGAGTCCGCCCCCCGGTGTCCTACGACCAGGTGCCCGACAAGATCCTCAGGGGCGGCCCGGTCGTCGACACCCGAAGCGGCCGTACGGAGACTCTGAGAGTCCCGGACCACCGTCTCGTCCTCACCTTCGACGACGGCCCGGACCCGAAGTGGACGCCGAAGGTCCTCGACGCGTTGAAGAGACACCACGCGCACGCCGTCTTCTTCGTCACGGGCACCATGGCCTCGCGCTATCCCGAGCTGGTGCAGCGCATGGTGGACGAGGGGCACGAGGTCGGCCTGCACACCTTCAACCACCCCGACCTCTCCTACCAGTCCAAGAAGCGCATCGACTGGGAGCTCTCCCAGAACCAGCTGGCGCTGGCGGGCGCGGCGGGCATCCGTACGTCGCTCTTCCGGCCCCCGTACTCCTCCTTCTCTGACGCCATGGACAACAAGTCCTGGCCGGTGACGAAGTACATAGGGACCCGCGGCTACATCACCGTCCTCAACAACACCGACAGCGAGGACTGGAAGAAGCCCGGCGTCCGCAGGATCATCGAGAACGCCACGCCCAAGCGCGGCCGGGGCGCGATCGTCCTGATGCACGACTCCGGCGGCGACCGCCACCAGACCGTCCAGGCACTCGACAGGTTCCTGCCCCAACTCCAGCACCGTGGCTACGAGTTCGAGAACCTCACCGAGGCGCTCGACGCCCCCAGCGCGAGCACCAAGGTCACCGGACTCGACCTGTGGAAGGGCAAGACCTGGGTCAACCTGGTCCAGGCCTCCGAGAAGACCACCGACGCCCTCGTCGTCGGCATCGCCGTCATCGGCGTGCTGGTCTTCACCCGCTTCGGCCTGATGCTCCTGCTCTCCGTCCTGCACGCCCGCCGGGTGCGGCGCACCGGCTTCCGCTGGGGTCCGGTACCGATCACCGAGCCGGTGTCGGTGCTGGTCCCGGCGTACAACGAGGCCAAGTGCATTGAAAACACGGTGCATTCGCTGATGGCGAGCGAGCACCCCATCGAGATCATCGTCATCGACGACGGCTCAAGTGACGGTACGGCCCGCATCGTCGAGGACCTGCGCCTGCCGAACGTACGCGTCGTACGGCAGCTCAACGCGGGCAAGCCCGCCGCCCTCAACCGGGGCATCGCGAACGCCCGTTGCGAACTCATCGTGATGATGGACGGCGACACGGTCTTCGAACCGGCGACGGTACGCGAGCTGGTCCAGCCCTTCGCCGACCCGACCGTCGGCGCCGTCGCCGGAAACGCGAAGGTCGGCAACCGCGACTCCCTCATCGGCGCCTGGCAGCACATCGAGTACGTGATGGGCTTCAACCTCGACCGCCGTATGTACGACATGCTGCGCTGCATGCCGACGATCCCCGGCGCCGTCGGGGCCTTCCGCCGCTCCGCCCTGGAACGCGTCGGCGGCATGAGCGACGACACCCTCGCCGAGGACACCGACATCACCATGGCGATACACCGCGACGGCTGGCGGGTCGTCTACGCGGAGAAGGCGCGCGCGTGGACGGAGGCACCGGAGTCCGTCCAGCAGCTCTGGTCCCAGCGCTACCGCTGGTCGTACGGCACGATGCAGGCGATCTGGAAGCACCGCAGGGCGGTCATCGAACGAGGCCCGTCGGGTCGCTTCGGCCGGGTGGGCCTCCCCCTGGTGTCCCTCTTCATGGTCCTGGCCCCGCTCCTGGCCCCGCTGATCGACGTGTTCCTCCTCTACGGGCTCGTCTTCGGCCCGACGCAGAAGACGATCCTGGCCTGGCTGGGCGTCCTGGCGATCCAGGCGGTGTGCGCGGCGTACGCCTTCCGCCTCGACCGGGAACGCATGACACACCTGCTCTCCCTTCCGCTCCAGCAGATCCTCTACAGGCAGTTGATGTACGTCGTTCTCCTCCAGTCCTGGATCACCGCGCTCACCGGAGGCCGGCTGCGCTGGCAGAAGCTCCGGCGCACGGGTGTGGTGGAGGCACCGGGATCGATCCCGCGACAACCGGACCGGGCCTTGCGTGACCGGACCTCGAACGATCGGAGGCCGGTCGGATGACGGCGCAGGACTACACGGCGGGTACGACACCGGCGTTGGGGGCCGCGAGGGCGGTGGCGCCTGAGCAGGCGCCGGCCGCGAGTGGTGTTGCGGACGTGGCTCCGTCCGTGAAGAGGCCGGGCCGCGACCGCTACTTGGACATGCTGCGCACGATCGCTCTGGTCCGCGTGATCGCGTACCACCTCTTCGGCTGGGCGTGGCTGACTGTCCTCTTCCCCTCCATGGGCGTGATGTTCGCGCTGGCGGGTTCGCTGATGGCGCGCTCGCTGAGCCGCCCGGCGGGGGGTGTGATCCGCGGCCGTATTCGCCGACTGCTGCCGCCTCTCTGGGTGTTCAGCGCGGTGGTACTGGTCCTGATGTTCGCCGGCGGCTGGAACCTGTCGAAGGACCCGGACCACGCCGGCACCTGGGGCCTGGTCGAGATGATCAACTACGTCATCCCGATCGGCGCTCCACCGTTCCCCTGGAGCATCGGCTCCAAGTCCGGCCTGCTGGAGAACACTTGGGCTGTTCAGGCAGTGGGCCCGCTGTGGTACCTCCGCGCGTACCTGTGGTTCGTGATCGCCTCCCCGCTGCTGCTGTGGGCGTTCCGTCGCGCACCCTGGCCCACGCTCCTCGCCCCCCTGGCCCTCACCGCGGTGGTCGGCACCGGCGTGGTGTCAATCCCCGGCGAAACGGGCAACGCCGTCTCGGACTTCGCGGTCTTCGGCGGCTGCTGGGTCCTGGGCTTCGCCCACCATGAGGGCGTCCTGGCGAAGGTTCCCCGCTACCTCGCGATCTCCTGCTCGGCCCCGCTCATGGCCTTCGGCCTGTGGTGGGCGTCGGGCCATCTGGGCCCGGACGGCTGGGACTTGAACGACATCCCGCTGGCCCAGGCGACCTGGTCCTTCGGCTTCGTCGTCATCCTGCTCCAGTACGCCCCGTCGTGGCAGGAGTTGCCGGGCCGCCTGGCCAGGTGGGACAAACTGGTGACTCTGTCCAACAACCGCGCGGTGACGATCTACCTCTGGCACAACATGCTCATCATGGCCACGGTCCCGATCATCGACCTCGCGTACAACCTGCCTTTCATGCAGAGCGAGCGAGCGACCGGCCTGCTGGACTCCACGTACATGCTGTGGATGTTCGTCCTGGTCTGGCCCCTGATAGGCCTCGCGATCATTTCCGTGGGCTGGGTCGAGGACCTCGCGGCGAAGCGGAGTCCCAGGTTGTGGCCGAACGGCGCGAAGCGGGGGGCTTTCCCCTCCCCCTCCCGGTCTCGGCGGAAGCCTTGATGTGAGTACGTACTTGAGGACGTACTTGAGTACCTGACGCGGTTGTGGGTGGGCGGCGTGTGGTGAAGGGTGGGTCGGGCGGGGCGGGATGGGTGCCCCTGCGCCCCACCCTGCCTCGCTGACGCGACCCTAGGAGTGACACCCACGGATGACGCAGTGTCCTGGAGTTTGCGGTGGCCAACGAGGTCACCCTTCCCGCCCGCCACGGTCACTCAGTCGAAGGTTCCGGAGCTCTATTCAGCGCCGCTCTGTGCCGCTATGTCCGGAGTGTGTTCCCTCTCGGGTGTAATTCGCTCTGGTGTCGCCCTGCACGCCCCCGATACCGTATCGCTGCCCTCTCGAACCCCACCCCGCACAGGAGTCTGCCGTGAACCGCCGTCCCCGCCTGCTCGCCACGGCCGCCTTCGCTGCGGCCACGGCCCTCGTTCTGACCGGGTGCGGGGGCGGTGACGGTGACTCCGCGGACAACGACAGGATCGCTGGGGCTGATACGGGGGGTGAGACGTCGGCTTCGCCGAGCGCCTCTGCCTCGGTAGCCGCTGATCGGCCGAAGATCGAGCTGCCGTCGGATCTCACGTACACCTTCACCCCGGATCAGACCGGTGACGCCGTCAAGGACGCGGTCCTGAAGGACAATGCGGAATTCATTCGCGCACTTGATGCGGCCATCGATGCTCAGAACCCCCGGCTGCCCGCCCTGGAGTTCTATACGGAAGGCGAGGGCGCGGTGGCCGCCCAACAGTGGGTCGAGTCCTACACGGATGCCAAGTGGACGGTCACCGGGTCCGTGCGTTACTTCGACCGGCAGGTCACGGTGAGGTCCGAGGATTCTGCGTCCCTCAGCTACTGCGCGGACGAGAGCAAGGGTTTCAGCAAGGTCATCAAGACTGGTGAGGTCAAGAAGACGAAGGTCACCAAAGACAGTTACGTCGCCTACGGCGTGCAGGTGGAAAAGAACGAGAAGGGGGTCTGGGAGCTCGTGAAGATTGCCTCTACCCGAGGAGCGGACAGGTGCCAGCCGTGAGCCAGCTCTCCCGCTTCGCCGTAACCCTGCTCGTGGTGGGCTTCGCCGTGACGATCTCAGCGCCTGCGGCGGTCGCCGACCGGACCCCGCCCGGGGGTGGGTCGGTCGGCGGTGGAACAGGCCCCCGCCCGTCTGGTGACGTCGACGGTGACACCATCTCCGCCGGTGCTGGTGGCGTTGTCTTCGACCGCTCGAAAAACGGCAGCGGTAGTTCTGTCGGAGCTGTTGCTTCCACCACGTCCTGGACTCCGCCTGCCTGTTGGTACGCCCCGAAGTACACGCCGGCGCAGCTCCAGGCGTATCTGGAGCCGATCTGGGAGGCCGGTTCCACCGGCTATGAGTGGGATGCGGAGCAGCGTAAACGCTATGTCGACGGTGATCCGTACAAGGACTTCAACAAGGACAAGACAGGCGACGGCTATTTCTGGGACTCGTACGTGAACAAGGATTACCCGCCCGGCTGGGACAACTGCGAGGAGCCCATCTTCTGGGTGGACACCGGTGACCCCCCACCGGCCGACATTGAGAACGCCATCACGCCTGAGATCCTCGCCGAACTCGCATACGCCGAGATCCGTGTCCCCTCTACGAAGGTGACCCTGGCTCCTGCGGGCGCGACGAAGGTGAATTTGCCGACGTGGGCGTGGCTGGACACGGCGGAGTTC
The DNA here is from genome assembly GCF_042721055.1 of Streptomyces sp. NPDC058470. Lineage (NCBI taxonomy): Bacteria > Bacillati > Actinomycetota > Actinomycetes > Kitasatosporales > Streptomycetaceae > Streptomyces > Streptomyces sp. NPDC058470. The sequence continues at coordinate 17,101 of NZ_JBHXMF010000004.1, forward strand.
AAGCCGGTGTCGGTGACGGCGTCGGTTCCGCTGCTCGGTATCAACGCGACGACCGTCGCGGAGCCGGTGTCGCTGAAGATTGAGCCGGGGACCGCCGATGCCACGACGTATCCCGCGTCCGGGGTCTGCACGCTCAATGGTGACGACTCGATCGGTGAGGCGTACGCCGCCGGCAAGTCGGACGAGACTCCGCCGTGCGGGGTGAAGTACCTGCGTTCCTCGGGTGACGACTCGTACAAGCTCAGGGCGACCATCACCTGGAAGATCCACTGGACGGGCACAGGAGTGGCCCAGGAACAGGCGCTGCCGGACGGTGAGTTCGGGGCGGAGCAGGATGTTGTCGTGCAGGAGATCCAGTCTGTCAACCGTTGACGTCGGGGCAGCCGGGCAGCCGGGCACACCGGGAAGAGTTTGGGAGAGACGTGGCGGATCGGCTGGCCGTTGACGGTGACGAGTTAGCGCACTTCATGAAGATGCTCAGGAAGTCGACCGACTCGCTGAGGGGGCTGCGCAGGGCGCTGGAAGACGCGACCGTCACAGGCCTCGGCACCGACGACCTCGACCGCGCCTGCGAGGACTTCCAGGACGAATGGAAGTACGGAGCTGATCAGATCGGCGAGCAGACCGAAGATCTCGCCAAGATCATCGGAAAGAGCAAGGACAGCTACCGCGAGGTCGACAAGGCCCTGGAGGAAGCGCTCAAGAAGCCCGCAGGGGGCAAGGGCGGGGGTTCGAAGTGACAGATCCGTCCGGTAGCGGGGACTCGGGAGCTGCCCTCGACCCGCAGTCCCGAGCCGACCTCGGCAAACCCCAGGGACTCAAGTCCGCCCCGCATATCCCGAACCCTGACTACCCACATCTGGGCTTCAATCCGGTGCCGGGCAGCACCGAGACAGTGAGCGGACTCCACAAGAAGCTCGCCGGGTGCGCCAAGGTCCTCGAAGAGACGCACGAGCTTGTCACCAAGTTGATGGACGGCAGCTACTGGGAAGGCGATGCGGCCGTCGCCTTTCGTGAGCAGCTCGACGGCGGTCCGCTGCCGTTGAACCTGAAGAACGCCGCTCACTCCATCCGTAAGGCGGCCAAGCAACTCCACTTCTGGGACGGGGAGTTGGATGAATTCCAGCGTCGAGCGAAGCGTCTTGAGGAAGACGCGAAGGACGCGCAGGCCGCTGTGGACCGCGCGAAGGGCCACGCCAGTCAGAAGGCCGACAGCCCTGACCTGGACAAGAAGGGCGCCAAGCACGACGACGCCCAGAAGGCGCTGACGCAGGCGAACACGGCGGTGGACGACGCCGAGGACGAGCTGGAGAAAATCCGGGTCAAGGCCCGGAAGCTCGCGGAGGAGCACGAGCATCAAGCTCAGTACCGGGCAGGCAAGATCCGCGACGCGACGAAGAAGCTGGCGCCGCACGAACCGGGGTGGTTCGACTCGGCGCTCGACTGGCTGGGCGAGAACCTGCCTGACATTCTCAGCTTCCTGGCGGGCGTCGTCGCCTTGGTGGCGATCGTCTTCGCCGGGCCCCTGGGAATCGCGATGGTCGCGGCATTGCTACTCACGACCTCGGCGCTCAGTGCAGGGGCACTCGCGCTCCGGATCTCGGATCCGCAAGTTCGTGCGTCTCTGTGGGACGGCATCAGCAAGGGGGAATTCGACTCCGACTTCTGGAGTAACGCGGTCTCTGTGGGAGCTGACGCCGCCGGCGTAATTCCGGGGCTGGGAGCTGTGGCCAAGGGGGGCGTCGAGGCGGTACAAGCGGTGCGAACAGGAACCGGAGCGTTGAGTCTCGGGCAGAAGCTGGCTACCTTCGGGACCAAGACCATGGAAGAGGCACAAGCCATCTCAGGATTGGAGAATCCGCTCGTCGGATGGTTGGTACGTGGGGCCAGCGACGCCGACAAGGCTGGCAGGTGGGTCGCAGGCATCTCAGGAGGTGTCGGTTTGGGCACCGGCGGCGTCGGTCTGGGAGGCAGTCTTGTTGATGCGGATGACGACGGCATCAAAGACGGTTCCGTTGCCGGAGTCGATGGCTCGCGGCTCATCCTCGACAACGCTGGAATCCTGAATCTCGTCAACCATGTCTTCTGAATTTCTTCCCATAGAAAGAGTGCGCCAGTGAACCCTGCCGACTACCCCACGGCCTGGGACCACTCTCCCGCTAGGCGCGCTTGGGTGGGACATATGGTCATGAACGTTGTCGGCCTTATTGGTTGGATCGGCGGCTGGGCCGCGCTGCTCGGAATCTCGACCTACACGCCCAACTGGGTTGTATGGATCTTCATGCCGTACTTCGTGTACGGCCCCTACCGCGCGTATATCCAGGTGCGTTACTTTCCAGCGGCCCTTCGCATGCGGCGCATCCTGCGAACGTATCCGTGGCAGGTGCTGCGGAACGTTCCAAGTGGATTGACCAAGCATCCAGATGTAACCGGCAGGCAGTATGGGTGGTTTGAAATCCAGAACCCGGCCCATCCAGAGCAACGGCTGCCGCTCGTCTTCCCCCAGCATCTGCGCACAGAATGGTGGAGCCGCCGCATCGCTCCCCGGGCCAGGCCTGAGCTGAAGGCGCAGATCGAGGTGGTGTGGTTCGTCGGCGACCCGCGCTTCATCGGTCTAATTGCCGCGCCCACTCCGAACGGCGAGGCGCCCCGCCGCATGCATGTTCTCCAGCAGCAGATGGGCGCGGAAGACGGCCGCAGCTTCGCGGACTGGGGAGCTACTCCGGAGGACATCGAACGTGGCCGACGTGTCGGTATCCACCCTGCCCAACCCTGATCGGCGCCGGGAAGAGGCATCCTGATGACCATCCCAAGCTTCACGCTCCACGAGTCCGTGAAGGATCCCACCGCTGAAATTTGGTTCGCCGAACCGCCAGGTTTCATGGCACTGCCGATTGACGCCTTGCTGCCCTCGCCCGAATCCCCGGCTGCCGACACATTGCGCACCGCTGTGGCCCCCTTTCTGGGCGCGGCGCCGGACGACGTGCTCCGACAGCAGTTCATCGCCCAATTCGCCGAGGGGCAGCTATTGTTGGGTGCCTTGCGCGAGGTCGGCACCGTCCATTGTTCGATCGGCCTGCACCGTGACGACGTAGACGAAACCGGCAGCGGCAATGGCCAATCCTTGCTCTCCCTCTTCACACTTTCCTGGCGAGACACGGCCATAGCTCCACGCGCCGTCACTGCCGCCCGCGCTGTGACCCCGGCAGAGGGGCACTCCCACATCGAGTACCTCGAACTGCCCTGCGGCCCGGCCACGTTCAGCGAGACTGTACGCACGGCCTCCGCCGACAGCGGCTTCCCGCAGCTGCCACTCCTCCAGGTCCACGCGCACTTGCCCCACCCGGACTGCAAACGTCTGGTCGTCCTCACGCTGAGCACGACGGCTGTAGCCCGCCGAGAGCAGTACCGCGCGATCCTCCATCAGATCGCCGACGCGGTCAGTTTTGAAGACCCGTTCGCCCCCACCGAGAGGGAGGGACGTCGATCGTGACCTCCGTGCAGCTTCCCTGGGCGTCGCAACCGGCCATTGAGCCCCCGCCCACCGGCCGTGCGATCCGGCGCCGACTTGTGCGCCAGGGGGTGCTCCTCGAACTCGCGGAGCAGATGCCTGGTCGTGAAGTCAAGGTGCCGGCCGCCTGCGGATCAATGACGTGCTGCTCACGGCTGCGCCGTACAGGCGGTTTGTGAATGCGCGGCTCACCCAGTTGTGGTGCGCGGGGCACCCGCACCAGGGTGGAGTGGCTGCCGAGCCGGAAGGTGTGCGTCCGTTCCGCCTTGTCCGATACAAGGGTCTCGTATCGGAGAGGGAAGCGGGCGTTGGCTGACGGCGTCGCCCGTGATTGGTAGCTCTGTGCCGCTACGGGGCTGCCGTGTCGTCTTGTTTTCTCGGTGTCTCGGTCGCCAGCCGGTGGCCCAAAGTCTCCAATTGGTCAGGCGTGGCCCACGTCCGGGAGTGTTTTTATGCCTTGTATCAGGGCCTGGAGGCAGACAAGGGTTGTTGTCACCATGACGTCCGGTTCATCGCTCTCGCGGAGACGGATCGTTCCCGCAGGCGTCGCCGCCAGGTACACGCAGTTGGCCGCCTCGGCGCTGTACGTGGACTTCTGCCACGCGAGTTCATGCATGGAGGGCTCCTCAGAGGTCTTGGGCGATGCGCTGGATGAGGTCGAGGGACTTTGGTTCAGGGAGGGCTCGCGATTCCATGCGGTCCAGTACGGAGCGATAGCGGTTCAACTGGGCTTCTGCGTCGAGGTACTCACACCCGTGGTCGGTGTCCAGGATGACGGTGTCGAGCTGTGGAACGAGCCCGACTGCGCAGGTGATGGGTTGGCCCGACGCCGGGAAACCGGCCTCTCCGAAAGGGATCACCAGGATGGTGATGGTGGGCTGATCGCTCATTTCCAGCAGGTGGATGAGTTGGGCTCGGGTGATGTCCGGGCCACCGAAGCCCATGCGCAGCGCTGCCTCGTGCACGATGGCCGTGTACGGGGTTGGAGTTCCCTCGAAGAGGACGGCCTGACGCTTCACGCGATGTGAGACGCGGTGTTCGATCTCGTACGGCCTCAGAGGTGGAACGGCTTCTCGCATCATCGCGCGGGCGTGCTCCGTGGTCTGCAGTAGCCCGGGCATGTGGATGGTGACGGCCACGCGGAGTGCGGTGGCGTGGTGCTCCAGTTCGGCCAGGTCCAGCAGGTCGGATGGGAGCGTGTCGTGATACTCCGTCCACCAGCCGTGCTTGCGGCCGCCTGTCATCGCGGCGAGGGCGTCGACGTACTCATCGTCGGCGCAACTGTAGTTGCGCGCCAGTGTGCGTACCCGGTCGGCGCTCACTGCGTACCGTCCGGCTTCGATGTTGCTGATCCGCGCCTGGGGTCCGCCCAGGAGTGCGGCGGCCGCGGTCGACGTGAGCCCCGCGCGCTCGCGGAGCTTGCGCAGCTCGGCGCCAAGTCGCTGCTGGCGCAGGGTCACAGTTGGATTGGGCGGCATGGCGAGGTGCTTCTCTCCGTGAGGCAGGCCGTAGGCGTCACCCACACGAGTGGGATTGGTAGATCTTCGTCCAGTTTATGGAAGACCTTACATTTTCTTGGCTACGTTGTGAGTGGCAAACCACTCAACCGCCCACGCCCATAAGCCGGAAGCGCACCAACCCAGGCATTGCCGCCGCATGGCGCTGACGTTGAGCGAGCCCAAGTCCCCTTCTCTCCAGGAGGTATCCATGGTCACCGTAGCCGCGCCCGACACCTGGGTGTATGCCCTTCGCCTGCCTCATGACCCTCGCGCCGCACGGGTCGCACGTATGACCGTGCGGGCTGCGCTCCACGGGCATGGCATACGCGAAGTGCTCGACGTGGTTGAGCTGTTGACGTCAGAGTTGGTCACCAACGCCTACCAGTACGCGAAGGGGCCCGCGTCTCTGCGGCTGGCGGGGCTCGGTGGTGGGCGGGTGCGGGTGGGCGTATGGGATGCGAATCCGTACCTTCCGTCGCCCTTTGACGAGCCTCCGGGTGGTCGGCCGAGGCCCGCTCCGGCGGATGCTGTCAACGGGCGTGGGCTGCTCCTCGTACGGGCGTGGGCGGATCTGTGGGGTGGGGACGCGCTGGGGCGGGGTGCGGGGAAGCTGCTGTGGTTCGAGGTCGGCGGGTCCGGGTCCGGGTCCAGGTCCGTGGCTGGGGCTGGGCAGGCCAAGTCCGCGTGACGGGGGTTCTCGGCGAACTGCCGTAGGGGGTTCAGTCTCGCCACGGCTCAGGTTCAGATGCCTCATGGCGTTCGGGCGTCAAGGGGGCTGTTCCGCGAGCGGTCTTGGCTCTGGGACGCGGCCCTGAGCGCCCCCGCATGGGATCACCCTCCGGTCTGGTCCCACGGCGACTTCCACACCGGCAATCTGCTCACCGTCGGAGGCCGCCTCAGCGCGGTCATCGACTTCGGTGAGCTCGGTGTCGGCGACCCGGCCTGCGATCTGACCATCGCCTTCGCGCTGGTGTCGGCCGGACCCCGGGCCGCCTTCCGGGCCGCGCTCGGCGTCGACGACGCCACCTGGATCCGAGGCCGCGGCTGGGCCCTGGCCACCGGCCTGAACGCCTCCGTCTCGTACGCCGCCGTCAACCCTCGGGTCGCCGCGCGGACCACCCGTCAGATCACCGAGGCCCTGACCGGCTAGGCAAGGGTGAGAAGTGCGCGAGTTCGCAGAATTCTGGAGCCATGCGCGAGGACGGTGACGTCGAGCCGTTGCACGGGGACCCACTGACCCAGTTCTTGTCCGAGATGTCGACACCCGAAGTCTTCGAGTCGATCACCCGCGACCCACCCGCGCGAGCTCTGCGGCCGACGGCTCGACGGCTCGACGACGCGCCACGCGCAACTGCCACCAGCACCAGCCGGCCCCCGCCGTAGAGGCGACGCCTGCGTGCCGAACGCGCCGGTCCGACCTTCCGGGGAGCCGTCGGGGTACAAGTGACCGGAGAGGCAGATGCGCTTCATGCTTTCGTCTACAGCTTGTAGTCGGTTGCCGCTCCTCGACGTCTGTTCTTGAAGGAGTCTTCAGTGGGCCCCACTCTCATCAACGGGCTTCCAGCCCATGTGCTGCTCGTGCACTTCGTGGTCGTGCTCGTGCCGCTCACCGCGCTGGCGCTGGTGGCCGCCACGGTGTGGACCACGTGGATCCGCAGGCTGGGCGTGGTGCTGCCTCTCCTCGCTCTGGTCACCCTGATCAGCGTGCCGATCACGACCAATGCCGGCGAGTGGCTGGAGAAACGCATCCCCAGCGACCCTCTGGTCCGCAAGCACACGGACCTCGGGGACACCCTGCTGCCCTGGGTGGTGGCGCTGTTCGTCGTCGCCGTGGCGGTGTGGTGGTTCGGCCGCAGAGCCATGGCGCATTCCTCGGCGCACATGCGCACGCACGCGCGGGCGGGTCTGAGCGGGGCCGTTCCTCTGGGCATGCCGGTGCGCGTGGCCGCGATCGTACTGTCCGTGGTCGTTGCCGCCGGTTCTGTGGTGCAGGTCTACCGGATCGGTGACTCGGGTGCGAAGTCGACCTGGGACGGCGGGTTCTCGACCACGCCGGTCAGCGGCAAGGGCCGCTGACCCGGTACGCATGCCCCTGCGTCGGAGTTGCGTGCGGGGCGAGGCATGGCCCGTCGGCGATCTCCAGACGGGGCCTTGACCAAGCCCGGACCACGGATGGACAGCCGCCTCGATCGTCACAGCCGTGAGACGAAGCCGGCTGCGTCCTCAGGGAGGCACAGGGGTTCCACCACGGCGGCCGTCCGCGACAGCGCGCCGTACACCAGCAGGTGCGGGTAAAGGTCGGTGGCAGGGCCGGACAGGTAGTTGCCGGGCGCATCGTGCAGGTGTCGGCGGAAGGCACAGGGCACAATCGCCGGGACGATCGGCACGTTCAGCGCCGCGATCGCGCGGGGCCTGCGCTCCGAGGGCCACAGCGGGGCCCGCGGATGATCCGGTTCGTCCCCGAACAGGCCACGGACTTCCTCAATGGACCACCACAGCAGCCCGCGGGGCGTGCCAAGGACGTCCGGCAGCCCGGACCTCACCAAGCCACCCCCCACCGGAGTGAGAGCAACGTTCCCTTCCGGTCACCCACAGCCACAGCGTGGAAACGCGCCCTCCCTACCTTCGGTCTCATCCCCAAGTACGAGACCTGAGCACCGGAGAACCGTGGAGGCGTCATGACAGCCCCAACCCCAGCCCCAAGTTCCGGACCCCCGCCCGCAGCCCCCACCCCCACCCCGAGCCGGCAAGGCCGCTGGATCGACCAGTGGAACCCCGAGGACGAGACCTTCTGGAAAGAGGGCGGCGAGAAGGTCGCCCACCGCAACCTCTTCTTCTCCGTGCTGTCCGAGCACATCGGGTTCTCGATCTGGACCCTGTGGTCGGTGATGGTGCTGTTCATGGGGCCGGAGTACGGGCTGACCCCGGCGGACAAGTTCTTCATCGTGTCGATGGCGACGCTGGTCGGCGCGATCGTGCGCGTCCCCTACACCTTCGCCGTCGCCCGCTTCGGCGGCCGGAACTGGACGATCATCGCGGCGAGCATGCTGCTGGTGCCGACCGTCGCCGCGTTCGTCGTGATGGAGCCCGGCACGTCGTTCGGGACCTTCCTGGTCTGCGCGATGCTCGCTGGCGTCGGCGGCGGCAACTTCGCCTCCTCCATGACGAACATCAACTCGTTCTTCCCGCTGCGGAAGAAGGGCTGGGCCCTCGGGCTCAACGCGGGCGGCGGCAACATCGGCGTGCCGGTGGTGCAGCTCGTGGGGCTCGCGGTCATCGGGGCGAGCGGTGGGCCGAGGGTGCTGCTCGGCATCTACATCCCGCTCATCGTCGTCGCCGCCGTCCTCGGCGCGCGCTACATGGACAACATCTCGTCCGTGAAGAACGACACCGGCGCCGCCAAGGAGGCGGTGAAGGACGCCCACACCTGGATCATGTCCTTCCTCTACATCGGGACATTCGGGTCCTTCATCGGATACAGCTTCGCGTTCGGTCTGGTGCTCCAGACACAGTTCGGGCGTACGCCGCTGGAGTCCGCGTACGTCACCTTCATCGGGCCGCTGCTCGGCTCGCTGATCCGTCCAGTCGGCGGCTGGCTCGCCGACCGCTACGGCGGCGCGAAGATCACCCTGTGGAACTTCGTCGGGATGGCCGCCGCGACCGCGGTCATCATCGTCGCCTCCATGCAGGAGTCGCTGGCGCTGTTCACCACCGCGTTCATCGTGCTGTTCGTGCTGACGGGCCTCGGCAACGGGTCGACGTACAAGATGATCCCCGGCATCTTCCAGGCCAAGGCCGTGGCCAAGGGGCTGAGCGGAGAGGAAGCGGCCGCCTACGGGCGTCGGCTCTCCGGCGCCGCCATGGGGCTCATCGGCGCGGTGGGCGCGCTTGGCGGGCTCGGCATCAACCTCGCCTTCCGGCAGTCCTTCCTGAGCGTCGGTTCCGGCACCGGTGCCTTCGTGGGCTTCCTCGCCTTCTACGCGCTCTGCTTCGCGGTCACCTGGGCCGTATACCTTCGCCGTCCGGCGGCCGCCGCGGAGGCTTCCGTACCGGCCAAGGAGGAGAAGCTCCAGCTCAGCTATGCCGAGGTGTGACGTAACACCGGCGACATGCGGCTGAACCGGGCCTGTCACGGGGCGTTGACAGGCTCGGTTCAGCCGTAAGGCGAGCCAGTTACGGCCAGCCCTGAGTGCACGACGACTCGAGTGCAAGACGAGAGCCGGGACGACAGTCATGTACGACGAACAACAGCGACCAGGACCAGAAGCTCCCTCGCACAGCCCCCTTGCAGAACGGGAAGCCCCGTCGCACGGCCCCCTCGCCGGGTTCACCGTGGGCGTGACGGCCGCCCGCCGGGCCGACGAGCTCGGGACGCTGCTCCAGCGGCGTGGCGCCTCGGTCGTACATGCGCCCGCCCTGCGTATCGTGCAGCTCGCCGACGACAGTGAACTGCTCACCGCCACCAAGGAGTTGATCGACCAGGCACCGGACGTGGTGGTCGCCACGACCGCCATCGGGTTCCGGGGCTGGGTCGAGGCCGCCGACGGCTGGGGGATGGGGGAGGACCTGCTCGCGCGGCTGCGCGGTGTCGAACTGCTGGCCCGCGGCCCCAAGGTCAAGGGCGCGATACGGGCCCAGGGCCTGACCGAGCACTGGTCCCCCTCCTCCGAATCCATGGCCGAAGTGCTCGACCGGCTGCTGGAGGAGGGCGTCGAGGGCCGCCGTATCGCCATCCAGCTGCACGGCGAGCCCCTGCCCGGGTTCGTCGAGTCGCTGCGGGCCGCCGGAGCCGATGTCGTTGTCGTCCCCGTGTACCGGTGGATGCCGCCCGAGGACATCGCACCCCTCGACCGGCTCATCGACGTGGCCATCACCCGCGGCCTGGACGCGGTCACCTTCACCAGCGCGCCCGCCGCGGCGTCCCTGCTGTCCCGGGCGGAGATCCGCGGCCTGCTGCCCGAACTGCTCGCCGTCCTCCACCACGACGTACTGACCGTCTGCGTCGGCCCGGTCACCGCGCTGCCGCTGCAGGCCCACGGCATCGACACGGTCCAGCCCGAACGCTTCCGGCTCGGCCCCCTCGTACAGGTGCTGTGCAAGGAACTCCCCGGCCGGGCCCGTACGCTGCCCATCGCCGGTCACCGGGTCGAGATCCGCGGGCACGCCGTGGTGGTCGACGGCACGCTGCGGCCCGTACCGCCCGCCGGCATGTCACTGCTGCGCGCCCTGACGCGGCGGCCCGGCTGGGTGGTGGCCCGGGCCGAGCTGCTGCGCGCGCTGCCGGGCGCCGGACGGGACGAGCACGCCGTCGAGACGGCGATGGCCCGGCTGCGTACGGCACTCGGCGCGCCCAAGCTCATCCAGACGGTCGTCAAGCGCGGCTACCGGCTCGCACTCGACCCGGCCGCGGACTCCAAGTACGACGTGTGAGGCCCTCGGTACAGCAGCAGGGCACGCGCCAGGCAGGCCAGCGCGAGCGTCGACAGCAGCGCTCGTACGACGTTCCACGCCACCCACGGGTCCTCGAACTCCTCACGTACGGCGGCCGGATCGGCGATCCTCGCGGGGTCGCCGGCGTCCATGATCTGGTTGTTGAGCGGGATGTTCACGGTGACGGTGAGGAGGAAGGCGAGCGCGACCGCGGCGAAGCCCGCGAACACCCACCAGCGGTACGGCGACCTGCGCGACTGCCAGGCGGCGACCGCCGCGAGGAGCGGTGCGCCCAGGAAGCTCAGGAAGAACACCGGGTTCTGGATCTGGTCGTTGATGTTCTGCATGACCTCGATGAAGACGCGGTCGTCGCTGCGGGAGAGCGACGGCATGATGGTGCAGGCGAAAATGTAGAAGACCCCGGCGAACAGGCCCATCGCGACCGTGGCCGCAACCAGTACACCTCCGGCGCCGTTGCGCCGCCCCGTGCTGTTGTCTGTCATGCCCTTCAGTCAACCGGCGCCACGGCACGCGCGACATGGCCGAGCCGCGCGGTCCCATAAGCGGACGTCCAGGGCGCAGACGGTACAAGGTCTTCCGGCCGGGGGTGCGGACATGCACTGTGGGGGTATCTACTCCCCGTACCTACTCGCCATATCAACTCCCCAAGGCAGTCGCAGTCCCCAAGACCGTCCCAGTCCCCAAGACGGTCGCAGTCTCCAATTGCAGTAGCCAGTACCCAGTAACCAGTCCCCAAGGCACTCTCCAAAGGCTCATGGCGGTAACCCCTAGGCGGTGACAGGCACATGGCATCGGGCATGGCCACGGCCTCGTACGAACTGCGGTTCGACTCCGGGCGGATCTGCCTGGACCTCCTGGCGACCACCCACCCCGAGGAACGGCTCGACTCGGTGGACCGGCTGCGCGCCTGGATCGCCCGCTCCGGGCTGGTCCCCGCGGGCACGCCGCTGGTGGGCGCCGACTCCTCGTGGCTCGTCGGCTTCCGTGAACTGCGCGGGCACGTGGACCGTTTGGTGCGCGGCGAACTCGCCACCCGGCCCGCCGACGTGGCCCTGGCCCGCGTCAACGCGGTCGCGCTCGGCACCCCGCCCGCGCCCTCGGCCATGCGCGCGGACGACGGTTCGCTGCGCCCCCGGCTGCACGCGCCGCCCGGTCACGCCGAGTTGCTCTCCCTGGTCGCCAGGGACGCCCTCGAACTCCTCACGGACCCGGCGGCGAGAGCGAGTTTGCGCCAGTGCGAGGGCGACAACTGCCCGATCGTCTATCTCGACACCTCACGCGGCCGGCGCAGACGGTGGTGCTCCAGCGAGGTCTGCGGCAACCGGGAGCGCGTGGCCCGGCACCGTCGGCGGGCGGCACTCGCCCGCGCGTGAACCCTCCTGAACCTTCACGATGGCCGGTCCGAACCTTCACCATGGCCGGTCCGACCTTCACGATGGTCGGCAAAAACGAACGCCGGGAGTGTTCAGGGAAGAGCAGGGAGTAATGGGGAGACTTTCTTCACACCCGGCTCAGAAAATATGTGTGACCCCTTTGAGCACGCGCGTGCCCATATCCGTACCCCGGTGTGAGCGATCGACGGGGAGACCCCGGTCGAATCGGTGACACCGGAGGTAGGCGTGCGCAAGGATTCCGCCGTGGCTGATGAACGCCCCCCAAGGGCACGACATCGCGCGTCTCAGTCCTCGGAGCCTGACGAGGAACTGATGCGCGCGCTCTATCGAGAACACGCGGGACCCCTGCTTGCCTATGTGCTGCGGCTGGTCGCAGGCGACCGGCAGCGCGCCGAGGACGTCGTACAGGAAACACTCATCCGTGCCTGGAAGAATGCCGGGCAGCTCAATCGGGCAACCGGTTCGGTACGACCCTGGCTGGTGACGGTGGCACGGCGCATCGTCATCGACGGACACCGCAGTCGGCAGGCCCGGCCGCAGGAGGTGGACCCGTCACCGCTGGAGGTCATCCCCGCGGAGGACGAGATCGACAAGGCGTTGTGGCTGATGACACTGTCGGACGCGCTGGACGACCTGACCCCTGCTCACAGGGAAGTCCTGGTCGAAACATACTTTAAGGGGCGTACGGTCAATGAGGCGGCCGAGACCCTCGGCATCCCCAGCGGCACCGTGCGATCCCGGGTTTTCTACGCCCTTCGGTCGATGAAGCTGGCGCTGGAGGAGCGGGGGGTGACGGCATGAGTACATACGGGGGATACGGAACGGGTGGTCCGGGAGCCATGCAGGGTGCACGGGGAGAGCAGAACCCCGGTGACATTCACGAGACCGTCGGCGCATACGCCCTCGGCATCCTCGACGACGCCGAGGCGACCGTCTTCGAAGTCCATCTCGCGAGCTGCGAGTGGTGCGCCCAGCAGCTCGACGAGCTCGCCGGGATGGAACCGATGCTCGCCGCACTCGCGGATCTGCCCGCCTCGCAGGGCAGCCCGGCGATCGGTGAGTCGCTCGCCGCACGCCCGAGCTCGCAGCTCGCGGTACGGCTGGTCGACGAGGTGTCCGAGCGGCGTGCCCTGAAGCGTCGGCGGAGTTTCTACATGGTGGCGGCCGCGGCCGCGCTGATCATCGCCGGCCCACTGACCGTGTTCGCGGTCAACGGCGGCGGCGACGGCACCACGACACCCGAGGCGGCGGCCACCAGCCCCGCCAAGGAAGCCTTCGACGGCCTGACCGACAAGGTCACGGCCACGGACCCGAGCACCAAGGTCACCGCCGTGGTCGCCATGGAGTCCAAGCCCTATGGCACCTATGCCGTCCTGGAGCTCAAGAACGTCGCGGGCCCGGAGAAGTGCTCCCTGATCGCGGTCGGGAAGAACGGCGAACGCGAGACGGTCACCTCCTGGTCGGTCCCGGAGTGGGGTTACGGCCTCCCCGGTGCCAAGACGGAACAGGCCAAGTCCCCGCTCTACGTGAACGGCGGCGCGGCCTTCACCCCGAACGAGATCGACCACTTCGAGGTCATGACCTTCGACGGGAAGCAGCTCGTGGAAGTGGACGCCTAACTCGTAGAACTCGTGGAAACGGTCCATAAATGCTCATGGAAGCGGACGCATAAAGGGACGCGTGAGCGAACCTGGAGCGCGCGCGTAGCCCTAAGGGCCCCCCTTCGCGTACGGTTGACGGCTGCCCAGCACGTCAGAAGGGGGCCCGGTGGCCGCTCAGGCTCAGCAGGAAACCGCGCTCGGTTCGGTCCACGATTCCGCACGGCAGGACTCCCTCAGGGACGACTCCGTTCGGGACCGTGAGATCAGCGTCGAACAGGAACATCTCGACCGGGTATACCGGCGCCTCGAGGAGAAGATCCACGAGGCGGAGTTCCTCATGAACGACGCCGCCAAGCGCGGTCAGGTCGGGACACCGGGGGCGCTCGCCGAGCGCGACGCCCAGGTGTTCCGGGCGGGAATTCACCTCAACCGCCTGAACAACGAGTTCGAAGACTTCCTCTTCGGCCGGATCGACCTACTCCTGGGGAAGGACGGCACAAAGGGTCCGGACGGCGCGTACACGGCGGTGGAACCCGCCGAGGGCGCCGTGCGTGACGACGAGACCGGTCGTCAGTACGCAGACATCGCGGAGACGCTGCACATCGGCCGTATCGGTGTCCTGGACACGGACTACGCGCCGCTGGTCATCGACTGGCGGGCGCCCGCAGCGGCCCCGTTCTACCGTTCGACCCCGGTGGAGCCGGGTCGGGTGGTGCGGCGCCGGGTCATCCGCTCCAAGGGCCGCAGGGTCCTCGGCGTCGAGGACGACCTCATGCGCCCGGAGCTCAAGGCCACTCTCGACGGCCAGGAACTCCCGGTGATCGGCGACGGCGCCCTGATGGCCGCCCTCGGCCAGGCCCGCAGTCACACCATGCGGGACATCGTGTCGTCCATCCAGGCCGAGCAGGACCTGGTGATCCGCGCGCCCGCCGCCTCGGTGACGTATGTCGAGGGCGGCCCGGGCACCGGCAAGACCGCAGTGGCCCTGCACAGGGCGGCCTACCTCCTGTACCAGGACCGCCGCCGTTACGCGGGCGGCATCCTGATCGTCTCTCCGACCCCTCTGCTGGTCGCCTACACCGAGGGCGTCCTGCCCTCCCTCGGTGAGGAGGGCCAGGTCGCCATCCGCGCCATCGGCTCCCTCGTCGACGGCGCGGAGGCCACCCTGTACGACTCCCCGGCGGTGGCCCGTGCCAAGGGCTCGTACCGGATGCTCAAGGTGCTGCGGAAGGCGGCGCAGGGGGCGCTGGAGGCGCCGTCGGGGTCCTCCGGACGGTCGTCCCGTGCTGGCCGGTCAGCCGCGGACGCCCCGGACCAGCAGCTCTCCTTCGGCGACGGAGACGGTGACGGCTTCGACGACGACGGGGACGGGGGCGGGGACGACGCAAGGCGGCAGGCCCGTACCGGCCCCCTCACGCGCCTCCGTGTCGTCGCCTTCGGGCGCCGTCTGGAGCTGGAGGCCCCCGAGCTGGACCGGATCCGCAACAACGCGCTGAGCGGTACGGCGCCGGTGAACCTGTTGCGTCCGCGGGCCCGCAAGCTGCTGCTCGACGCGCTGTGGGCGCGCTCGGGGGCCGGTTCGCGGCACTCGGACCCGGAGCTGGCGGCCGAGCTGCGCTCGTCGTTCGACGAGGACATCACGTCCGAGGACAGCTTCATCGAGTTCCTGGACGTGTGGTGGCCGGAGCTGACCCCGCGGGGCGTGCTGGCCGCCATGGCCGACGAGCGCCGACTGGGACGCTGGGCGCGGCGGATCCTCAACCCCGGTGAGGTGCGGCGGGTGGCCCGCTCCCTCAAGCGGGACGGGCTCTCCGTGCACGACGTGGCCATGCTCGACGAGCTGACCGCCATCCTCGGCAGTCCCGCCCGCCCCAGGAAGCGGCGCGACCTGGACCCGCTGGACCAGCTCACCGGCCTCGAGGAGCTCATGCCCACGCGTGAGGAGACGCAGTGGGAGCGCGCCGAGCGGCTGGCGCAGGAGCGGACCGAGTACGCGCACGTCATCGTCGACGAGGCGCAGGACCTCACGCCCATGCAGTGGCGGATGGTCGGGCGGCGCGGCAGGCACGCCACCTGGACCGTGGTGGGCGATCCCGCCCAGTCCTCGTGGTCCGACCCGGAGGAGGCCGCCGAGGCCCGTGACGAGGCCCTGGGCAGCCGCCCCCGGCGCCGTTTCACCCTCAGCGTCAACTACCGCAACCCGGCCGAGATCGCCGAACTGGCCGCCAAGATCCTGGCCCTCGCCATGCCGGGCGCACAGTCCCCGTCCGCCGTACGGTCCACCGGCGTGGAGCCCCGCTTCGCCGTCGTACGGGACTCACTCGCGCAGACCGTACGAGCGGAGGCCGCCGGCCTCCTGGACCGTGTCGACGGCACCGTGGGCGTCGTCGTGGCCATGAACCGGCGCGAGGAGGCCGCCCGCTGGCTCAAGGGGCTCGGCGACCGTGTGGTGGCGCTGGGCAGCCTGGAGGCGAAGGGCCTGGAGTACGACGCGACGGTCGTCGTCTCGCCCGCGGAGATCGCCGACGAGTCACCGGCTGGCCTGCGCGTGCTGTACGTCGCCCTGACGCGGGCGACCCAGCAGCTCACCATCGTCTCGGCGGACCGGGACGAGCCGGACGGGAACGGGGTGCCCGACCTGCTGCGGGACTGAGGGCACCGGCAACGCGGAGAGGCCCCCGTCACCTTGCGGTGACGGGGGCCTCCCGTTCGTTCAGCGACACCGACCCGCCATGCTCGCCTCGCGGCAAGAGGTCGCTCGTAGCGACGAAGGTTGGGCCCGGGGGCTTGGATCGGGCCGGTGTCACGTCCAAGGTAACAAACGATCCCCGCAAGGCAATTCCCGTCCCGAAAGTTCATTTCCGCGGCGCCGGGTTCCGGTAGGGATTCCAACGGGTTCCAACGGGTTCCAACGGGTTCCGGCCGTGATCGCCTCTCCTGTCGCCGCCGTCACTATCGTATGGTGGAATAAGTTTTCCGAAAGTCTCGACCGTCCGCGAACAAAACGTTCGCAACCCGGGGCGGTTGGCACGTACTCAGGGGTAGGTGCGACGATCGGAAGGCATACCGCGAGACAGCGCGACCCAGCAGTACACGGTGAAAGCAGAGGAAGTCGGCCATGGCAACGGCGCCCAGCGTCTCCTACTCGATTACGGTCCGTCTGGAGGTGCCCGCGAGCGGAACCGCGGTCTCCCAGATCACCACGGCCGTAGAGTCCCACGGAGGCTCGGTGACCGGCCTCGACGTGACCGCCTCCGGTCACGAGAGGCTCCGGATCGACGTCACGATCGCGGCGACCTCCACGGCGCACGCCGACGAGATCGTCAAGCAGCTGCGTGGCATCGACGACGTGACGCTCGGCAAGGTGTCCGACCGTACGTTCCTCATGCACCTCGGCGGCAAGATCGAGATGCAGTCCAAGCACCCGATCCGCAACCGCGACGACCTCTCGATGATCTACACGCCGGGCGTGGCCCGCGTCTGCATGGCGATCGCCGAGAACCCCGAGGACGCCCGACGGCTGACCATCAAGCGCAACTCCGTTGCGGTCGTGACGGACGGATCCGCCGTGCTCGGGCTCGGCAACATCGGCCCGATGGCCGCCCTCCCGGTGATGGAGGGCAAGGCGGCGCTCTTCAAGCGCTTCGCCGGCATCGACGCCTGGCCGATCTGCCTGGACACCCAGGACACCGACGCGATCGTCGAGATCGTGAAGGCCATCGCCCCCGGCTTCGCGGGGATCAACCTGGAAGACATCTCGGCGCCCCGCTGCTTCGAGATCGAGGCGCGGCTGCGCGAGGCCCTCGACATCCCCGTCTTCCACGACGACCAGCACGGCACCGCGATCGTCGTCCTCGCCGCCCTGACGAACGCCCTGCGGGTCGCGAGCAAGGCGATCGGCGACATCCGCGTCGTCATGTCCGGTGCGGGCGCGGCCGGTACGGCCATCCTCAAGCTGCTGCTCGCCGCGGGCGTCAAGAACGCCGTCGTCGCCGACATCCACGGTGTCGTGCACGCGGACCGTGCGGACCTCGTGGACGCCGCCGCCGATTCGCCGCTGCGATGGATCGCCGACAACACCAACCCCGAGGGCCTCAGGGGTACGTTGAAGGAGGCCGTGCGCGGCGCCGACGTGTTCATCGGCGTCTCGGCCCCGAACGTGCTCGACGGCGACGACGTGGCCGCGATGGCCGACCAGGCCATCGTGTTCGCGCTTGCGAACCCCGACCCCGAGGTCGACCCGGCGATCGCCCGCCAGACGGCGGCAGTTGTCGCCACCGGCCGCTCGGACTTCCCCAACCAGATCAACAACGTCCTGGTCTTCCCGGGCGTCTTCCGTGGCCTCCTGGACGCCCAGTCGCGTACCGTCAACACGGAGATGATGCTGGCTGCCGCCACCGCCCTGGCGGACGTGGTCACCGAGGGCGAGCTCAACCCGAACTACATCATCCCGAGCGTCTTCAACGACAAGGTCGCGGGCGCGGTCGCCGGAGCGGTGCGGGACGCCGCGAAGGCGGCCGGGGTGACCGAGTCGGGCAGCGCACCCGCGTAAGCAGGGCCCCGCGGCAGCTGTGACGACCGCCACGACCGCCACAGCTCCGGCGCGTCGTGGAAGGCGGGACCTGCGGCCGCCTTTAGGGTGGCGGCCAGGCTCACGCCTCGTTCACGCCTTGCGCAGGCCTTTCCGTGTGACCCCCAAGGGTGTTCCTGTGACTCCCCGGGGGTGCCGGATTGGCTTTCCCGCCGCAGGTGGGGGCAGGATGCGTCTTCGGGCGCGAGGGTCTGGCGACGGACCCGGGTCCGGGGACCGACCGAGGACCCTGGCAGCATCGGCTTCACTGTGCCCGGTATGCGGCTCCGCCGCGTGGCACGCCTCAACAGCAAGAAGAACACGGGAGTAACGACATGAACCGCAGTGAGCTGGTGGCCGCGCTGGCCGACCGCGCCGAGGTGACTCGCAAGGACGCCGACGCCGTTCTGGCCGCCTTCGCCGAGACCGTCGGTGAGATCGTCGCCAAGGGCGACGAGAAGGTCACCATCCCCGGCTTCCTGACCTTCGAGCGCACCCACCGTGCCGCTCGCACCGCGCGCAACCCGCAGACCGGCGACCCCATCCAGATCCCGGCCGGCTACAGCGTGAAGGTCTCCGCTGGCAGCAAGCTCAAGGAAGCCGCCAAGGGCAAGTAAGGCCTGCGCCGCCCGCGTCAGGGGCGGAGCACGGCAGAGCAGTACGCCAATGGGGCGGCCCCCTTTCACCGGGTGGCCGCCCCATCGTCGTACCCACGACTGCTTCTGTTACCCGAGAGCCTTGCCCGGCAGCTCGACCTTCGCGCCGAGTTCCACCAGCTTCTCCATGAAGTTCTCGTAGCCGCGGTTGATCAGGTCGATGCCGTGCACGCGTGAGGTGCCCTGGGCCGCCAGTGCCGCGATGAGGTACGAGAAGCCGCCGCGGAGGTCGGGGATGACCAGGTCGGCGCCCTGGAGCCGGGTGGGGCCCGAAACGACGGCGGAGTGCAGGAAGTTGCGCTGGCCGAAGCGGCAGTGCGAGCCGCCGAGGCACTCGCGGTAGAGCTGGATGTGTGCGCCCATCTGGTTGAGCGCGGAGGTGAAGCCGAGACGGGACTCGTACACCGTCTCGTGGACGATCGAGAGGCCGGTCGCCTGGGTGAGGGCGACGACGAGCGGCTGCTGCCAGTCGGTCTGGAAACCGGGGTGGACGTCCGTCTCCAGGGCGATCGACTTGAGCTGGCCGCCGGGGTGCCAGAAGCGGATGCCCTCGTCGTCGATCTCGAAGGCGCCGCCGACCTTGCGGTAGGTGTTCAGGAACGTCATCATCGAGCGCTGCTGGGCGCCCCGGACGTAGATGTTGCCTTCGGTCGCCAGCGCCGCGGACGCCCAGGAGGCGGCCTCCAGACGGTCCGGCAGGGCCGCGTGGGTGTAGCCGCCGAGCGAGTCGACACCGGTGATGCGGATCGTCCGGTCAGTGTCCATGGCGATGATCGCGCCCATCTTCTGCAGTACGCAGATGAGGTCCTCGATCTCGGGCTCCACGGCCGCGTTGGCCAGTTCGGTGACGCCCTCCGCCAACACCGCCGTCAGCAGGACCTGTTCGGTCGCGCCCACCGACGGGTACGGCAGCTGGATCTTCGTGCCGCGCAGCCGCTGGGGGGCCTCCAGGTACTGGCCGTCCGCCCGCTTCTCGATCTTCGCGCCGAACTGCCGCAGCACCTCGAAGTGGAAGTCGATGGGCCGGCCGCCGATGTCACAGCCGCCCAGGCCCGGGATGAAGGCATGGCCCAGGCGGTGCAGCAGCGGACCGCAGAACAGGATCGGGATCCGGGACGAACCCGCGTGCGCGTCGATGTCCGCGACGTTCGCGCTCTCGACGTGCGACGGGTCGAGCACCAGCTCGCCCGGCTCCTCTCCCGGACGGACCGTCACCCCGTGCAACTGGAGCAGTCCGCGTACGACTCGCACGTCTCTGATGTCGGGGACATTGCGCAGTCGGCTCGGCGCGCTGCCCAGCAGGGCGGCCACCATGGCCTTCGGTACGAGGTTCTTCGCACCGCGGACCCGGATCTCGCCCTCGAGCGGGGTTCCGCCGTGGACAAGCAGTACGTCGTCAGAGCCGTTGACGGTCATGTATCTCGCGATCCGATGAGTTGGGCAGGAGTGATTCGTCGGCAGGCAAGTCGTTGCAGGAGCCGGAGAGTAAGGGTAATGGCCGCCTACCCCCCTTCTGTAAGCCCAAGGGCCTCTCAGCTCCGTCATAGCTTTGCCACAACACGAACCGTTCCTAATCGGGCACACGGGGTCACCGGTAACGGCGTGCGCGGGGGGCGCTTCTCTGCGCCCTGAGCTGCATTCACACAGGTACTCGCATTGGCTCCCCGCTCACGGGGAAGATGCGGGATCATGTCTCGCATGACCGAGGTGTCCTCGCTCACAGGGCGGCTGCTCGTGGCTACGCCGGCCCTGGCGGATCCGAACTTCGACCGCGCGGTGGTGCTGCTCCTCGACCACGACGAGAAGGGCTCGCTCGGTGTCGTCCTCAACCGCCCGACCCCCGTGGAGGTCGGCGACATCCTGGAGGGCTGGGCGGACCTGGCCGGCGAACCCGGCGTCGTCTTCCAGGGCGGCCCCGTCTCGTTGGACTCGGCGCTCGGTGTCGCGGTCATCCCCGGCGGTGCGTCCGGCGAGCGCATCCCGCTCGGCTGGCGCCGTGTGCACGGCGCGATCGGCCTCGTCGACCTGGAGGCACCGCCGGAACTCCTCGCCGCCGCCCTCGGTTCGCTCCGTATCTTCGCCGGGTACGCGGGCTGGGGCCCGGGTCAGCTGGAGGCGGAACTGACCGAGGGCGCCTGGTACGTCGTCGAGTCCGAGCCCGGAGACGTCTCCTCCCCGTCCCCCGAACGGCTCTGGCGCGAGGTCCTGCGCCGCCAGCGCAACGAACTGGCGATGGTGGCGACGTACCCGGACGACCCTTCCCTCAACTGACGCCCGTGACCTTCAGTACCCTTGGCGTTATGAGCACTCTTGAGCCTGAGACCCAGCCCCAGCGAGGCACGGGGACGGGGACCCTCGTGGAGCCGGCACCGCAGGTGTCGCACGGCGACGGGGACCACGAGCGCTTCGCCCACTATGTCCAGAAGGACAAGATCATGGCGAGCGCCCTGGAAGGTACGCCCGTCGTGGCCCTCTGCGGCAAGGTGTGGGTGCCGGGCCGCGACCCGAAGAAGTACCCCGTGTGTCCCATGTGCAAGGAGATCTACGAGTCCATGGGCGCCGGCGGGGGAGACAAGGGCAAGGACGGCGACAAGAAGTAACGCCGCCGGGTTCTTCGGCACAGTAGGCCGCGTAGGTGGATCTGGCATGGCCGCGGCATCCCGGTGTGGGGTGCCGCGGTTTTGGCGTACCCGGGGTGGGCGTGGAGTTGTTGCTGAGGGCGCGGGAACTGGCGAGGGCACGGAAGTTCCGCGAGAGCCGGGCGCGGGTGGATCGGGCGGAGCCGCGGAGCGCGCGGGAGCTGAGCCTCGCGGCCTCGGTGCTGGTCGAACTCCGCGATCCGCAGGCGGCGTTGCCGCTCGCGGATCGGGTGGTGGAGCCGGCGCCGGACGACTGGCGGGGGCATCTGGCGGTCGCCGACGTCACCTGTCAGCTGCGGTGGTGGGATCAGTCGGTCGCCGCTGCCCGTACGGAGGTGGCGGTGGCGCCGGAGGAGGCGCAGGCGCACCGCGTGCTGTCCGCCGCCGCGAACCGGATCGTGGGCGGCGGCCGCGAGGCCGGGCGGGAAGCGAGGCGCGCGAAGGAACTGGGGGGCCGCGGGGCGACGCGGATGCCCGGGCGACGTAGCCCGTGGTGGTTCGTGGTGTTCCTGGCGCCGCTCGCGGGTCCTGCCGTGCTCCCGACGGTGGGCGCCTGGCCGGACACCGTGGACGAACTGATGCTGCTGTCGCATGTGTTGCTTCCCGTGTTGCTTCTGTTGCTCATCGTCGTGCCCAGCCGGGCCGGCCTCACCTGGCCCGAGCGGATCGCGGAGATACGGGCCGTGAACGAGGAGCGGTACGGCGGCGGGGGCCACGGTGCGCGCACCCGGGCCGGGCTGGTGGCTCTGCTCTGGGGCTCCGCCCCGGCCGGCGCCGCCGCACTGCTCGCGGTACCCGCTGCCGACGGGAACCCGCTCTCCGCGCTCTTCCTTCAGGCGCAGGCCGTGCCGGAGCAGGTGGTCGTTGGGCTGGCGCAGGCCGTGCCGGAGATGAAGGTCGTTGGGCTGGGGCCCGTCGAGCGGGAGATCGAGGCCTTCGGCGGCTGACCGTTGCACGGAGTGCGTCACGTGGTCACGAAGTGGTTGAGACCTCTTGTGGGCATGTTCATGTACTCCATAGCCTCCAGGGTGTTGTGCAGAGCGAAACAGTCATTGCGTATGTTGCAACGCACCCCACCGGAGGATGCTCAATGAAGCTCTCTGTCCGAACAGCCGTCGCCGTCACCACCCTTGTGGTTCTCGCCGCCTGCGCCCCCCAGACCTCCGACGACTCCACCTCCGAGAAGGACGAGAAGACCGGCACGCTGCGGGTCTGGCTCTTCCAGGAGGTCAACAACGCGCCCAAGCAGAAGGTCGTCGACGCGGCCGTCGACACCTTCGAGAAGGCCCACGAGGGTGCCGACGTACAGATCGAGTACATCCCCGTGGAGACCCGCGCCCAGCGCATCAAGGCCGCGTTCAACGACCCTGCGAGCGCCCCGGACCTCATCGAGTACGGCAACACGGACACCGCCGGTTATGTGAAGGACGGCGGACTCGCCGACGTCACCGAGGAGTTCGCCGACTGGAGCGATTCCAAGGACACCGACCCCACGGCCAAGCAGTCCGTGACGGTGGACGGGAAGATCTACGGCGCCCCGTACTTCGTCGGCGTCCGCGCCCTCTACTACCGCACCGACATCTTCGAGGAACTCGGTCTCGAAGTCCCGAAGACACAGGCCGAGTTGATCTCCACGGCCAAGGACATCCGCGCCGCGAAGCCGGACCTGTACGGCCTCGCGGTCGGCGGCGCCTACACGTACGGCGCGATGCCGTTCATCTGGTCCAACGGCGGGGAGATCGCGAACGGCAAGGGCGGCTCGTACGCCTCCGCCATCGACAGCGCCGCGTCCCGGAAGGGCATCGAGACCTACACCTCCCTCTTCGGTGACGACAACTGTCCGGCCGCCAAGTGTGCGGGCATGGGCGGCAACGACACGGTGACGGCCTTCGCTTCGGGCAAGGCGGGCATGGCCATCGGCGGTGACTTCAGTCACGCGGCGATCGAGGCGGGAGCGGTCAAGGGCAAGTACGCCGTCGTGCCGCTGCCCGGCCTGGAGTCGGGCGAGATAGCCCCGGCGTTCGCGGGTGGCAACAACCTCGGCGTGCTGAAGAGCACCTCGCACCGCACGCTCGCCGTCGACCTGATGGAGGAGCTGGCTTCGAAGAAGACCCAGGGCGAGCTGTTCGACGCCATGGGCTTCCTGCCGACGTACACCGATGTGCGGGCCGACGTCGCCAAGAGAGAGCCGTTCGTGAAGCCCTTCGTGCAGACGCTCGCCGCGGGCGCCAAGTTCGTGCCGGCCTCGCCCGCCTGGGCGCAGATCGACGCCTCGCTCGTCCTGCCGACGATGTTCCAGGAGATCGTCAGCGGCAAGAAGGACGTGGCGGCGGCCTCGAAGGACGCGGCGACGAAGATGGACGACGCGTTCAGCTCCGTGGGCTGAGCGGATGACAACGCACGACGCGCTCGCCGAGCGCGGCACAGTGACCAAGGCGCGCCCTGCCCGACCGCGCCGCACCACCCGACCCGGGCGCCGAGGCCCCCGCTGGACCCCCTGGCTCTACCTCGCCCCCGCCCTCGTCGTCCTCGGCGGCCTGCTGGTCTACCCGATCTACCAACTCGGCCTGATCTCGCTCCTGGAGTACACCCAGGCCCAGGTCAGCGGCGGCGAACCGACCACCTTCGAGGGCTTCGGCAACTACGCGACGCTCTTCGCCGACGAACAGTTCTGGCAGGTGCTGGTCACCACGGTCGTGTTCGCGGCAGCCTGCGTGGTCTCCACGCTGGCCGTCGGCTGCGCGCTCGCGGTGCTCCTCACGCGGGTACGCGCCGTGCCCAGGCTCGCGCTGATGGTGGCCGCGCTCGGGGCCTGGGCGACCCCGGCCGTCACCGGCTCCACGGTCTGGCTGCTGCTCTTCGACCCCGACTTCGGGCCCGTCAACCGGCTGCTGGGGCTCGGCGACCACTCATGGACGTACGGCCGCTTCAGCGCCTTCGCGCTGGTACTCCTCGAAGTGGTCTGGTGCTCCTTCCCGTTCGTAATGGTGACGGTGTACGCCGGCATCCGCTCCGTACCGTCCGAGGTCCTGGAGGCGGCGGCCCTGGACGGTGCCTCGCAGTGGCGGATCTGGCGCTCGGTGCTCGCGCCGATGCTCCGGCCGATCCTGGTGGTCGTCACCATCCAGTCGGTCATCTGGGACTTCAAGCTCTTCACGCAGATCTACGTGATGACGAACGGCGGCGGCATCGCCGGACAGAACCTCGTGCTGAACGTGTACGCGTACCAGAAGGCGTTCGCCGCCTCGCAGTACAGCCTCGGCTCGGCGATCGGCGTGGTGATGCTGCTGATTCTGCTGGGGGTCACGCTGGTGTATCTGTGGCTGCTGCGCAGGCAGGGGGAGGAACTGTGAACCTCATGGGTGGCTTCGTACGACGTCCGTGGCGACTCGCCGCCGAGGTGTCCGCGCTGCTGATCGCGGTCGTGGTCGCCTTCCCTCTGTACTGGATGGTGCTCAGCGCCTTCAAGCCGGCCGGGGAGATCGAGTCCTCCGATCCCAGGCCGTGGACTCTGGCGCCTTCGCTGGATTCCTTCCGGCGGGTCTTCGGACAGCAGGAATTCGGCCGGTACTTCCTCAACAGCCTTGTCGTGGCGTGCACGGTGGTCGTCGTCTCGGCACTGATCGCGTTTCTCGCGGCGACGGCGGTGACACGATTCCGCTTCCGTTTCCGCACCACTCTGCTGATCATGTTCCTGGTCGCGCAGATGGTGCCCGTGGAGGCACTGACGATCCCTCTCTTCTTCCTGATGAGGGACTTCGGCCAGCTGAACACGCTGGGTTCGCTGATCCTGCCGCACATCGCCTTCTCGCTGCCGTTCGCGATCTGGATGCTGAGGGGTTTTGTGAAGGCTGTTCCGGAGGCGCTGGAAGAGGCCGCGTACATCGACGGGGCGAGCCGTGCGCGATTCCTCTGGCAGATCCTTTTCCCGCTGGTCTTCCCGGGGTTGGTGGCCACCAGCGTGTTTTCCTTCATCTCGGCCTGGAACGACTTCCTGTTCGCCAAGTCCTTCATCATCAGCGACACGGCACAGTCCACCCTGCCGATGGCACTCCTCGTCTTCTCCAACCCCGACCAGCCGGACTGGGGCGGCGTGATGGCGGCGTCCACGGTGATGACGATTCCGGTGCTGATCTTCTTCGTACTCGTACAGCGACGGCTGGTCTCCGGGCTGGGCGGAGCGGTAAAGGACTGACGTGACCGAACTGATTCCCGCACCCCGCAGCCTCGTCGCCGGTTCCGGCGAGGTGCGGCTGACGGCGCACTCCCAGCTCTACGCCGGCACCGCGTTGGAGGGTGTCGGCCAGTGGCTGCGCAACGCCCTCCGGCAGGCCACCGGCCTGCCGCTGCGCGAGGGGCGGGAGCTCGACGACACCGACGGCGACGGCATCGGACTCCAGCTCGACCCCGAACTCGGCCCCGAGGAGTACCGCCTCGTCAGCGACCCGACCGGCGTTCTCATCGAGGGTGGCGGTGCGGCCGGCGTCTTCTGGGGCGCCCAGACGCTGCAGCAGCTCCTGGGCCCGGACGCGTACCGAAAGGCCCCGCTCAGCCTCGACCGCACCTGGGCCGTGCCGCACGTCACGATCGAAGACGGACCCCGATTCGGCTGGCGCGGCCTCATGCTCGACGTCGCCCGGCACTTCATGCCCAAGGACGGAGTGCTGCGCTATCTCGACCTGCTGGCCGCCCACAAACTCAATGTCTTCCACTTCCACCTCACCGACGACCAAGGCTGGCGTGTCCAGATCAGGCGCTACCCGAAGCTGACGGAGGCCGGGTCCTGGCGGGCGCGCACGAAATTCGGCCATCGGGCCTCGCCGCTGTGGGATGAGAAGCCGCACGGAGGCTTCTACACGCAGGAAGACATCCGCGAGATCGTGGCGTACGCGGCCGAGCGGCATATCACCGTCGTCCCCGAAATCGACATCCCGGGGCACAGTCAGGCGGCCATCGCCGCGTATCCGGAACTCGGCAACACCGACGTCATCGACACGACCTCCCTCTCCGTCTGGGACACCTGGGGCGTCTCCAAAAACGTACTCGCCCCCACTGACAACGTCCTGCGCTTCTACGAGGGGGTCTTCGAGGAACTCCTCGACCTGTTCCCCTCGGAGTTCATTCACGTCGGCGGTGACGAGTGCGCCAAGGACCAGTGGAAGGAATCACAGACGGCGCAGGTGCGTATCAAGGAGTTGGAGCTCGCGGACGAGGCCGAGTTGCAGTCCTGGTTCATCCGGCACTTCGACAACTGGCTCTCCGCGCGCGGGCGTCGGCTGATCGGCTGGGACGAGATCCTGGAGGGCGGCCTTGCCGAAGGCGCCGCCGTTTCGTCCTGGCGCGGCTATGCGGGCGGCGTCACCGCCGCTCGCGCGGGCCACGACGTCGTGATGTGCCCCGAACAGCATGTGTACCTGGACCACCGTCAGGCCCCGGGCGAGGACGAGCCGGTGCCCATCGGCTACGTGCGCACCCTGGAGGACATCTACCGCTTCGAGCCCCTGCCGGCGCAGCTCACCGAGGAGGAGGCGCGGCATGTGATCGGCACCCAGGCCAATGTGTGGACCGAGGTGATGGAGGATCAGGCCCGCGTGGACTACCAGACGTTCCCGAGGCTGGCTGCTTTCGCCGAGGTCGCCTGGAGCGTCCTGCCCCCCTCCGTGGAACGGGACTTCGCGGACTTCGAGCGGCGGATGGCCGTCCACTACGGGCGCCTTGACGCCCTGGGAGTCGGGTATCGCCCGCCCACGGGGCCCCTGCCGTGGCAGCGGCGGCCGGGCGTCCTCGGACGCCCGATCGAGGGGCGGCCCCCGAACGTGTGAGGTGCCCCCGGAGGCGTACCGCGTCTCCGGGGTGTTCCCGCGCAACAGTGGCCCCACGGGGAACAAGGCGCCCAAGAGTCACCGAAGAGTGGCATTTCGTGCTCACCGGTGATGCCGTGCGAAAACGGACCATCTCCCTGGTGAGGGGGGCGAATGCCTCCTAGTGGACCCCCGCGTCGGGGACCGGCGAAGATGTGCCAGAGTTGCCACGTCCGCCCTGTCAGCACGTACCGTACGGCAGCACAGGTGGGACCAGGTGGGGCAGCGGGAAGGGGTAGCCGGTTTGACCACGCACGCACCGCAGGCGGCGCAGGCCGTGACGCTGCCCGGCTCGTTGGACGAGGCGGTCGCGGCCCTGGCCGCCATGCCCGCCGCCGTTCCCGTGGCGGGCGGCACCGACCTCATGGCCTCGATCAACTCCGGACAGCTGCGGCCCGCCGCACTCGTCGGCCTCGGCAGGATCAGCGAGATCCGCGGCTGGCAGTACCTGGACGGCCACGCGCTGCTCGGCGCCGGCCTCACCCACGCGCGCATGGGCCGCCCCGACTTCGCGGCCCTCATCCCCGCGCTCGCCGCCTCGGCGCGCGCCGCGGGCCCGCCGCAGATCCGCAACGCGGGCACCCTGGGCGGCAACATCGCCTCGGCGTCCCCCACCGGGGACGCGCTGCCGGTACTGGCCGCCCTGGAAGCCGCGTTGATCATCGCGGGCCCCGGTGGAGCCCGCCGTGAGATCCCGGTCTCGCACCTGCTCGCGGGCGTGGAGATGCTCCGCGCCGGCGAGCTCATCGGCTACGTGCGCGTGCCGCTGCTGCACGCGCCCCAGGTCTTCCTGAAGGCGACCGGGCGTACCGGCCCCGGCCGCGCCATCGCGTCCGTGGCGCTGGTCCTCGACCCCGCCCGGCGCGGAGTGCGGTGCGCCGTCGGCGCCATAGCGCCGATGCCGCTGCGCCCCCTGGACGCCGAGGCCTGGGTCGCCCAGCTGATCGACTGGGACGGGGAGCGCACGCTCGTGCCGGAGGCGCTGCACGCCTTCGGGGAGTACGTCGCCGCGGCCTGCATCCCCGACCCCGTCCCCGACGAGGACGGCTCCGTACAACCGCTTCCGCCCGCCGTACTGCACCTGCGTCGCACCGTCGCCGCGCTGGCCCGACGAGCACTGGGGAGGGCACTGTCATGACCGACGACCAGTACGCGGAGGACGCCCCCCAGGGCGGCCGTTGGGATCCGCTGCCCCAGGGCGACTACGACGACGGAGCCACCGCCTTCGTCAAGCTCCCCGAAGGCGGCATCGAGGCCCTCATCGCGGAGCGGGAGCCGCTCGCGGCACGCGGGCACGGTTACGTGCCCCCGCAGATCGAGGTGCCGCCCCCGGCGCCCGCCGCGACGGACCCGGCGCAGGGGGGAGCGTGGGCCGCGCCGGCCGACGCCGTCCAGTGGCCCGATCCGAACGGCGCACCCGCCGGCGCCGGTCCCGACGGGTACGGGTACAACCCGGGGGTCACCGGGCAGTGGGACTTCGGGGACGTCGCGCGGGACGGCGCCGGGCCCGGACGAATTGATCACTCCGGCCAGGCCGGGCATCCCGGTTCGGCCGGGCCCTCCGCCAGCGACGTGACCGGACAGTGGTCGATTCCGGTGGCCACCGGGGATATCCCGGACGAATCGGGCGAGTTCACCACTTCTGCGCTGGTCGAGCAGTGGGGCGGCACGCCGCCCGCCACGCTCCCCGGCGGCGCGTCCGCCCCCTGGGCGACGGAGAGCACCGGACAGACGACGGAAGCCATCGGGCAGGCCTGGTCCGCCGAACCGCGGGAACGCGCCGCCGAGGACGCCGTACGCCCGTCGGCGCAGACGCCCGCTGAGAGCCTCGCAGGCCCGTCGGCGCAGTCTCCGGCCGGATCGGCCGCGCAGGACGCCCAGCAGGCCGCCGAGCCCGCTCACGAGGCCCCTGAGGCGCCTGACGCGGACCGGGCTCGTGAGGAGTCCGAGGCCGCCGATGCCGCGGAGGCGGCGGCGGACACCGAGACCCCCCTCACGGCCCCGCACGACGAACACCCCCTCGCCTCCTACGTCCTGCGCGTCAACGGCGCCGACCGTCCGGTGACCGACGCCTGGATCGGCGAATCGCTGCTCTACGTACTGCGCGAGCGCCTCGGTCTCGCGGGCGCCAAGGACGGCTGCTCACAGGGCGAGTGCGGCGCCTGCAACGTGCAGGTCGACGGGCGGCTCGTGGCGTCCTGCCTGGTGCCCGCCGTCACCGCCGCGAGCAGCGAGGTCCGCACCGTGGAGGGCCTGGCCGCCGACGGGCAGCCCTCCGACGTACAGCGCGCGCTCGCCAAGTGCGGCGCCGTGCAGTGCGGTTTCTGCGTGCCCGGCATGGCGATGACCGTGCACGACCTCCTCGAGGGCAACCCCGCACCGAACGAGCTCGAGACCCGCCAGGCACTCTGCGGCAACCTGTGCCGCTGCTCCGGCTACCGCGGCGTCCTGGACGCCGTACGCGAGGTCGTCGCCGAACGCGAGGCGCACTCCGCCGCCACCGCCGAATCCGCGCCGGACGCCGACGAGGCCCGCATCCCGCGCCAGGCCGGTCCGGGCGGGGGCGGCGTCAACGCCTCGGTGTACGGGGACACTTCTTCGTACAACCCCCCGTACGACCCCCAGGCTCCGCATGAGCAGCCGTACGGCCAGGACGGAGGCCAGGCGTGAGCAACGAAACCGTGACCGCGTCACCCACGGTGCCCGAGGCGGGCTCGGAGCCCCTCCCGCACGGGCTCGGCGTCTCGCTGCCGGCCGCGGAGGCCCGCGCCAAGACGGAGGGCACCTTCCCGTACGCGGCCGACCTGTGGGCCGAGGGACTGCTGTGGGCCGCCGTGCTCAGATCACCCCACCCGCACGCGCGCATCGTGTCGATCGACACCAGCCACGCGCGCGAGATGCCCGGCGTACAGGCCGTCATCACCCACGAGGACGTGCCGGGCACCCCGGTGCACGGCCGGGGCAGGGCCGACCGTCCGGTGTTCGCCTCCGAGGTCGTACGCCACCACGGGGAGCCCATCGCGGCCGTCGCCGCCGACCACCCCGACACCGCCCGGATGGCCGCCGCGGCCGTCATCGTCGAGTACGAAGTACTCGACGCGGTGACCGACCCGGAGCTGGCCTTCGAGGCCGAGGCGCTGCACCCCGACGGCAACCTGATCCGGCACATCCCGCTGCGCCACGGCGACCCCGCGGCGACCGGCGAGATCGTCGTCGAGGGCCAGTACCGCATCGGCCGCCAGGACCCGGCCCCCATCGGCGCCGAGGCCGGTCTCGCCGTACCCCGCCCCGACGGCGGCGTCGAGCTCTACGTGGCCTCCACCGACCCACACACCGACCGCGACACCGCCGCCGCCTGCTACGGCCTGGAGCCCGAGCGTGTGAAGGTCGTCGTCACCGGCGTACCCGGGGCCACCGCCGACCGCGAGGACCAGGGCGTCCAACTCCCGCTCGGTCTCCTCGCGTTGAAGACCGGCTGCCCGGTGAAGATCACCGCTACGCGTGAAGAGTCCTTCCTCGGCCACGCCCACCGGCACCCCACGCTGCTGCGCTACCGCCATCACGCGGACGCCGACGGCAAGCTGGTGAAGGTCGAGGCGCAGATCCTCCTGGACGGGGGCGCCTACGCGGACACCTCCTCGGAGTCGCTGGCCGCCGCCGTCGCCTTCGCCTGCGGCCCGTACGTCGTCCCGAACGCCTTCATCGAGGGCTGGGCCGTCCGCACCAACAACCCGCCCTCCGGCCATGTACGCGGCGAGGGCGCCATGCAGGTCTGCGCCGCCTACGAGGCGCAGATGGACAAGCTGGCGAAGCGGCTGGGCATGGACCCGGCGGAGCTGCGCCTGCGCAATGTGATGGCTACAGGGGACGTGCTTCCCACCGGCCAGACGGTGACCTGCCCGGCTCCGGTCGCCGAACTGCTCCAGGCCGTACGGGACTACCCGCTTCCCGCCCTCCCCAAGGACACCCCCGAGGACGAGTGGCTGCTCCCGGGCGGCCCCGAGGGCGCGGGCGAACCCGGCGCCGTACGCCGTGGTGTCGGCTATGGCCTCGGCATGGTGCACATGCTCGGCGCCGAGGGCACGGACGAGGTGTCGACGGCCACCGTGAAGGTCCACGACGGCGTCGCCACGGTGCTCTGCGCGGCCGTGGAGACCGGCCAGGGCTTCACCACACTGGCCCGGCAGATCGTCCAGGAGACGCTCGGCATCGACGAGGTGCACGTGGCCCCCGTCGACACCGACCAGCCCCCGGCCGGCCCGAGCTGCCGAGGCCGCCACACCTGGGTGTCGGGCGGCGCGGTGGAACGCGCGGCGAAGATGGTCCGTACGCAGCTGCTGCAGCCCCTGGCGCACAAGTTCGGGATGTCCACCGAACTGCTCCAGATCACCGACGGCAAGATCACGTCGTACGACGGAGTGCTGTCCACCACCGTCACCGAGGCGATGGACGGCAAGGAACTGTGGGCCACCGCCCAGTGCCGCCCGCATCCGACCGAGCCGCTGGACGCCGCCGGCCAGGGCGACGCCTTCGTGGGCCTCGCCTTCTGCGCGATCCGCGCGGTGGTCGACGTCGACATCGAACTCGGCTCGGTCCGTGTCGTGGAACTGGCCCTCGCCCAGGACGTGGGCCGGATCCTCAACCCCGCCCAGCTCGCGGCCCGTATCGAGGCGGGCGTCACGCAGGGCGTCGGCGCCGCGTTGACGGAAAACCTGCGCACCGCGCGCGGGCTTGTCCGCCACCCCGACCTGACCGGCTACGCCCTCCCCACCTCCCTGGACGCCCCCGACATTCGCATCGTCAAGCTCGTCGAGGAGCGCGACGTCGTCGCCCCCTTCGGTGCGAAGGCGGCCAGCGCGGTGCCGGTCGTGACCTGCCCGGCGGCGGTGGCCTCGGCGGTGCGTGCGGCTACGGGGCGGCCGGTCAACCGGCTGCCGATAAGGCCGCAGGCGGCCGTGGTGACGACGCCGTGAGCACGCCCGATCCGGAGCCGCCGCGCTACGAACCCGCGCCCGGTGTCGGGAAACTGGCGCTGTGGGTGCTGCTGTTCGTGGTGGCGGCAGTGGTGGTCGTCGTGGGTGGCGTGTACTTCGCCTGATGGGCGGTGGCCTTGCCGGACGGGGGCGTTCGATGGACGGTGTCGTCCTGATCACGGGGATCATGGCCGCGGGGAAGTCGTCCGTCGCGCAGGCTCTCGCGGAGCGGCTGCCGCGGGCGGCGCACGTACGCGGTGACATGTTCCGGCGGATGATCGTCTCCGGGCGCGAGGAGTACGAACCCGGCGCGGGCGGCGAGGCGGAGGTGCAACTCCGGCTGCGGTACGGGCTGTCGGCGGCCACCGCGGACGCGTACGCGCGGGCCGGTTTCACGGCGGTCGTGCAGGACGTCGTCCTGGGCGAGCAGTTGACGGCGTACGTCGGACTGGTCCGCACCCGCCCCCTGTACGTCGTCGTGCTGGCCCCCCGTCCGGAGGTCGTCGCGGCGCGTGAGGCGGGGCGGGCGAAGACCGGGTACGGGGCGTGGACGGTCGAGGAGCTGGACCGGGGGCTGCGTGCCGGGACCCCGCGGATCGGGCTGTGGCTGGACAACTCCGGGCTGACGGTGGCCGAGACGGTGGAGGCGATCGTGGCGGGGCGCGAGCGGGCGCGGGTGGTGTGAGCCGGGGCGGGGCGGCCCGGGTGGCGTGACCGAGGTCGAGCGAACCGGGTGATTCCGGGCGGTGGGCCTGTCGTTGCTCTCGTGCTCGCGGCCCGTACGAGGCCTGTGCGTCTCCTTTGCGTTGCCTATGCCCGCACGTCTCCGGCGTTGTCAGTGGTGCGGCGTATGGTTCTGACTCAGTTGGAACTGCCCCTGGACGACGGGGTGTTCCTTGCTCGGGGGAAGCACGATGCGTTCATATGTGCGGGGGAGCCATGAGCACGACTGACACCGATGTCGGCGGCGCGATCACACTGACCGACGACGAGCTGTATCCGTACATCACGCACGCGGGGACGCGGCACTGGCTGACGGGTCCCGGACTGCCCGGCGACGGCCCACTGGTGGGGTTCGGCACCCTGCGGGAGCACGGGCTGCGCAGGCTCGCGGATCTGGCCGGCGACGCGGAGAGGCTCGCGGGGGAGCTCCAGGACCAGCTGGTGATAGGGGCCTTACGGACCTTCGACAGGGACCTGGAGTCGATCGTCCTGGACGGGGTGACGGGTGAGGTCTCCACGACGTACCTCCACCGCAGCCCGGCGCCGATGGACCTCTCGCCGCTGGCGCCCTCCCTTGAGGCGCTGGTGCGCTTCGCGGCGGCCACGGAGGAACTGACGGCTTCCGGTGGGAACTTCGCGTCCTACGAGACACGCTTCGGCCCGAAGGCGGTGACGGAGGTGTCGGACCGGCTGGCCGCCGTCTTCGAGGGCGCGGTGGGCGAGGAGGTGCCGCCGTTCTGGCGGATGGCCGCACTGATCCGTCCGCTGGCCCGGATAGCGGGACCCGGTGAGGGACTCGTCCTGGACCTGCCGAAGCGGCTGCTGGACGAGGAGTTCGGCGCGGGCGGGATCATGCGCTTCGAGGACGTCGACTTCCCGACCGCGCTCACGCACGAGCCGACGCGCCGTTTCCTGCGCGAGACGGGCCTCCCGGAGAACGGCTCCGTCTTCCAGCTGGACACGGAGGTGCCCCTGCCGGCGCTCAGCGAGTACTACGCCGACGAGCGCCCAGGCGACTTCACCACCGACGAACTCCCCGCCACCGCCGACCACCTGATACGCCTCGGCTATCTGCTGGAGGACACCAACCTCGTGGTGGACGGCACCACCGGCACCGTGCTGGCGTGGAGCGAGCCGGACCTCATCCTCCGCCCCCTCAACGCCGACATCTCCACACTCGCGTTCACCCTCTGGCTGCTGCACCGTGAGAAGTCCCTGGACGCGGCCCACGAGCTCAGTGACGCCTACGAACAGCTCGCCGCCACCATGTCCCAGACCCTGGCCACGGTCGACCCGCTCGCCTGCGACCCGACCCCGGCCCTGCCCGGCGACGACGGTTGGCGCTACTGGCCGGAGATCTTCGAGGACCAGGCAGGCGGAACGCTGTACCGGTAAGCCGTGGTTGCCCGCCGCGAAGCCACGAAGCAGGCCCTCAAAGGTAATCCACAGGTTGTTCTCGATCGGTCGGCCTATTTGCCGGGAGTTCTACCGCTTCATGGGTAAAGCACCCCACGCCACCTCGACGGGCGAGCGGGCTGCCTGGAATAGGGCCAATGTTAAATTTCTCCGCTTCTCGGCCCTGCCGGATTCCGGGCAATATCCGGAATGCCGTTTTGAGGCATGTGCCGGTGCCCGCGCTCTTTCTTGTAACTCCGGTCGCCCTGAGCTAATTTGAACTCGCGTCACTCTGACGCGCGAAGACCACCGATCCCGATCTCGATGCAGGGAATCCTTGTGTGGTTTTTTCATCACTTTTATCGTTGAGGAGTTGGTGTGCCCAGCACGCTGCAGTCGACCATGCCCCCCGAGGGAATGGCACCTCGCTCGAAGCGCTCCGGCAGGGCGCTGAGTCGTTCCGCGATCGTCGGCGCGCTCAGCGCCCTGGCTCTGGTCGTCGCGCTGCCGACCAGTGCGCATGCCGATGTCCTGCAGCTTCTGCCGCAGAACGCCTCCGGCCTGGAGCAGACGTTCGCACCTGCCTACGACTACGACGGGGACGGCTGCTACGCCACCGCTGCCATCGGCGCCGACGGCACCCTCAACCCCGGCCTGTCGCTGGGCGGCGACGTGAACGGCCACTGTCACGACCCTGGCCAGTTGAACAACGCCAACGCGTACTCGCGCGAAAAGTGCAACAACGGCTGGTGCGCGGTCATGTACGCCAGCTACTTCGAGAAGGACCAGGCCACTCTGGGCCCCGCGGCCATCGGGCACCGGCATGACTGGGAACACGTCATCGTGTGGATCTACAACAACCAGGTCCAGTACGTCTCGGTGTCGCAGCACAGCACCTATCAGGTGCTTCCCAGTTCCTCCATACGCTTCGACGGAAACCACGCGAAAATCGTCTACCACAAGGACGGCGCGTCAACGCACGATTTCCGCTTCGCGAACACCAATGACGAACCGGCGGAAAACGCCACCGGCGGCTGGTTCTACCCGCGCCTCGTTGGCTGGGACGGCTACCCGTCCGGTTACCGCGACAAGCTCATGAACGCCAATTTCGGTGACGCCACGATTAAAATCAAGGACGGTTCGTTCAACGACAACCTGTCCTACTCGATGCCGGCCGGAATTGCGTTCAACCCGTACGCCTGACACAGCTAGCCGGTTCGCCGGCCGTGAGTCACGCGGAAGGGCGGTCCTCCCTGAGGGGGGCCGCCCTTCCGTATGTCTGGGTCTGCTTGATTTCCCACTCGGCCGAGGGGTGACTGACGAGATCAGGACCGTCTTGGCTCAGCCCAACGTGTCCATCAGGGTGGTGACATAGGCATCCAGCCGCTCTTCCACGGCTCGTGTCGTCAGCTCAGTCCGCCCTGCCTCCCGCCACGGCCGCGACACCGACTGCACCTCTTCCGAGAACGCCAGCCCGTCCCGCACCTGCCAGTACAGCCGCTCGCTCGCGGCCGCCGCCAACACCCCGCCGGCCTCCTCGTACGCCTCGGCGAACCGCAGGCCCCACGCCGGGCCGTGCAGCAGCGCGAGGCTGGTGGAGCAGTGCGCCACATCGAGATCCGCCGGACCCCAGGAGGTGGCCGCCCAGTCGACGACGCCGCTGATCCGGGCACCTTCCGACGGTGCGGGCGGCACGTCGAACAGCACGTTGCCGGGCTGGAAGTCCCGGTGCAGGTACCGCCCTTCATAGGGCGGCGCGGACTTGCGGATCACCTCGATCGCCGCGGCCCATGCCGCCGCGTCGGCGCCCCTCGGAATCACGACGGTGTCGGCGGTCGTCAACGCCACATACTTCCGGGGCCGCTCGGCAGGTCGCAACGCGTGGATCGCGACAAGTTGACGGGCCAGCAGCGGGACGCGCGTCTCCAGCCCCTCGTCGTCGAGGACGGTCCGGCCCGCCAGATGGGTCATGAGAAGCGACGGATACTCGCAATGCGCGGCGGTCGGATCAACCGCGACCAGTCCAGGAGCCGGCACGCCGGTCCCCGGGAGCAGGGTCAGGGCGCCGGCCTCCCTGCTCAGCCAGTCCTCGGCGTCCTTCACGTCGACGAAGGTCCGCAGCACCAGATCACGGGTGCCTCCGTCCCGCCTGCCGATCGTCAGCCTCCGCATCTCGGCAGTGATCCCGCCGTGCAGCGCCTCGGTTCCGACGATCCGCTCACCGACCTCCAGATGCCGGCCCACCCAGGCCAGCGCCAACGGTCGGACAGCAGTCGCCTCATCGTGGTTGGTCACGGCGTCACCCCATCACCGGACGGCGGCACGCGCGACAGGTTTGTCGGAGGCGATGGCCGTGCTGCTCAGCAGGAAGGTCCACCGGTACGAGGCGGACCGCAGCCGGCGTGCTGGTCAGGCCCTGTTGACGCATGCCGATATCGGCATATGATGTTGCCCATGGCACGAGCAGCGACGACATCGGACGTGTTCAACGCGATCGCCGAGCCGCAGCGCCGGGAGATCCTGCTACTGCTGCGGGCGGGTGAGCGACCGG
The DNA here is from genome assembly GCF_042721055.1 of Streptomyces sp. NPDC058470. Classification (NCBI taxonomy): domain Bacteria; kingdom Bacillati; phylum Actinomycetota; class Actinomycetes; order Kitasatosporales; family Streptomycetaceae; genus Streptomyces; species Streptomyces sp. NPDC058470. The sequence goes on from NZ_JBHXMF010000004.1 coordinate 53,925, forward strand.
TGACCGAGTTGGCCCGGGAGTTGGGGATGACCCAGCCGGGGGCGTCCAAACACCTGCGGGTGCTCAGGGAGGTCGGGCTGGTGCGGGACCGCAAGGCAGGCAAGCAGCGCCTGTACGGCCTTGACGCCCGCGGGCTGCGACCGGTCCACGAGTGGACCGGCGGGTTCGAGCGGTTCTGGAACGAGAGCTTCGACCGGCTGGACGCGTACGTCCAGGACCTCAAGCAGGAACGGAATGAGGAGTGACCGATGGCAGCGACAGGACGGGACGCGTCGGCGCAGTCAGTGACGGCCGACCGCGAGATCGTGATCTCCCGGGTCATCAGCGCCCCACGGGAGCTGGTGTTCGAGGCGTTCACCGAGGTACGGCACCTGTCGCGATGGTGGGGACCGGAGGGGTTCACCACCACCACGCGGGCGTTCGAGTTCCGCGTTGACGGGGTGTGGGACTTCGTGATGCACGGACCGGACGGGACGGACTACCAGGAGTGGATCTCCTGGACCGAGATCACCCCGCCGGAGCGGATCGCGCTGCTCCACGGTGAGTCCCGCGGCGACCCGAACGCCTTCGAGTCGATCCTCACGTTCGCGCCCGACGGCGCGGCGACCCGGATCGAGATGCGCACGGTGTTCCCCACCAAGGAGCTGCGCGACGAGGCGGTCGAGAAGTACCACGCGATCGAGGGCGGCCGGCAGACCCTGAGCAACCTGGCTGTCTACGTCACCGAGATCGTTCGCAAGGGATCGCAAGGGAGTTGAGGACCGATGGCCGGAAAGGTGTTCTTCAGCGTGACGATGTCGCTGGACGGGTTCATCGCGCCCGAGGAGCGCAAGGACGACCCGGATGCGCAACGTTGGATGGCGCGGTGGGCGGAGCTGCAGCAGTGGGCATTCCCGCAGCGGTTCTTCCGGGAGAACCTGAAGCTCGGCGAGGGCGGCGAGGAAGGGCGCGACAACGACATCGCGCGGGAGACGTTCGAGCGCACGGGCGCGAGCGTGATGGGCAAGCGTATGTACGACCTCGGCGAGCCGGCGTGGCCGGAGGAGGCGCCGTTCCACACGCCCGTCTTCGTCGTCACGCACGAGAAGCGTGACCCCTGGGAGCGGCCGGGTGGAACCACCTTCCACTTCGTCAACGACGGCATCGAGACCGCGCTCGACCAGGCCCGTGAGGCCGCCGGCGACCGGGACGTCCGCATCGCGGGCGGCGGCGCAACGATCCTGGAGTACGTGAACGCCGGCATGGTCGACGAGTTCTCGCTCACGCTCTCGCCCGTGCTGTTCGGCTCCGGAACCCGCCTGTTCGAGGGCGTGGACGCAGACCGCGTTGCCCTGGAGCCGGTCCGCGCGGAGCCGACCCGGCGGGTGACCCACCTGACCTACGCGGTTCGGGAGCGGTAGCACATCCGATCAGGCCAGTCCGAGTAGTCCAAGCGACTTGCCCAGCCCGGCTCTCCGTGGATGCGCCACCGGAGAGAGGGCGCGTCCGACCAGGTAAACGTGCTGGTCAGACCCTGTAATTGAGGCCGTGGCGGGAATCGAACCCACGTAACTCGCTTTGCAGGCGAGTCCCTAAACCACTCGGGCACACGGCCGTACTCAGGTGCGGCACGGCTCACTCGTTCCGAACCTGATGGGTTGACCGTAAGCGGGGGCGGGGGCGGGGCTCAAGGGGTGGGCGGGCGTTGCAACGGGACTGCCATGTGCCGTTCACGAACGGGTGGGCGGGAGCGTCGGACGTCTCGTGGGTGGTGGTCGTACGACGAAAGGCTCAGTCGATCACGGTCTTCGGACAGGGGTCATGGAGGGGGATGCCCCTTACGCTGACGGGCATGACCGGTCTGGACGCACGCGATGCCGCAACGGTTCCGGCGGAGGCCGATGCCTCCTCCGCCGCCGCCGACGGTGTGCTGGGCAGGGAGTATCGGGCGCTCACTGTCGGGATCGTCTCCGTCGTGCTGCTGATCGCGTTCGAGGCGACGGCGGTCGGGACGGCCATGCCGGTCGCGGCACGGGAGCTGGACGGGGTGTCCTTGTACGCCTTCGCGTTCTCGGGGTACTTCACGACGAGCCTGTTCGGGATGGTGCTCGCCGGGCAGTGGTCGGACCGGGACGGGCCGCTGGCTTCGTTGACCGCGGGGATAGCCGCCTTCGCCGCCGGGCTGTTGCTGTGCGGCACCGCGGGGGCCATGTGGCTGTTCATCCTCGGGCGGGCGGTGCAGGGGTTCGGCGGCGGACTGGTGATCGTCGCGCTGTACGTGGTCGTGGGGCGGGCCTACCCGGAGCGGCTGCGGCCGTCGATCATGGCGGCGTTCGCGGCGAGTTGGGTGATCCCGTCCGTGGTGGGGCCGCTCGCCGCGGGCGCGGTCACCGAACACCTCGGCTGGCGTTGGGTGTTCATCGGGATACCCGTCCTGGTCGTCCTGCCGCTGGCTCTCGCGCTGCCTCAGATCCGGCGGCGGACGTCGAGCCCGGAAGGACCCCGGGAGAAGAAGGGGCGTGCGCCCTTCGACCGGCGGCGTATCCGGCTCGCGCTCGGTATCTCCTGCGGTGCCGGGATCCTCCAGTACGCCGCCCAGGATCTGACCTGGTTCTCGCTCGTCCCCGCCGCGGTGGGCGCCGCGCTGCTCGGCCCCGCCGTTCTCGGGCTGCTGCCCCGCGGCACCTACCGGGCGGCGCGCGGACTGCCGTCCGTGGTGCTGCTGCGCGGGGTCGTGGCCGGCTCCTTCATCGCCGCCGAGTCCTTCGTCCCGCTCATGCTGGTCACCCAGCGGGGGCTGTCGCCGACGCTCGCCGGGTTCTCGCTCGCGGCGGGCGGCGGTACCTGGGCGCTGGGGTCCTACATCCAGTCGAGGCCGCGCGTGGAGCCGTACCGGGAGCGGCTGATGTTCCTCGGCATGGTGCTGGTCGCGGCCGCGATCGCCACCGCGCCGAGCGTCCTGATCCACGCCGTGCCCGTGTGGATCGTCGCCGTCGCCTGGGGGTTCGGCTGCCTCGGGATGGGGCTGGTGATCGCCTCGACCAGCGTGCTGCTGCTCCATCTCTCGGCGCCCGCGGAGGCCGGCACCAACTCCGCCTCCCTCCAGATCTCCGACGGCCTGGCCAACGTGCTGCTGCTCGCCGCGGGCGGCGCCGCCTTCGCCGCGCTGGGCGGCGGCACGGTGAGCCACACGGCCACCTCGACGTCCGGCTCCCATCCGGCGGCCTTCGCGGCGGTGTTCCTGCCGATGGCGGGGGTGGCGTTGGTGGGGGCGTGGGTCACTACGCGGGTGCGGGAGCGGTGATCGTAAACCCGGTCGAAACCGGCTGGCTCGTGCCCTACGTTCTTCGCATGGAACTTCGCCTCCACCCCGCCCTGGAGAGGGCCCTCGCCGACCTCGCCGACGCGCAGGACCGTCTGCCCGAGGAGGTCGCGCGGGAAGCCGTACGCAGGTATCTGCGGGACGAGGGCGCGGTCGTCCGCTCGCTCGCCACACGGCTGGCGGCCGAGCACGCCGAGTTGCTGCGGAGGTTGGGCGAATGACCCGCCACCTCACCGTCGCCGAAGTGACGGACCTCGCCGAGGTCGCCTTCGGCGGGCGGGTGCCCGAGATGCGCGAGCCCGGGCTGCTGGCCTCGGCCGTGCACCTCGCCGCGAACGGGGTCGATCTCGCGGACTGCGACCAGGACATGGCGTACGACCTGGTCATCGACGTGGCCTCCAGCCGCGAGAGTGACATCGGTGTGATCGCGGGGCGACTGCGCGCTCTGTGACCTGAGTCCCATCCGCCGGTGACCCGGTGTCGTCCGCGCGTTGACGCGTCCGGGTCGCCGGTAGGGTGGCCCGGTTGTCATATGTAGCCGAGCCGCTCGACCCCACACACGGAGACCGTGACTACCACCGCCGCCAGCGCCGCTGCCTCGTCCCACCACCTCTCACCCGCCTTTCCCGGCCGCGCCCCCTGGGGCACCGCCGGCAAGCTGCGTGCCTGGCAGCAGGGGGCGATGGAGAGGTACGTCCAGGAGCAGCCACGCGACTTCCTGGCCGTCGCCACGCCCGGCGCGGGCAAGACCACGTTCGCGCTGACCCTCGCGTCCTGGCTGCTGCACCACCATGTCGTGCAGCAGGTGACGGTGGTCGCGCCGACCGAGCATCTGAAGAAGCAGTGGGCGGAGGCGGCCGCGCGGATAGGGATCAAGCTGGATCCCGAGTACAGCGCGGGGCCGCTCAGCAAGGAGTACCAGGGCGTCGCCGTGACGTACGCCGGAGTCGGTGTGCGGCCCATGCTGCACAGGAACCGGGTGGAGCAGCGCAAGACCCTCGTCATCCTCGACGAGATCCACCACGCCGGTGACTCCAAGTCGTGGGGCGAGGCGTGCCTGGAGGCGTTCGAGCCCGCCACCCGGCGCCTCGCGCTCACCGGTACGCCGTTCCGGTCCGACACCAACCCCATCCCCTTCGTCGCGTACGAGGAGGGGAACGACGGGATTCGGCGGTCCTCGGCCGACTACACGTACGGGTACGGGGCCGCTCTCGGTGACGGGGTCGTCCGGCCCGTCATCTTCCTCTCCTACAGCGGCAACATGCGGTGGCGGACCAAGGCGGGCGACGAGATCGCCGCCAAGCTCGGCGAACCCATGACCAAGGACGCCATCTCGCAGGCCTGGCGCACCGCCCTCGACCCGCGCGGCGAGTGGATGCCGAGCGTGCTGCGCGCCGCCGACCAGCGACTGACGGAGGTCAGGAAGGGCATTCCGGACGCGGGTGCTCTGGTCATCGCCTCCGACCAGGAGTCGGCCCGCGCCTACGCCAAGCTCATCCGCGACATCACCGGGACCAAGGCCACCCTCGTCCTGTCCGACGACACCGGCGCCTCGAACCGTATCGACGAGTTCAGCCACAGCGAGGACCGGTGGATGGTCGCCGTGCGCATGGTGTCCGAGGGCGTCGACGTGCCGCGGCTCGCCGTCGGCGTGTACGCCACCACCATCTCCACGCCCCTCTTCTTCGCCCAGGCCGTCGGCCGCTTCGTGCGCTCCCGGCGCCGCGGCGAGACCGCCTCCGTCTTCCTCCCGACCATTCCCAACCTCCTTGGTTTCGCAAGCGAGATGGAGGTCGAGCGCGACCACGTCCTCGACAAGCCCAAGAAGGAGGGCGAGGAGGACCCGTACGCCGACTCCGAGAAGGAGATGGAGGAGGCGAACCGCGAGGAGGACGAGGACACCGGGGAGCAGGAGCAGTTCTCCTTCGAGGCGCTGGAGTCCGAGGCCGTCTTCGACCGGGTGCTGTACGACGGCGCCGAGTTCGGCATGCAGGCCCACCCGGGGAGTGCGGAGGAGCAGGACTACCTGGGGATTCCCGGGCTGCTCGAACCCGACCAGGTGCAGTTGCTGCTGCAGAAGCGGCAGGCGCGGCAGATCGCGCACAGTCGCAAGAAGCCCGACGAGGACGCCGATCTCCTCGAACTGCCCGCCGAGCGGCGGCCCGTCGTCTCCCACAAGGAGATGCTGGAACTCCGCAAGCAGCTCAACACCATGGTCGGCGCGTACGTCCACCAGAGCGGCAAGCCGCACGGGGTGATCCACACCGAGCTGCGGCGTGTGTGCGGGGGGCCGCCGAGCGCGGAGGCGACGGCGGGGCAGCTGCGGCAGCGGATCGCCAAGGTGCAGGAGTGGGCCACGCGAATGCGGTGACGCCGGGCGCTGTGCCTGGGCGGCGTCGGTGGGGGTGCCCGGCGGTTGTGCCCGGCCGTTGCGCCTGGGCGGCGTCGGTGGGGGTGCCCGGCCGTCGTGCCCGGTTGTCGTGCCTGGGCAGGGCGTGTGGACCGGTGTGTGCGTGGGGCGGGTTTTCGCTGGCCCGGCGTGCACCGTGGCGTGTGCGCTGTGTGTAGGGGTGGTGTACGCCGAGTGGCGAGCGCCGTGCGAATCAGGGCAAACGAAGTGAGTCCGGGCCGGCCGGTGCCCGGATTCTGGACGGAGCCTTCCGCTGAGCGAACCGGCTCGCTACTGTCCCGCTACGCACACGCCCCGTGGCAGCGCAGCCGCGGAGCGCAGCCGTGAAGCGACTCCGCCCGGGAGCACCGGGTCGCCAGCCGACCGGCGGCCTCTGAAGCGCGTCGCCGACGGGACTCGGTGCCGCGACCGCCGCGAGGGGGCCGTCGACCTCACCACTAAGGAGTGGGCGTCGTGACCGCGGAGACCTCTCAGACGCTCGACCGGGGACTGCGCGTCCTCAAGCTGCTCGCCGACACGGATCACGGGCTGACCGTCACCGAACTCTCGAACAAACTGGGCGTCAACCGGACCGTTGTGTACCGGTTGCTCGCCACCTTGGAGCAGCACGCTCTCGTACGCCGTGATCTGGGCGGCCGTGCCCGGGTCGGGCTCGGGGTGCTGCGGCTCGGCCGGCAGGTGCATCCGCTGGTACGGGAGGCGGCGCTGCCCGCGTTGCGCTCGCTCGCGGAGGACATCGGGGCGACGGCTCATCTCACGCTGGTCGACGGGAGCGAGGCGCTTGCGGTCGCGGTCGTCGAGCCCACGTGGACGGACTATCACGTCGCCTATCGCGCCGGGTTCCGGCATCCGCTGGACCGGGGGGCCGCGGGGCGGGCGATTCTCGCTGCGCGGCAGGCGCCGGTGGGGGAGTGCGGGTTCACGCTGACGCATGGGGAGTTGGAGGCGGGGGCCAGTGGGGCCGCGGCTCCGCTGGTCGGTGTGACCGGGGTCGAGGGGAGCGTGGGTGTGGTGATGCTTGCGGATGCGGTGCCGGAGCGGGTGGGGCCGCGGGTGTTGGACGCGGCTCGGGAAGTGGCGGATGCGTTGCGCTGAGCGCGGGCTGGTGGGGGCGAGGCTTGGGCCTGGCCGGGCGGGTGCCCGGGGTGGGGGCTGAGGTCGGGGTGGGTCGCGTGGCCCGGCGCTGTACGGGGTGCCGCTGTGCCCACCCGTGCCGCCCCTGGCGGCACGCATGCCCGCAGCTGGGACGTTTACAGGCTCACGTTAGATTGACCTCGTGCTCTCTCGTCTCACGCGCCCCAAGGCCGTTGCTGTCTGTGCTGTTCCCGTTGTGGCTCTGCTGGCGGTGGCGGTGTTCGCGCCGCTGCCGTTCTCGCTGACGCAGCCGGGGATGACGGCGAATGTCCTCGGGGAGAACAAGGGGGACTCGGTGATCACGATCACGGGCGCGGCCACCCGCAAGACGAGCGGGCAGCTTCGGATGACGACGATCGAGGCGACGGGACCGGACGCGAGCGTCCACCTCGGGGACGTACTCGATGCCTGGTTCCGTACGGACAAGGCCGTGATGCCGCGTGACTCGGTCTACCCCAGCGGCGACAGTGTCAAGGAGATCGAGCAGCACAACGCGGACCAGATGAAGGAGTCGCAGGACACGGCCTCCGAGGCGGCGCTCTCGTACCTGGGCGAGAAGGACGACGTCAAGGTCACCCTCAGGCTCGCCGACGTCGGCGGCCCCAGCGCCGGACTGCTCTTCTCGCTCGGCATCGTCGACAAGCTGGACGGCGACGGCAGCGGCGGCGACCTCACCGGCGGACGCACCATCGCGGGTACGGGGACGATCGACGCCGACGGCAGTGTCGGCGCGGTCGGTGGCGTCGCCCTCAAGACGCAGGCCGCCCGGCGCGACGGCGCGACGGTCTTCCTGGTCCCGAAGGCGGAGTGCTCGGACGCCAAGGCGGAACTGCCCAAGGGGCTGCGCCTGGTTCCGGTGACCACCCTCAAGGGAGCGGTGGAGTCCCTGGTGGCCCTTGAGAAGGGGACCGGCTCGGTACCGAGCTGCTGAACACACCGGGTGTCAGCCCCCGCCACAAACCCCTCCCCCTTCACTGAAGTTCACCCCACTTCACCCCACTTCACCCCATGTCACCCCGGTCCTCGGTCACTGCTCGATCGCGGCTTGCTCCACCAGCGGGATGATCCGCAGCGGAACGGGGTTCTCCATGACGATCGCCGTGGAGGCCCGGACGATGCCATCGAAACCGACAACCCGGTCGATCACCCGCTGGAGATCGGCGTTCGAGCGGGCGACGAGCCGGCACAGCATGTCGCCGCCGCCCGTGGTCGTGTGCAGCTCCAGCACCTCGGGCACGGTCGTCAAGTGGGCTCGTACGTCCGTGCCTTGCCCCTGCCTGATCTGCAGGGTCGCGAACGCCGTGACCGGGTATCCCAGCGCGGCCGGATCCACCTGCGGCCCGAACCCCCGGATGACTCCATGCGATTGGAGCCGGTCGAGCCGCGCCTGCACGGTGCCGCGCGCGACGCCGAGCCGTCGGGACATCTCCAGGACGCCGATGCGCGGTTCCTCGGCGAGCAGCACGATGAGCGCGCCGTCCAGATGATCGATCGCCATGGGGTCCTCCGAGGTGGTCACCTTGTACATACCGCCCGCTGAAACGGGCGATCGTATGAGCATAGTGTCCAGCGAATACTCAAACCATTGCGCACCTTGCCAAGCAGGGGGAGTCTGCGAACATGAGCCAGACCACAGAGCACCGCACTCCCGACACCGCCCGGCAGGCAGATCCCTTCCCGGTGAAGGGAATGGACGCGGTCGTCTTCGCCGTCGGCAACGCCAAGCAGGCCGCGCACTACTACTCCACCGCCTTCGGCATGCGCCTGGTCGCCTACTCCGGACCGGAGAACGGCAGCCGCGAGACCGCCTCGTACGTCCTCACCAACGGCTCGGCACGCTTCGTCCTCACCTCCGTGATCAAGCCCGTCACCACCTGGGGCCACTTCCTCGCCGAGCACGTGGCCGAGCACGGCGACGGCGTCGTCGACCTCGCCATCGAGGTCCCGGACACCCGGGCCGCGTACGCGTACGCCGTCGAGCACGGCGCCCGCTCCGTCGCCGAGCCGTACGAGGTGAAGGACGAGCACGGCACGGTCGTACTCGCCGCGATCGCGACGTACGGCGAGACCCGGCACACCCTGGTCGAGCGCTCGGGCTACGACGGCCCCTACCTCCCCGGCTTCACCGCCGCGGCGCCGATCGTCGAGCCGCCTGCCCACCGCACCTTCCAGGCCGTCGACCACTGCGTCGGCAACGTCGAACTCGGCCGTATGAACGAGTGGGTCGGCTTCTACAACAAGGTCATGGGCTTCACGAACATGAAGGAGTTCGTGGGCGACGACATCGCGACCGAGTACAGCGCGCTGATGTCCAAGGTCGTCGCGGACGGCACGCTCAAGGTCAAGTTCCCGATCAACGAGCCCGCCATCGCCAAGAAGAAGTCCCAGATCGACGAGTACCTGGAGTTCTACGGCGGCGCGGGCGTCCAGCACATCGCGCTGAACTCGGGCGACATCGTGGAGACGGTACGCACCATGCGCGCGGCCGGGGTTCAGTTCCTCGACACCCCGGACTCCTACTACGACACCCTCGGCGAGTGGGTCGGCGACACCCGCGTCCCCGTCGACACCCTGCGCGAACTGAAGATCCTCGCCGACCGCGACGAGGACGGCTATCTGCTGCAGATCTTCACCAAGCCGGTCCAGGACCGCCCGACCGTCTTCTTCGAGATCATCGAACGGCACGGCTCGATGGGCTTCGGCAAGGGCAACTTCAAGGCGCTGTTCGAGGCGATCGAGCGGGAGCAGGAGAGGCGGGGGAACCTGTAGCGGGCGCGGCCCGCGAGGGCTCCGCCGAGGATTCCTCCGCCGGCTCACCCGGCACGTCCTGCGCCGGGGGCTCACCCAGCTCCTCCAACGCCGCCTCCGCCTGCGGGGCGAGCTGGAGCGAGAAGTACGGGTTGATGCGCAGGGCCTCGGCGAGGTGGCGGCGGGCCGGCCCGTACCGCTCCAGGGTGCGTTCGATCTGGCCGCGGTGGTAGGCGTACAGCGCACTGCGTACGCCGCCGCCGTGCTCCCTGTCCATGGCCCTGGTGGCGAACTTCAGGGCCTCCTCGTGCTCCCCGGCCCGGTGCAGCGCCCAGCCCAGCGCGTCCGCGACGGCGATCCCGGGGTGCTGCTTCCACTCCTCGCGCAGCAGCGCCACGGCAGTCGCGGTGTCGCCGTGGTCCGCCTCGAAGAGCCCGAGGACCAGCTCGTCGTCCACGCCCCAGGCGGCCTCCTGCCGCACCCGCTCCCGCAGCAGGTCGTACTGGACGCGTGCGGCCCCCTGGAGGCCGAGCTTCTCGTACAACTCGCCCAGCTCCAGCGCGTACCGCGGCTCGGGCCGCTTGGCGAGCGCCGTCTGGTACGCCCGCAGCGCCTCCGACGTGCGCCCCAGCGCGGCCAGCGCGCGCCCCTGCCCGGCGTGCGCCCCGTACTCGTCCGGGTCGGTGCGCAGCGCGCGCTCGTAGTAGGCCAGCGACTGCTCGCGGTCGCCGCGTTCCCAGGCCAGTTCGCCGGCCTGCTGGAGGAACGCCGCCTGCTCGGCGGGGGTCGCCGCGCGCGTCGCGGCCACGGCGACGGCGGCCGCCGCGTCCTCGCGCCAGCCGCGGTCCCAGTAGACCCGCGCGGCCCGCGCCAGCACCGTCGGCCCGGAGCGCAGCTCCAGCAGCTTGTCGAGGGCCTTGCGGGTGGCCTTGTAATCGCCGAGGCCGTTGTACGCGTCGATCAGCAGCGGATACGTCGTCCAGCGCTTCGGCGACAGCTTCACGGCCGCCTCGCCCCACTTCTTCCCCTCCCGGAAGTCACCGCGGGCGTTGGCGAGTGCCGCGAGGCCGTCGAACGCCTCCGCGTTCCCCCTCGGCCGGGTCCTCAGCGACGTACGCAGCGCCTCCTCCGCCTTCGGGTAGTAGGCGGGTGTCGCGGTCCGCCGCGCCTGCTCCACGTAGGCCGCACCGAGCACGGCCCACGACCGGTCGTCGCCCGGATGGGCCCGCAGATACGCCTCGCGGTCGCCGATGAGCGCCGCCAGATCGGGCAGCGCGGCGGGCACCCCGGAGCCCACCGCCGTCTGCGCCCGCGCCACCGGACCCGGAGCGGGCGGCGCCGGGTCCCGCCCCGCCGAGGGCAGCAGGAACAGCAACGCGCCGAGTACGACACCTCCGGCGACGGCGCCGATCAGCGCGCGCTTGACGAAAGGGGAGAAACGGGACCCGGGAGGCTCGGAATCCTGAGGCCGCGCTGTCGCCGGTCGCTGCTCTTCGATCTCCATGGCGCTCACTGTGCGTCAGTACGAAGACCACATCACGGCAGGCGTCGGTTGCCGCAGACGGGGTTCACACCGATGGCCCCGGGTGCGAGGCTGTGATCATGAGCCGTATCGAAGCCCCGCGTGACGAGGTGACCGGCAACCTCGTGGACCGTCTCCTCGCCGGCCTGCCGACCGAAGCCGTCCTCATCGACCCGGACGTCACGGCCTCATACGCGAACGACATGGCGAGCTTCTGCGAGGCGGGCACCCCCGCAGTCGTCGTCCTGCCCCGCACCGTCGAGCAGGTCCAGCACGTCATGCGTATCGCCACCGAGCTGCGCGTCCCGGTCGTCCCGCAGGGCGCCCGCACCGGCCTGTCCGGCGCCGCCAACGCCTCGGACGGCTGCATCGTGCTGTCCCTGGTGAAGATGGACCGGATCCTGGAGATCAACCCGGTCGACCGGATCGCGGTCGTCGAGCCAGGCGTCATCAACGCGACCCTCTCGCGCGCCGTCAACGAACACGGCCTGTGCTACCCGCCGGACCCCTCCAGCTGGGAGATGTGCACGATCGGCGGCAACATCGGCACCGCGTCGGGCGGCCTGTGCTGCGTCAAGTACGGGGTGACCGCCGAGTACGTCCTCGGGCTGGACGTCGTCCTGGCCGACGGGCGGCTCATGACCACCGGCCGCCGCACGGCGAAGGGTGTCGCCGGGTACGACCTCACCCGCCTCTTCGTGGGCTCCGAGGGCTCGCTCGGCATCGTCGTACGGGCGACTCTTGCGCTGAAGCCGCAGCCGCCCGGGCAGCTCGTGCTGGCCGCCGAGTTCCCTTCGGCGCGGGCCGCGTGCGACGCCGTGGTCAAGGTGATGGAGGGCGGTCACGTGCCGTCCCTCCTCGAACTGATGGACCGTACGACGGTGAAAGCCGTCAACGAACTTGCCCACATGGGCCTCCCGGAGACCACCGAGGCCCTCCTCCTCGCCGCCTTCGACACCCACGACCCGGCCGCCAACCTCGCCGCGGTCGGCGCCCTGTGCGAGGCCGCGGGCGCCACCCAGGTCGTACCGGCCGAGGACGCGGCCGAGTCCGAACTGCTGCTCCAGGCACGGCGGCTGGCGCTCGTCGCGCTCGAAGCGGTCAAGGGCACCACGATGATCGACGACGTGTGCGTGCCGCGTTCCCGGCTCGGCGACATGCTCGAAGGCATCGAGCGCGTGGCCGACAAGTACGCCCTGACCATCGGGGTCTGCGCGCACGCCGGCGACGGCAACACCCACCCCACCGTCTGCTTCGACGCCTCCGACCCCGAGGAGTCCCGGCGCGCCCGCGAGTCCTTCGACGAGATCATGGCCCTCGGCCTGGAACTCGGCGGCACGATCACCGGCGAGCACGGCGTGGGCGTCCTGAAGAAGGAGTGGCTGGCGCGCGAGATCGGCCCGGTGGGCGTCGAGATGCAGCGTGCGATCAAGGCGGCGTTCGACCCGCTGGGGCTCCTCAACCCCGGCAAGCTCTTCTGACGTACCTCTTTGCGGCTAAACCGCCCCGCTCTCGCGGACATGGCCGATCGCCGTTGTGGTTCCTCAATTGATGGTTGCGGTCGCTCACTCTCCTCCGTCCGTCGATTCGTCCGACGGCCAGGGATCCCGCAGCCAAAGGTCGTCGGCCGGAGTCGGGGCAAGCAGCTCGGCGAGGCCGTCGTCGATGCCGAGCTGCTCCGCCTCAGAGCCCGGGGGGACCGCCCGGAGGGTGCGTTCCAGCCAGGCGGACACCTGCGCGGCGGGCGCTTCGAGCAGCGCGTCGCCGTCGGGCGAACTCAGTGCCATCAGCACGACACCGCGGCCCGCGACCTTCGTCGGCCACACCCGCACATCGCCGTGCCCGCACGGCCGGAACACCCCCTCGACGAGCAGTTCGCGGGCGAAGGTCCAGCTGACCGGATGGTCGGAGCCGACGTGGAAGGTGATGTGGACGGCGTACGGATCGTCGGTGCGGTAGCTGAGCCGAGCCGGGACAGGGATGCTGCGCTCGGGCGACAGGACGAGTTTGAGCTCCAGTTCGCGTTCCACCACGGTGTGCATGTCGATGCGTTTCCCTTCTCGTAAGAGGCCCTGTGGGCGGGCCCGTACGAGTGGAGAGCGCGTGCGGGCGGAATCATTACGCGGGTTCCGAGAAGTTTTCTCGCCCTGTCTCCGGACGTAGCGGATCCATGCACGAACGGGGTGGGTACGGCGGGAGCGGCAGTGGCGGGTGCGTCGGTCTGATAGATGTGGATCCCCCAAAAAGCCCCCGAGCAGATACGGGACGACGGACATGAGCGCCCCAACCCCGGCACCCGGTGACGACAGGCCCCGCGAAGGGTATTACCCGGATCCCTCCATTCCTGGATATGTCCGGTATTGGAACGGTGCCGCCTGGGTACCGGGTACGAGCCGTCCGGCACCGTCCGACGGCGTACCTCCCGGCACGCCTGCGGCGTCCGTGCCCGCGCAGGGTCAGGCGCCGGGTCAGGCCTCGGCTCTCGCCGAGGAGACCGGGCCGTACTTCTTCGACGAGGATCCGCAACAGTCCGGCGCTGCCCGGCAGGTGAGCCCGGCCGACGCCCAGCACGGCAGCCGTCCCGAGCCCGCGGCCGCGTGGGGCGCCGACCGCTCCCAGCAGTCCGGGTTCGGCCGCGGCCAGGACCGCCGGGTGTCCTGGGGCGCGCCCCAGGGAACCGCCGACCCGCGCGTGCCCCGGGCCTCGGGACCGGCCGACCCGATCGTCCAGCCCGACGGCCGGTCCTCCCGCACGGACGGCACGGCGACGATCCCACCCGCGGACTCGGGCAGCCCCCAGCACCCGGCGTCCGGCGGCAGCGTGGTGTTCCGGCGCCCGAGCGGACCGGTGCGGCCCGCGGGGGCGGAGGGTCCGTCCGGCACCGGACCCGGCGCCGAGGACCTCCCCTCCGAGGGCACCATGACCTTCCGTCCGGTCTCCCCGCGCACGGCGCCGGAGCAGGGGAGCTCGGGCTCGGCAGCCCCCACGGCGGGTGGCGGCTTCGGAGCCGGCCAGGCCGCCGCCGCCCAGGCGGCCCAAGCCGCGGCCGCCCAGCCCGCTCCCGCCGCCGCGCAGAACCCCGCCGTCCCCCAGCAGGCGGGCGGCACCCCCACGACGTCCGGCATCGGCGGCGGACAGCCCTCCTGGGCCCAGCAGGTGCACCGGCTCGCGGGTGAGGAGGGGCAGCCTGTCGCGCCGTGGAAGCCGCCGGTCGAGGACATCTTCACGGCGGCCGCGCGCAGGCAGTCGGCGACGCGTCCCGCGGGCCTGGGCAGGCGGCTGGCCGCCCGGCTCGTGGACACCGTCGTGCTCGCCGGTGTCACCGCCGTGGCCGCCGTACCGCTGGGCACCAAGGCGATCGACCATGTCGACGAGAAGGTCGACGCGGCCAAGCTCTCCGGCGAGACCGTCACGGTCTGGCTGCTCGACGGCACGACCACCGTCTACCTAGGGATCGTCCTCGCCGTCCTCCTCCTCTTCGGCGTCCTCTACGACGCGCTGCCCACCGCCAGATGGGGCCGCACCCTCGGCAAGAAGCTGTGCGGCATCGCGGTGTGCGACATCGAGGGCCATGAGCCCCCGTCCTTCGGCTCGGCGCTGCGCCGCTGGCTCGTCTACGCCGTCACGGGCGTCCTCGGGGTCGGCGTCCTCGGAGTCCTGTGGTGCCTGTTCGACAAGCCGTGGCGCCAGTGCTGGCACGACAAGGCGGCCCACACCTTCGTGGCGGCGCGGTCGTAAGGCGCGCCGCCGCAGAGGGCGTACACGGCCACGGCTCATCGGCGTACCTGATCCGGTAGCCCGGACGGCCGCTCGCCGGATGCGGAGCCGGAGGGTTCGCGGTCCACTCGGGCCATGAGCAGCGAACCGCCGCCTCCAGGCTCCGGCCGGTCACCGGACGACGACCCGTTCAAGAAGCAGCCCCCGCCCGACGAGGGCGGCGGCTCCCCGTACGACCCCCCGTACGGCAGCCAACCCCCGCCGCCCGGCGACCAGCCGCCGCCGCCCCCCTTTGGCGGAGGCGGTGATCCCTACGGCGCGGGCGGCCCCTACGGCGGCGATCCGCTCGCCGGCATGCCGCCACTCGCGGACAGCGGCAAGCGGGTCCTTGCGCGGATCATCGACATGATCATCGTGGGCATCGTGGTGTGGCTGCTGTCGTGGGCGTTCGGGGTCACCGAGTACAACACGGACAAGATCGACACCGGCAAGTCCTTCGGGCAGTCGCTCGTCGCCGCCGTGCTCTACATCGGCTACGACACCGTCATGATCAGCCGCACCGGGCAGACCCTCGGCAAGCGGCTGTTCAAGCAGCGGGTGGCCAACCTCGACAACGGCGCCACGCCCTCCGTGCAGACCACGCTGATCCGCTCGCTGGTCCTGTGGATCCCGTTCGCGTTCTGCTGCGCGTGCATCTGGACCGCGATCGCGGGCGGTTGGAGCTTCTTCGACAAGCCCTACAAGCAGGGCCTGCACGACAAGGCGGCCAAGACGGTGGTGGTCAGCACCGGTTGACCCTTCGACCGGCAGGGCGGTGGGGGAGCGGCAAAGAAAACCGGCGGATCCGTGAGACACGGGTCCGCCGGTTCGCGTATGCGGTGACGCTCTACGGGTTCCCGGGTTCCCGGGTTCCCGGTTCGCGGGATTACGGGTTCGCCGGCTCCCGTACGGGCTCGGAGGCCACGGATGCGGCCACGGACGCGGTCTCGCGCTGCGCGGGGACGCGCTTCGCCGGCACGGGCACGACGGGCACCTGCACGGTGCGCGCGGGCTTCGGCAGCGGAACCGTCATGGCGACGAGGAGCCCGAGAACGAGTGCCGAGAGGGTGATCGCCACGATCCCCACGCCCGAACTCGTCTGAGACAGCAGCAGCATGGCGAGGGTGGAGAGGATCACGGTGCAGGAACCGTAGGCGAGCTGTGCGGCGGTCGGACGAGGCATGGCAGTCGTTCGAGGCATGGCAATCGTTTCCTCGGGTGGACGTGCTCCCCCCGGGTGCCTCTCGCGATGGGGGAGGGGGCGGATGAAGCATTGAGGGTGAGCCGGTGAATCGGGGGCCGACAACGGTGTCGACTTGGCAATCCATCGAAATTCCGACGTGCCGCCAAACGACTCTATTCGCCTGCATGCCCGAGTGGAACGGCCGGTAAGCGTGACCTAACCCACGGTGCCGGAGCACAGGGGGCGCACGGAGTCATCACGTCCAGGAAGTGGACGGCCGGGCGCGCCCGTTGAGCGGTGTGGTGGCCCTCCGGTAGAGCGAGCGGATGGCGAACGGCTGCTCCACATAGTGCAGTTGCCAGGTTCAAGTCAAGATCTGTCTTTTCTTTGGTAACTCCGATCCAATGTCGTCACTTGACACGCGTACACGCGCGCGGACCCCATGACCTGGACCCCCTCCATCCGCGCGGGCGCGAGGGAGGACATCAAGTGACCAGCAGATCATGGACGTTCAGAGGGGCGGCGGTGGGCGTTGCCCTCGCCGCTGCCACTGCCACGTTCTCGACGTTCGCCGTGGCGCAGGCCGGCGCCGGTGCGTCGGCCCCGACGGTGGACCGCCGTGACCCGGCAGCGCCCGCCGCGAGCGACACCGAGCACGACCTCAAGGGCCCGTTCACGGACAGCGAGGCAGCTCAGCGCGAAGAGGCCCTTCAGCAGGTCATATCCGGCGAGGCCACGGCGCAGGAGCGCAACGGCTCGCAGGTGGTACAGCTCAGCAAGGGCAAGTACGTCGAGCTCGCCCGCGAGAAGACCGACAAGATCTTCACCATCCTGGTCGAGTTCGGCGATCAGGTCGACCCCCGCTACGGCGGCACGGTCGGTCCGCTGCACAACGCGATAGCCGAGCCTGACCCCACCAAGGACAACAGCACGGCCTGGCAGGCGGACTACAGCCAGGAGCACTTCAACGAGCTCTACTTCGGCACCGGTAAGGGTGTCGACTCGATGAAGACGTACTACGAAAAGCAGTCGTCCGGCCGTTACTCGGTCGACGGTGAGGTCTCGGACTGGGTCAAGGTCCCCTACAACGAGGCCCGTTACGGCTCCAACGACGCGAACACCGGCGCCTGGTACGCGGTGCAGGACGGCGTCACCGCCTGGGTCGCGGCGCAGGAGGCAGCAGGCGCGACCGACGCGGAGATCAAGGCCCAGCTGGCCGAGTACGACCAGTGGGACCGCTACGACTTCGACGGCGACGGCAACTTCAACGAGCCCGACGGCTACATCGACCACTTCCAGATCGTGCACGCCGGTGAGGACGAGTCCGCCGGCGGCGGCGCCCAGGGCGCGGACGCCATCTGGGCGCACCGCTGGTACGCGTTCGGCACCGACACCGGTGCCACCGGACCCGAGGGCAACAAGCTCGGCGGCGCCGCGATCGGCGACACCGGCATCTGGGTCGGCGACTACACCATCCAGCCGGAGAACGGCGGACTCGGCGTCTTCGCCCACGAGTACGGCCACGACCTCGGTCTGCCGGACCACTACGACACCAGCGGCGGCGAGAACTCCACCGGCTTCTGGACGCTGATGTCGTCCGGTTCCTGGCTCGGCACCGGTGAGGGCGAGATCGGCAACCTGCCCGGCGACATGACCGCCTGGGACAAGCTGCAGCTCGGCTGGCTCAACTACGACACGGCGAAGGCCGCGACGAAGTCGAAGCACACCCTGGGCGTCGCCGAGTACAACACCAAGAACGCGCAGGCGCTCGTGGTCGAGCTGCCCGAGAAGACGGTCACCAACGAGATCGTCGAGCCGGCGCAGGGCGCGACCCAGTGGTGGAGCGGCAGCGGCGACGACCTCTCCAACACGCTGACCCGTTCGGTCGACCTGACGGGCAAGTCGGCGGCCACGCTGACCCTCGACGGCTGGTGGGACATCGAGGCCGGCTTCGACTACCTCTACACCGAGGTGTCCACCAACGGCGGCGCCAGCTGGACGGCCATCGACGGCACCGCGAACGGCGCGGCCATCAGCCGTGACGGCAGCGGCAAGCCGGCGCTCGATGGCACCACCGAGGCGTACACGAAGCTGTCGTACCCGCTGGACGCCTACGCGGGCCAGAACATCGGCCTGCGCTTCCGCTACGCGACCGACGGCGGCGTGGCCCAGAAGGGCTTCGCGGCCGACTCGATCTCCGTGACGGCGGACGGCGTTGCCCTCTTCTCGGACAACGCGGAGACCGCGGACGCGGCTTGGACCGTGGACGGCTTCTCCCGTGTCGGCGCGGCCATCACGGACGACTACGCGCAGTACTACATCGCCGAGAACCGTCAGTACGTGTCGTACGACAAGACCCTCAAGGTCGGCCCGTACAACTTCGGCTTCGCGTCCCGTCCGGACTGGGTGGAGCACTTCCCGTACCAGAACGGCCTGTTGATCTGGAAGTGGGACACCTCCCAGCAGGACAACAACACCAGCCAGCACCCCGGTACCGGTCTGGTGCTGCCGGTTGACGCCCACCCGGCCGCGCTGAAGTGGTCGGACGGCACGCTGATGCGCAGCCGTATCCAGTCCTACGACTCGCCCTTCAGCCTGTACCGCACCGACGGCCTCACGCTGCACAAGGCGGACGTCGTGACCAAGATCCCGTCGAAGAAGGGCGTATCGGTCTTCAACGACCGCACCAACACCTACTACGACACGAGCACCCCGCTCGCCGGGGTCAAGATCACTGACACCAACACGAAGATCACGATCGTCAAGGAGGCCTCGAACGGCTCCACGATCTCGCTCCAGGTCGCCCCTGCGGTGAAGTAAGCGTCATTTCCCCAGGTCAGAGCATGATCGGCCGTGACCCCCTGGCGGGTCGCGGCCGATCGTGTTTAGGTGCGTCCTGTGATTCCCTTATTGACACCGGACCGCACGGGGGTGTGACTTTTCATGGCCGCAGGAGGTTTCTGCAAGCTGCCGAACGGCAGCGTGGTGGTGGCGCTGAACCTGCCCAGCCCGTCCGGCGCCTACGGATCGGCCGGCGGCGTGCGCGTGCTCGTACTGGCCCGGAACCGGGCCCGCGCGCTGACGAGGCTGCGCAATCTGGGGATGCGTGCGGTGTACCTGCGGGGCAACGCCCAGCCGCCCACCCCGGACGAGATCACCGCGGTCCTGCACCATCCCGACGGCCTGATATGGCGCACGGCGCCGCTCCCTGACAACGGTGTCGCCGTCACCGCGAACATCGGCCCGGAGCGCGTCCAGGAGCTCTGGCACCCGATCCGGGCGCTGATGCGCAGACCCACGGCGCCCCAAGGTCTGTAGGGCCCGTCTGGCGACGACGGGAATTGTCAGACAGGCCCCAGGGGCTCCCTGCGGGCCCTGGGCGGGTCAGACCACCGGCTTGCCGGTCAGCTCCACGCCCGCGGCCCGCAGCTCCTCCAGCGCACGGTTCGTGGTCTCCTCGGCCACGCCGGCCGTCAGGTCGAGCAGCACCTGCGTACGGAAGCCCTCGCGGGCGGCGTCCAGGGCGGTGGCGCGTACGCAGTGGTCGGTGGCGATGCCCACCACGTCCACCTCGTCGATCTCCCGGGCCCGCAGCCAGTCCGCCAGCGTCACGCCGTTCTCGTCGGCGCCCTCGAAGCCGCTGTAGGCCGCCGCGTACGCGCCCTTGTCGAAGACGGCGTCGATCGCGCCGGAGGCGACGACCGGGGCGAAGTTCGGGTGGAAGCCGACGCCCTCGGTGCCGGCCACGCAGTGCGCGGGCCAGGAGTGGACGTAGTCGGGGTTGTCGGCGAAGTGGCCACCGGGGGCGATGTGGTGGTCGCGGGTCGCCACGACATGGCGGTAGCCGGCGGGCGCCTGCCCGATCAGCTCCGTGACGGCGGCGGCCACGTCGGCGCCCCCGGCCACCGCGAGACTGCCCCCCTCGCAGAAGTCGTTCTGCACGTCTACGACGATCAAGGCGCGGCGCATGGTCGGTGTCCTTCGGCTCGGCGGGCGATCGGTGGCGTCGGTAAAGGGCGTCGGTAAAGGGGGCCCGGCCTGTGGGTTACCGAGCCTAGAGACTTCGAGTGCACTCCGGGAGGGGGCATTCGGCTGCCGCGCCGTGCCTCAGGGGGTGTGGAGGGGGCGCTTGTGCGGTGTGCAGGGGGCGTGGCCGTTGCATTCCCGCTCACCGGTTGTTCATGCGCCCGCCCCATGGCCGTACGGGGTACGTCAGACGTACTCCGTCGGGATGACCGCCTCCCCGCGCGAGAGCTGGGTCGCCGACAGCGGCAGGTTGGCGCGGGCCGCCGCATGCCGGTCCCGTACGACGTCCAGGGGCTCGCGGGCGATGACCTGACCGCCCTTGACCAGCTCGACCAGGAGCTGGCTGTCGGCCAGCTCGGCGGGCACCGGACCGACACCGATCACCTCGGCGTCGGCGATCCCGTGCTCGTCCAGGCGCCGCGCGGCCCACTTGCGCCCGCCGATGGACGTCTTGCCGCCGGTGGACTTCTTGGCCACCGCCTCCAGCGGATCCTTCGGGTCCGCCGACTCGGCGCGGGCGACCAGCTTGTAGACCATGGAGCAGGTCGGATGGCCGGATCCCGTCACCAGCTGGGTGCCGACGCCGTACGCGTCCACGGGCGCCGCCGCCAGCGAGGCGATCGCGTACTCGTCCAGGTCGGAGGTCACGATGATCCGCGTGGCGGTCGCGCCGAGCTCGTCCAGCTGCTGGCGGACCCGGTGCGCGACGAGGAGAAGGTCCCCGGAGTCGATGCGGACGGCGCCCAGCTCGGGCCCGGCCACCTCGACGGCCAGCCGGACCGCCTCCGCGACGTCGTAGGTGTCCACGAGCAGCGTGGTGCCCCGGCCCAGCGAGGTCACCTGGGCCTGGAAGGCGTCCCGCTCGTGGTCGTGGAGCAGGGTGAAGGCGTGCGCCGACGTCCCCACGGTCGGGATGCCGTAGCGGAAACCGGCGGCCAGGTCGGAGGTGGTCGTGAAGCCACCGACGTACGCGGCCCGTGCGGCGGCCACGGCGGCCAGCTCGTGGGTGCGCCGGGCGCCCATCTCGATCAGCGGACGCCCGCCCGCCGCCGAGGCCATCCGGGAGGCGGCGGCCGCGATCGCCGAGTCGTGGTTGAGGATCGAGAGGATCACGGTCTCCAGGAGCACGCACTCCGCGAACGAGCCCTCGACCCGCAGGACCGGCGAGCCCGGGAAGTACACCTCGCCCTCCGGGTAGCCCCAGATGTCGCCGCCGAAGCGGTAGCCGGCGAGCCAGTTCAGGGTCGGCTCGTCCACGATCTTGCGCTCACGCAGAAAGCCGAGGACGTCCGCGTCGAAGCGGAAGTTCTCGACGGCGTCGAGAACGCGTCCGGTCCCAGCCACCACTCCGTAGCGCCGCCCCTCGGGCAGCCTCCGGGTGAAGACCTCGAAGACGGAGCGCCGCTCGGCCGTCCCCGCCGCCAGGGCGGCCTGCAGCATCGTCAGCTCGTACTGGTCGGTGAAGAGCGCCGTAGAGGGGACGTCCACCGGCAGCCCAAGGTCCGCTGTGTTCATAGGACCGGATCGTACCCCCATCTCGTCACTCTGACGATTTGTGGGTCCGGGTTTGTGGGACCCACCGGCGTTGGGGAGTCCGTTTGTGCGAGTACCCCCCTCTGGTGGCAGCATGGGCCGTGTGACGGCTCCCGCACCCCTAGAGACCGAGAAGACCGAGTCGGCGGAGGAGGTCTTCGCCGTACCCGAGCCGGACGTCCCCTGGCTGACGATCGTCCACAACGACCCGGTCAACCTCATGAGCTATGTGACGTATGTCTTCCAGACGTACTTCGGCTACACCAAGGACAAGGCCACCAAACTCATGATGGACGTCCATCACAAGGGCCGGGCGGTGGTCTCCAGCGGAACCCGCGAGGAGATGGAGCGCGACGTACAGGCCATGCACGGCTACGGTCTGTGGGCCACCCTTCAACAAGACCGCAAGTAGCCACAGCAGGACCGGAAACAGCCCGAGCCCTGGAAACCCCGAGCAGGACCGGAAGCAGCGAACTCACTCCATGCCTGGACACTTCGAACCGATCCCCGGCGGCGGCGCGGCCGTCGCGCTCGACGAGGTCGAGATCTCCATCATCCGCTCCCTCGCCGTCCAGCTCCTGGAGCTCATCGGTCCCGGGCCGGCCGAGAACGCCGCCGACGACCCGCTCGCCGAACTGTTCGCGGAGGGCCCCAGCGAGCCGCCCTCCGACCCCGTGCTGCAACGCCTCTTCCCCGACGCGTACAGCGGCCCCGACGTCGAGGCCCACTCGCCCGAGCAGGCCGAGGAACAGCGCGCCCACTCCTCGGAGTTCCGCCGCTTCACCGAGAACGACCTGCGCGCGGGCAAGCGCGGATGCGCCCTCACGGTGATCCGCTCGCTGGACGCGGTGGCATCCGGCGACGGCGGGGCGGTCGTCAAGCTGTCCGCCGACGAGGCCGAGCAGTGGCTGCGCGCCCTGAACGACCTGCGCCTGGCGATCGGCGCCCGGCTCGACGTCGTCGCCGAGGAGGACACCGACCTCCTCTACCGTCTGCCGGACGAGGACCCGCGCAAGCCGATGGTGATGGCCTATCTGTGGCTGGGCGGCCTCCAGGAGACGCTCGTCGAAGCCCTGATGTCCTGAGCCGCGGCGGGGTCCGCGTTCGCTCAGGAGACGCTCGTCGAAGCCCTGATGCCCTGATCCACGACGAGGCCCGCGCTCGCTCGCAGGACGCTCAGAGGACGCTCAAATCCGGATAACGATCACGTCACCATGACCGCGTCCTATGGGGCGCGGTTCGACTTTTGTCCAGGTCTTTCTGTGGTGTGCGCAACATGATCCCCCGCCGATCACCATTGCGGCCGTGATAAATCTTCACGACCGCCCGACAGGACACCACCCAGGTCCGGTCGGGTGCGCCACCGAGCCGGCGGATCGCCGGCCAGGCACAGCTCCACGTTTCCAGGGGGATCGGAACCCGAGCCGAGGCCAGGTCAATGGCCCGGACCGGCATGGAGAAAGGCGCACCACACATGACCTCGTCGCAGGTCGACCAGACCGACGAGCCGAGTGCCGGCAGTGCGGCCGTGGGCGGCGACGCCCCCGAAGAGGGGTACGAGCGCGGGCTCGGCAGCCGTCAGGTCCAGATGATCGCGATCGGCGGCGCCATCGGCGTCGGCCTCTTCCTGGGCGCCGGGGCGAACATCGCCAAGGCCGGCCCCAGCCTCATCCTCATGTACGCCCTCGCCGGCGTGATCATCTTCTTCATCATGCGGGCGCTCGGCGAACTGCTGCTCTACCGCCCGGTGTCGGGCTCCTTCGCGGAGTACTCCCGCGAGTTCCTCGGCCCGTTCTTCGGCTTCTTCACCGGCTGGACGTACTGGCTGATGTGGGTCGTCACCGGCATGGCGGAACTCACCGCCGCCGCGATCTACGTCCACTACTGGTTCCCGTCGATCCCGCGATGGGTGACGGCGCTGGTCTTCCTGGTCGTCCTGTTCGTGGCCAACCTGATCTCGGTGAAGCTCTTCGGCGAGATCGAGTTCTGGTTCTCGATGGTCAAGGTCACCGCGCTCATCGGCATGATCGTGATCGGTCTCGGCGTCCTCACCTTCGGCTTCAGCGCGGCCGGTGACACCGCCACCGTCGCCAACCTCTATCAGGTCGACGGCTTCTTCCCCAAGGGCATCGGCTCCTCCCTGATGACCCTCCAGGGCGTCATGTTCGCCTACCTGGCGGTCGAACTGGTCGGCGTCACGGCAGGCGAGTCCGAGAACCCCGAGAAGACCCTCCCCAAGGCGATCAACACCCTGCCCTGGCGCATCGCGCTCTTCTACGTCGGCGCCCTCACCGTCATCCTCTGCGTCGTGAAGTGGACCGAGTTCGCACCAGGAGTCAGTCCCTTCGTGGAGGCCTTCGCGAAGATCGGCATCCCCGCCGGCGCGGGCATCGTCAACTTCGTGGTCCTCACCGCCGCCCTCTCCTCCTGCAACTCAGGCATGTACTCCACCGGCCGCATGCTGCGCACCCTGGCCGACAACGGCGAGGCCCCGAAGATCTTCGGCAAGCTCTCCTCGACCAGGACCCCGGCCCTCGGCATCACCGTCTCCGTGCTCTTCATGGGCATCGGCGTGGTCCTGAACTACGTCGTCCCGGAGAAGGCCTTCGGCTACGTCGTCTCGGTGGCCACCGCGGCCGGCATCTGGACCTGGCTGATGATCCTGATCAGCCACATCCTGTACCGCCGCGCGGTCGACGCCGGACGCCTGCCCGCCTCCGCCTTCCCGGCCCCGGGCGGCGCGAGGTTCAGCTGGGTCGCGGTCGTCTTCCTGCTCTTCGTCACCTGCCTGATCGCGTACGACGCCGACTCCCGCGTCTGCCTGTACGTGATGGCTGTCTGGTCCGCCGCCCTGGGAATCGGCTGGGCCATCCTCAAGGTGCGGAACCCGCAGGTCGCCGAGCGCCGCGACCCGGCCTTCGAGGAGACCGGCTGACCTTCCCGGTTCCACCATGCGGGCTGCCCCGTACCGCTCCTCGGTACGGGGCAGCCTTCTGCTTATCCTGGCGAACATGCTGACCATCACCCAGGCGCTGTTCGACCAGATCGTCGCGCACGCGCGCCAGGACCACCCCGACGAGGCATGCGGCGTCGTAGCGGGCCCGGAGGGCACCGACCGCCCCGAGCGGTTCGTCCCGATGCTCAACGCGGCCCGCTCACCCACGTTCTACGAGTTCGACTCCGGCGACCTGCTCAAGCTGTACCGCGAGCTGGACGACCGCGACGAGGAGCCCGTCGTCATCTACCACTCGCACACGGCGACCGAGGCGTACCCCTCCCGCACCGACATCGCCTACGCCAACGAGCCGGGCGCGCACTACGTGCTGGTCTCCACGGCGGACTCGGACGACGCCGGGCCCTTCCAGTTCCGCTCCTACCGGATCGTCGAGGGCGAGGTGACGGAGGAGGAGATCAAGGTGGTGGAGGCGTACGCAGCCCCGTAACGGTGCGACGGTCCCGCATTTCGGTCGGAATTCATCCAGCATCTGAGATCACACTCCGGGATCCGGACCGGGAATCGATACGATGACCCCATGGTTCTCCACGACGTGAGCGACAAGACGCCGGGCATGCTGCTCGTGGCGCGGCTGCACGTCGATCTGTGCCGGCTGCAGAGCGCCATCTGTACGCGCTGACCCTGCCGCCGCCGTACGGCCGTGAGCCGCGGCTCCGCAAACCGGCGTACACCCTGATCCACCGCGCTGCCGCGCGCCCACCGACCTGACTTTCCTCCCGACAGGAGCCCGCAACCATGGCCATCGAGGTCCGCATCCCCACCATCCTCCGCACCTACACCGACGGCCAGAAGGCCGTCGAGGGCGGCGGGGAGACCCTCGCCGAGCTGTTCGCCGACCTCGAAAGCCGGCACACGGGCATCCAGGCCCGCATCGTGGACGGCGGCGAACTGCGCCGCTTCGTCAACGTCTACCTGAACGACGAGGACGTCCGCTTCCTCGAAGGCATCAACACCAAGCTGACCGACGGCGACAACGTGACGATCCTGCCGGCCGTCGCCGGCGGCATGGTCTGATCGGGCTCTGATCACTGATGCGTTACGACTCCCCGCTCGCCGCGGTGGGCAACACCCCTCTGGTGCGCCTGCCGCGGCTCTCGCCGTCCCAGGACGTGCGTATCTGGGCCAAGCTGGAGGACCGCAATCCGACCGGCTCGGTCAAGGACCGTCCGGCACTGCACATGGTCGAACAGGCGGAGAAGGACGGCCGGTTGACGCCCGGCTGCACGATCCTGGAGCCGACGTCCGGCAACACCGGCATCTCGCTGGCCATGGCGGCGAAGCTCAAGGGCTACCGCATGGTCTGCGTCATGCCGGAGAACACCTCGCGGGAGCGGCGCGAGCTGCTGGGCATGTGGGGCGCCGAGATCATCCCCTCGCCCGCGGCCGGCGGCTCCAACACCGCCGTGCGCGTCGCCAAGGAACTCGCCGCCGAGCACCCGGACTGGGTGATGCTCTACCAGTACGGCAACCCCGACAACGCGGGCGCCCACTACGCCACGACCGGCCCGGAGATCCTCGCCGACCTCCCCTCCATCACCCACTTCGTGGCAGGCCTCGGCACCACCGGCACCCTCATGGGCGTCGGCCGCTTCCTGCGCGAGCACAAGCCGGACGTGAAGATCGTCGCAGCCGAGCCGCGCTACGACGACCTCGTCTACGGGCTTCGCAACCTGGACGAGGGCTTCGTCCCCGAGCTGTACGACGCGTCCGTCCTCACCACCCGCTTCTCGGTCGGCTCCGCCGACGCCGTCACCCGCACCCGGGAGCTGCTCCAGCAGGAGGGCATCTTCGCGGGCGTCTCCACCGGGGCCGCGCTGCACGCCGCGATAGGGGTCGGCAAGAAGGCCCTCGCCGCGGGGGAGTCCGCCGACATCGCGTTCGTCGTCGCTGACGGGGGCTGGAAGTACCTGTCGACGGGGGTCTACACGGCCGCGACGACGGAGGAAGCGATCGAGAGGGTGCAGGGGCAGTTGTGGGCGTAGGGGGTGGCGGGTGGTTTCTTCGCCCCCTCCGCCCCTGCCCGTCCCTTGTTTCTGGGGCTCCGCCCCGGACCCCGCTCCTCAAACGCCGGAGGGGCTGACAATCTCACCCGCGGCGGAGGTCTTCAGCCCGTCCGGCGTCTGAGGACGAGCGCGTTCAGCGCGATACGGGGGTCTGGGGGCAGGGCCCCCAGAAACAAGGGACGGGCAGGGGCGGAGGGGGCGAAATCCTCCCCACCTCAGCCCGCCAGGTACCTCACCTGATCCCACAGCACCGGATCCACCGCCCCCACCCGCCGCCGGAAGTCCCGCACCGGGACCTCCCGCAGCTCGTCCGTCTCCAGGAAGCTCGCCCGCCCCCGGGCATCGCCCACCGCGCCGGGCGGTAGCGGAATCACCCCGGCCCGCTCGTCGTGGTACTTGCTGGTGATCTTCGCGACGGTGACCACCTCGCCCCGCACCCCCAGCACGAGACACGGCCGGTCCTTGCCCCCGGGCCCGTCCTCGTAGGGAACGCTCGCCCACCAGATCTCCGCCGCCCGAGGCCGCGGCACCCGCCGGGGCCCACGCGGCCGCCCGGGCGGCCGGGTACGCCGGGACGGCCGACGCCCCCGCCCCCAGCCATCTACAAGCGTCGCGACCAGCGCGAGCAGCACCACGGCCGCCAGCGCGAGCCACCAGGACGTGTCCATAGCAACGAAGGTACCGGTGCGTCCCGCCGACCGCCCCCTGCCCGGACGAGGCGGCCCCGCCCAAGGTCCATCCGAACCGGTGACAACACAGGTGAGTTCGCCCACAACGGCCCCTGGCGGAGGAGCGACCGGCCCTTTTGCGCCTTACGCTCGACGGACCGCACGACCCCCGTTTCCCGCATCTGCTCCGAGTGTCCGCGCTGAGGATCCGCTCACGGCGTCCACTCCCTGCACTTCCTGTCAGCGCGGAGGTTCCAGCTCATATGAAGCTCACCGTCGTCGGCTGCTCGGGGTCGTTCCCGTCCGCGGAATCGGCCTGTTCGAGCTACCTCGTAGAGGCCGACGGCTTCCGGCTGCTTCTCGACATGGGCAATGGTGCCCTTGGCGAGCTGCAGCGCCACTGCGGTCTTTACGACCTCGACGCGATCTTCCTCAGCCATCTGCACGCCGACCACTGCATCGACATGTGCGCGTACTTCGTCGCGCGCTACTACCGCCACGACGGCGGCCGCGCCGGCCCGATCCCCGTCTACGGACCCGAGGGCACGGAGCACCGCCTGACCACCGCCTACGCGGACACGCCCACCGCCTCGTCGATGAGCGAGGTGTTCGACTTCCACACGGTCAAGCCGGGCACGTTCGAGGTCGGCCCGTTCACCCTGCACACGGACCGGGTGCGCCACCCCGTTGAGGCGTACGGCATCCGCGTGGAGCACGGCGGACGTGCGCTGACCTACTCCGGGGACACGGGAGTGTGCGAGTCCCTCGACGAACTCGCCCGCGACAGCGACCTGTTCCTCTGCGAAGCCGCGTTCACGCACGGCAAGGAGAACATCCCCGACCTCCACCTCAACGGCCGCGAGGCAGGCGAGACCGCCACCCGCGCCGGCGCCCGCAAGCTCGTCCTCACCCACATCCCGCCGTGGACGGACCCCCGGATCAACCTGGCGGACGCGCGCGCGGTGTACGGCGGGCCGGTAGAGCTGGCGTCGCCCAGGATGTCGTACGAGATCTAGAGCCGGTAACAGGGAGGGCCCCGGAACCGAACGGTTCCGGGGCCCTCGTCCTGCCGTACGAGTTCACGTCATACGAACTCATGCCGTACGTACGAGGCTCACACCTTGGTGAGGTCCTCGACCTCCTCCTCGGGCTCGCGGCCCGGGGTGGGGAGGTTCCACTTGACGATCGCGAAGCGGAAGACGACGTAATAGATGGCGCCGAAGACGAGGCCGATCGGAATGATCAGCCAGGGCTTGGTGGCCAGGTTCCAGTTCATCGCGTAGTCGATGAAGCCGGCGGAGAAGGTGAAGCCGTCGTGCACGCCGAGCCCCCAGGTGACCGCCATCGAGAGGGCGGTCAGCACCGCGTGGATCCCGTACAGCACGGGCGCGATGAACATGAAGGAGAACTCGATCGGCTCGGTGATGCCGGTGACGAACGAGGTCAGGGCGAGCGAGATCATCATGCCGAGGACGGCCTTGCGGCGCTCCGGACGGGCGGTGTGCGCGATCGCCAGCGCGGCGGCCGGCAGGCCGAACATCATGATCGGGAAGAAGCCGGACATGAACTGGCCGGCGGTCGGGTCACCCGCGAAGAAGCGGTTGAGGTCGCCGTGGACGACTGCGCCGGTGGCGGGGTTGGTGTAGTCGCCGAGCTGGAACCAGGAGACCGTGTTCACGAACTGGTGCATGCCGACCGGGATCAGCGCGCGGTTGATCAGACCGAACAGGCCCGCACCCAGCGAGCCCAGGCCGGTCATCCACTCGCCGAAGTTGGAGATGACCTCACCGATCGGTTCCCAGACCAGACCGAAGAGGACACCCATCGCGGTGCCGACGAAGGCCATGATGATCGGGACGAGGCGGCGGCCGTTGAAGAAGCCGAGCCAGTCGACCAGCTTGGTGCGGTGGAACTTCTGCCACAGCACGGCCGACAGCAGACCCATGATGATGCCGCCGAGGACACCGGGGTTGTTGTAGGTCGCGGCTATGTCCGCGCCTGTCTGGACCTTGGCCTCGGTGACGGGGAAGGCCTTGAGCACGTTGCTGTAGACAAGGAAGCCGACGAGGGCGGCGAGGGCCGTGGAGCCGTCCGACTTCTTGGCGAAGCCGATCGCGACGCCTATACAGAAGAGCAGCGGCAGGTTGTCGAAGATCGCGCCACCGGCGGTGGCGAAGACCGCCGTCAGCTTGTCGGGGAAGTTGAACTTGTCGTGGATGTCCGGCTGCCCGAACCGCAGCAGGATCCCCGCCGCCGGCAGAACGGCGATCGGGAGCTGGAGACTGCGGCCGACTTTCTGCAGGCCTTGGAACAGACCGGATCCCCGCTTCTTCGCGGGTGCCGCCGTTGTGGTGGCGGTGCTCATAGTTCCTCCATGTACCGGAGCTGCCCGGGGGGACGAGAAGGGGGGAAACGGGGGTGAAACGGGTGGTAGGCAGCTTCACGTGGTCTACACCACTTGGTGGCGTAGACCTGTTTTAGCACGGTGAAGGTGGGATAAGGAACCCGCCAATTTTGTGGCCTGGGCCATACCGGAAGAACCGGTCGCAAGTATTCGTATTCATGACAAAGGGCCCCCGGACCAGGAGGTCCGAGGGCCCTTGAGCAGGGAAGGCCTACGCGCGGGTGTGGTAAAGGATCATGCCTTGGTGGTGTCCTCGCGATCCTCGTCCGGCTCCCGCCCCGGAGTCTTCAGATCGAACTTGGTGATCGCGAAGCGGAAGACCACGTAGTACACGACGGCGAAGCACAACCCGATCGGGATGATCGCCCAAGGCCTGGTCGCCAGGTTCCAGTTGATGACGTAGTCGATCAGACCCGCTGAGAAACTGAAGCCGTCGTGCACCCCCAGGCCCCACGTCACCGCCATCGAGACACCGGTGAGAAGCGCGTGCACCGCGTACAGCAACGGTGCGATGAACACGAAGGAGTACTCGATCGGTTCGGTGATGCCCGTGACGAACGAGGTCAGCGCGATCGACAACATCAGACCGCCAACTTCCTTGCGGCGATGGGGCTTTGCGCAGTGCGTCATGGCCAGACAGGCGGCCGGCAGCGCGAACATCATGATGGGGAAGAAGCCCGAGGTGAACTGCCCCGCGTTCGGGTCGCCCGCCAGGAACATGTTGATGTCACCGTGCACCACCGTCCCGTCCGGCTTGGTGTACGTGCCGAACTGGAACCAGATGGGCACGTTCAGGAACTGGTGCAGACCGATCACCAGCAGCGCGCGGTTGGCGATACCGAACACACCCGCGCCCCAGGCACCGAGCCCGACCAGCCAGTCGCTGAAGTTCTGCAGACCGTCACCGATCGGCGGCCACACCCACAGACACAGCGCGGCGAACGCGATCGCGACGAACGACATGATGATCGGCACGAGCCGGCGCCCGTTGAAGAAGCCGAGCCAGTCCACCAGCTTCGTACGGTGGAAACGCTGCCAGAAGTACGCGGACAGCAACCCGATGACGATGCCGCCGAAGACCCCGGGATTCTGGTAGGAGAAGGCGGCCACCGTACCGTCCGACGCCTGACAGCCGGCCGCGACCTTCTGCGCCCCGCTCGCGCAGGCCACCGGGAACTGCCGCAGCACGTTGTAGTAGACGAGGAACCCCGCGACCGCAGCCAGCGCCGTCGACCCGTCCGACTTCTTCGCCATCCCGATGGCCACGCCCACACAGAACAACAACGGCAGCCCCAGCGAACCGTCCAGCAGCGCGCCACCGGCACCCGCCATCACCTTCGAGACGTTCGTCCAGCCGAGACCGTCGTCACCGAACACGTCCGGCTGACCCAGCCGGTTGAGAATGCCCGCGGCCGGCAGTACGGCGATGGGAAGCTGAAGACTCCGGCCCATCTTCTGCAGACTCTGGAACAGGTTGCTCCAAGGCGTGCGCGCGGGTGCGGCGGCACTGCTGGCACTCATGGGCGTCCTCCGGGCGGAACCGGGCTTGGCGCCCGTTCGTCGACTGGTGTAGACCAGTCCCTGAACGGTCGCGCTGTCGTGAACGCCATGATTCGGTACCCATGACATGACCGCTCGCGAAGATGGGCCAACTGTGGGTTACTGCGACAAAGCGGTTCGGATCAGGGAGTAGGACATGGCCACCAAGGCTGAGAAGATCGTCGCCGGGCTCGGCGGCATCGAGAACATCGAAGAGGTCGAAGGCTGCATCACCCGCCTCCGCACCGAGGTCATCGACCCGAGCAAGGTCGACGAAGCCGCCCTGAAGGCCGCCGGCGCCCACGGCGTCGTCAAAATGGGCACCGCCATCCAGGTCGTCATCGGCACCGACGCCGACCCGATCGCGGCGGACATCGAAGACATGATGTGAACCACGTCTTCTAGAACGCCTTCTAGACGCCTTCTAGAACGATGGCTCACCCCTGAGGGGCTGCTTCCCTAACCGGCGGCAGCCCCTCACCCGTATACGGCTAGGCTCATCGCCATGTCTCGTATCGACGGCCGCACCCCCGAACAGCTACGCCCCATCACCATCCAGCGGGGCTGGAGCAAGCACGCCGAAGGCTCCGTCCTCGTCTCCTTCGGCGACACCAAAGTCTTCTGCACCGCCTCCGTCACCGAAGGCGTTCCGCGCTGGCGCAAGGGCAGCGGCGAGGGCTGGGTCACCGCCGAGTACTCGATGCTCCCGCGCGCCACCAACACCCGCGGCGACCGCGAATCCGTCCGCGGCAGGATCGGCGGCCGCACCCACGAGATCTCCCGCCTCATCGGCCGCTCCCTGCGCGCCGTCATCGACTACAAGGCACTCGGCGAGAACACCATCGTCCTCGACTGCGACGTCCTCCAGGCCGACGGCGGCACCCGCACCGCCGCCATCACCGGCGCCTACGTCGCCCTCGCCGACGCCATCACCTGGGCCCAGGGCAAGAAACTCGTCAAGGCCGGCCGCCAGCCCCTCACCGGCACCGTCTCCGCGGTCTCCGTCGGCATCGTCGGCGGCATCCCGCTCCTCGACCTCTGCTACGAGGAGGACGTGCGCGCCGACACCGACATGAACGTCGTCTGCACCGGCGACGGCCGCTTCGTCGAGGTCCAGGGCACCGCCGAGGCCGAGCCCTTCGACCGCAAGGAACTGAACGCCCTGCTCGACCTCGCCGTCGCCGGCTGCGACGAGCTGGCCGCCGTACAGCGCGCGGCACTTGAGGCAACCACCAGTTAACCCTTCGCGTTCTAAGGGGTACGGGCGTACGGTCCAGCCGTGCGCCCCAGCCCGGCCCCGGCACGGGGCCCGGCCGACCGCACCAAGGGGTCGATCACGCCAAAGGGTCGATCACACCAAGGGGTCGATCACACCAAGGGGTTGACCACATCTTGCCCACGGGGAGGGACCGTTCCATGGCCGCGCGCCAACGCCGACGCACCGCCGCATTCGCCGTCATCGCCGCACTCGTCGCCATACCGGCGGCAGTCGGCTGCGACGCCGTCAACAAGGCCCTGGACTGCGTCCAGACCGCCGACGCCATCGCCGACAGCGTCACCGACCTCCAGCAGGCCGTAGAGAACGCGGCGAACGACCCGACGCAGACCGAAGAGTCCCTCAACTCGATCGAGCAGAACCTCGACGAGATCGGCGACAAGACCGACAACGCCGACGTGAACAAGGCGGTCGACGACCTTCAGCAGGCCGTCGGCAACGTCCGGACGGCGATCCAGAACGGTGACGAGACGCCCGACATCAGCCCGGTCACGGACGCGGCGGGTGAACTGACCAAGGTCTGCACGCCGTAGCCGGCACGCGGGTCTGGGGACACTGCCACGCAGGGGCTTGGGGATACTGAGGGGCATGACCCGCCTGATCCTCGCCACCCGCAACGCCGGAAAACTCACCGAGCTGAAGGCGATCCTCGCCGACGCAGGTCTCACGCACGACCTCGTCGGCGCGGACGCCTACCCCGACATCCCCGACGTCAAGGAAACCGGCGTCACCTTCGCCGAGAACGCCCTCCTCAAGGCCCACGCCCTCGCCCAGGCCACCGGCCTCCCCGCCGTCGCCGACGACTCCGGCCTCTGCGTCGACGTCCTGGGCGGCGCCCCCGGCATCTTCTCCGCCCGCTGGGCGGGACGGCACGGCGACGACACCGCGAACCTGAACCTGCTCCTCGCCCAGCTCGGCGACATCGCCGACGAACACCGGGGCGCCCACTTCGCGTGCGCGGCTGCCCTGGCCCTCCCCGACGGCACGGAGCGGGTGGTCGAGGGGCAGCTACGGGGTCTGCTGCGACACGCTCCCACCGGCACGAACGGCTTCGGCTACGACCCGATCCTCCAGCCGGAGGGGGAGACGCGGACGTGCGCGGAGATGGACCCCGCGGAGAAGAACGCGATCAGCCATCGGGGGAAGGCGTTCCGGGGGCTGGTGCCGGTGGTTCGGGAGTTGTTGGGCTAGGGGTATCAACGGCGAAGGCCCAGCTCGCGGTGTACGCGTGCTAGGCCTTCGGCCTGGTGCGCCCGGTCGGATTCGAACCGACAGACACGACCACCTAAAGATCGCCGCTCAGCCCTTGGCGTACGGGCGCAGGCACCGAGCCCTACTTTACTGGGAGAAGCCGACTGTCGGTGAAGCTAGGCCGATTATGGGGCGTCGCCGTCGTCCACCTCGGCACCAGGTACTGGTGATCGCGTGACAGTTGGGACACAGCAACCGCAGGTTCTCGCGCCGGTCGTCGCTCCAGTCGCCGTTGATGTGGTCGACCTCCAGCGTCATCGGTTTGTCACGCCATTCAGGGCCGGTGCCGCACCTGGCGCATTGCTCGGGTACGCCAACCTCGCGGAGCGCTCGACGAAGCTGTGGAGTCTTCGTGCGGTGCTTGCGGCCGTGTCGGATCAGGATGTCCTCCGGAGGTTTGACCGGGTTCATGCTTGGCTTCCCTCGTTGATGCGACTGGCCCAGAAAGTGCGCGGTCGAGAGGCGCTCCTCGGCGATCCACTCTCGTAACATCGCGCGTTGGCTGCCGTTGTCTGGGCGCCCGAGGTGGCACAGGACTTCGGCGATGGAAGTGGACTCACCGATCGCAGCGCACAAGTCCATGCTTGCGGGTCGCGTGCGACGTTTGGTGTGCCTGCCGCGGTGGCGGAAGTGCGAGATGTCGATGTCAAACTTCTCGAAGCGTTTGTGCAGGTGCCGCCTGAGGCTGCCGTATGGCCGGGTACCGAAGAAGGCGATGACCTCATCGATGTCCGAGCATTGACCGGCTGCTTCTACCAGCCGCTCGCGGGTGTATTGGACTCTGCTGCTCACGAGACACTCCCATGGAAGCGACCCGTGCTACGACCACGGTAAGTGTCTGTCGTGGAGTGGCAGTTGGGGCACAGTAGCCGTAGGTTCTCGACCCGGTTGTTTCGCCAGTTGCCGTCCATGTGGTCGACCTCAAGCGGCAGCGGCTCTCCCAGCCAGACCGCCTTATTGCCGCACAGAGCGCATTGCTCGCTGATGCCGAGTTCGAGGAGCGCCCTCTTGAGCCGGTTGCTGGGGGTGCGCCTGGCGTGCGCAGAGGAGTTCTCCACGAGGATCTCCTCTGCGGTGCGGCGGCGCAGATTTTCCCGCATCCTCTCCGTGCGGACCGCCGACGTGAAGTGTGAGGTGTCGATCCCATGCGCCTTGATCCGGCGGCTGATGTGCGTGTGCTGTCCGCCGACGACCTCAACCCCGAGACGGCGCAGCACCTCACACATGTTCGTCGAGGCCGATACCGCAGCTTCAAGGATCCCTCTTGTCCACCGCACCCCGTCCCGCTCGAAGTGCGACATGTCCACCCCTAGCTTCTTCATACGCTCCCGGATGTAGTTTCGCCTCGAACTCTTCGGATCCACCCCCAACTTCCCCAACGCCTCAGACAACGTCCGTGACGAGCTCGCCGCCTCCTCCAGGCGCTCCCTGGTGTAAGGGCTGACCGGCATGATTCCCCTCCGTTCCGGCCACACGTTCGTGACCTCGTACGGAGTAACGAACCGTTTATCGGACAGTCACGCCCGAAACGTAAAACGGCCCGTAACCGGATCGCGCCGGTACGGGCCGTTCCTGAAGCGCCAGCGACCTCAGATCCCCAGATCCTTGATGATCTTCGCGACGTGGCCCGTGGCCTTGACGTTGTAGAAGGCGTGCTCGATCTTGCCTCCCTCGTCGACGACGAGGGTGGAACGGATGACGCCGACGTACGTCTTGCCGTAGTTCTTCTTCTCGCCGTAGGCGCCGTAGGCCTCGATGATCTTGGTGGAGGGGTCGCCGACCAGGGTGACCTTCAGGTTCTCCTTCTCGCGGAACTTGGCGAGCTTCTCGGGCTTGTCGGGGGAGACGCCGATGACGTCGTAGCCGGCGGTCGCCAGGACGTCGAGGTTGTCGGTGAAGTCGCAGGCCTGCTTGGTGCAGCCGGGGGTCAGGGCGGCCGGGTAGAAGTAGACGATGACCTTGCGGCCCTTGTGGTCGGCGAGGGAGACCTCGTTGCCGTCGGCGTCGGGCAGGGTGAAGGCGGGGGCGGTGTCGCCGGGCTGGAGTCGCTCGCTCATCGGTACCTCACGTGGCCGGGGGTGGGTGGAAATGGGTTATGGACTGCAGAACGAGCGTAATGGGGGTGCCGAGGGGTGCGTCGCCGCCCGAGCTGACAGACTGTCGGGAGCAAAGGACCAGATACACGATCATGGGAGGCAGCGCGGTGCCGGACACGTCGGACACGTCGGATACCAGGACTCCGGCGCAGATCGAGGCGGACATCAAGCGCCGCCGCGAAACCCTCGCCGAGACGCTCGACGAGATCGGCGTGCGCGTGCACCCGAAGACCGTCGTCGGGGACGCGAAGGCCAAGGTCGCCTCCCATATCGATCACACGCTGGGGCGCGCGTACGTCGGCGTCAACCGGGTCGTCAGCGATGTGAAGGGGCAGTTCGTCAGCGAGGAGGGCGCGCCGCGGCTCGAACGCATCGTGCCGGTGGCCCTTGTCGTGGTCGGGATCGTCGGGTTGCTGGCCGTCGGCTCGCGTCGGCGCAAGCGCTGACCCGGCGGCGTACGGACCGGTCGAGGGCAGGTAGGTTCGGGGAGTGAGCGCCAACCGGGACAAGCAGAGCACCCACCCTGACGACAAGTTGCCCATCCGCATGCTGCACGACCGTGTGCTGGTGCGGCAGGACGCCGCCGAGGGCGAGCGGCGTTCCGGCGGCGGCATCCTGATCCCCGCGACGGCGGCCGTCGGTCGGCGTCTGGCGTGGGCGGATGTGGTCGCGGTCGGGCAGAACGTACGGACGGTGGAACCGGGCGACCGCGTCCTGTACGACCCCGAGGACCGTGCCGAGGTCGAGGTGCGCGGGACCGCGTATGTGCTGATGCGTGAGCGGGATCTGCACGCGGTAGCCGCGGACCGGTTCGAAGGGTCCGAGGACTCCACGGGCTTGTACCTGTGATGGGTAGGCCGTCGGTTCGGGTACTAACTGGGATGTCATGAACCGCTTGGTCGTCGAGGCCGAATCGCCGGACGCGACGCGAACGATCCTCCATCGCATCCGCCGAGAAGCCTGATCGGAGCCGATCAGGGACGCCCGATGCCGGACGGAATTCGTGTCAGTCGTCGCGCCCGGCGACTGGTGCGCGCCCAGTGCTCGCAGCGACCGCCGAGTGGACCGGCAACCGGCGGGTCTCACAGTGCTTGCGGCTGACGCCGCCGTGCTGGTGGACCTCCGCCGGGAGGCCCCAGGCATCGGTGTCAGGGCGCCATCACGAGTACGACCCGCGCCTGGTTCGAGCAGTTCCGGACCATCGAAGTAGCGCGCGAGCTGAGCCGTCAGGACCGAGCGGGTGCTGTGGGAGACGGGCAGGAAGGTCGGCCGCGACGGCTCCGTGACAACGATGGACTCGATCCGTACGAAATCGCGGTGGGCCGAACCTCAAAAGATCTGCACCCAGTGATCTTTCGGTTTGGCGACGTCAGGCGGCGGTGATCAGCGTCTCGGCGGCAGCCCGTGTGGCGGCGATCAGGCTGCTGCGCCGGCTGCTGCTGCTGACGACGACACCGGCGCCGTGGAACAGCATGTCCAGCTGGGCGGCGAGCATCTCGGGATCCCGTACGTCTGCCCGGGTGGCCAGTTCTGAGAACAGCTCATGGATCGCGGCACGGTAGGCGTCGGTGGCCCGCTGGACCTGCCCGCCCGCGGCGGGCTCGGCGCTGGCCCGCGCGAACGCGCAGCCACGATATGTACGGCGCCGCAGCCAGCGCGCCTGCGTGTCGAACACCGCGAGGATGCCGTCATGAGGATCCGAGAGCCGCCCGGCGGCGGTGCGCAGTTCGGCCAGATTCCGCTCGTGCCGGGCGCCCAGGTACGCGGCGACGAGCTCTTCCTTGCTGCCGAACAGGCGGTACAGCGATGCCTTGGCCACCCCGGCGTGCTCGATCACGCGGTCGATGCCTACGGTGTGCACGCCTTCGCTGTAGAAGAGCTCGTCGGCGGAGGCGAGCAGGCGTTCGCGGGGGGAGCGCGCCGCCGCTTTGCCGGGGATGTGAGTGGTCACGAGTTCGTCCCTTCGTTGTCGCCGGTCAGGCGGAGGACACCGGCCGCCGTCGCGGCGAGCAGTGCGAGAACGACGGCGTAGCCGAGCGTCGTCGCGGTCAGGTTTCCGGTGCTCTGCAGCACGATGCCCGCCACGATGGCCGGTACGCCGAACCCGAGGTAGGAAGCGATGTAGAGCAGCGACAACGTGTCCGCGCGCTCGGACTCCTCGACGGCGGGCAGCACCAGGTCCATGGCACCGCGGAAGCCGAAGCCGAATCCGGTGCCCGCTACCACCGCACCCGCCAACAGGAGCCACATCTGGCCCAGCAGCAGCGAAAACGCGGTGACTACGACCGCCATCAGCAGGCCCGTGATGCCGTATGCCAGTGACCTACGCCCGGCCAGCCCGGCGGTGGAGAACGCGACCACCGGGGCCACCGCCCCGACGATCGCGATGGGCAGTGCGCCGAGTATGGGGGATGACGAACCGGTGAGCAGGGTGGCGAGGTGCGGGCCGAACGCCCCGAACAGGCCCGATACGGCCCATACGGAGAACAGGACGGGCACGGCGGCGCCCAGCAGCGCCAGTATCCGTCGCGGTGCGTGCAGCCTGGGTCGTAGGGAGCGCACCGCTCCCGGCGTGTGCGGCGCGGTCTCGGGCAACCGGGACAACGCGACGATCTGTAGTACCAGCA
Source organism: Streptomyces sp. NPDC058470 (assembly GCF_042721055.1). Taxonomy (NCBI): domain Bacteria; kingdom Bacillati; phylum Actinomycetota; class Actinomycetes; order Kitasatosporales; family Streptomycetaceae; genus Streptomyces; species Streptomyces sp. NPDC058470. The sequence goes on from NZ_JBHXMF010000004.1 coordinate 92,418, forward strand.
CCATGGCGAACACCAGGTACACCAGGCGGGTCGGCATGGGGGCGAAAGTGACCAGCACGGCCGAGCTCAGAGCCCCGAGTGCCGACCCGATCGGAGGCGCTGCGGAGTTCGCGATCCGGCCACGCTCGGCGTCGGTGTCGAGCAGCGCCGCCCCCACCGCCGCTAGACCCGCGCCCGTGGACAGCCCCTGAAGCACGCGCCCCACGAGCAGCTCGCCGACGCCCCCGGCGGTGGCGAACACGAGCATCGCCACCACCTGCACGAGGAGTGCGGGCCAGATGACCGTCCTACGTCCGATGTGGTCGGAGACCCGACCGAGCACCAGCAGGGCCAGCAGCAACGCGAGGGCGTACGCGCCGAACACCACCGATGTCGCCGCCGCCGACACCCCCCACAGCTGGGCATACACGCCGTAAAGAGGAGTCGGGGCGCTGGAGGTCGCGAGGAACATCGCGCTGATCGATGTCAACAGGGCGATATGCACCGTTACGCCGGGGCGTGTTGACACGGCCCAATCTGGTCGAGCGTCCGTTGCGGTCATGTCCGTACCCTACCCGAATAAGACAGATCTGTCTCTTGAAAAGAGACAGATCTGTCTCAAGATCGGTTCGCCCGCACGGAAGCGCTCGCCCGGGCTGGACGAGCTGCCTTGTGCGGGGACCCCGCAGCCGTGAAAACCGGCTCGTACCGAAGTCGAGGACGGTGCGGTCGGCTCCGGCGGCAGACTGTTCCCGCGAGTGCGGGGAGCACCCTCCCGGGCGGCCTTGACGCACCGCTCATCTGGCGGGCCGGGGGGCCGCGATCTTGACCAGGCTCCGCCGCCGTGCGTGGCGCCGCTGCCGGCGTGCTGATCAGCGGGCGGCTCGAGTGGCGGCGCTGAATCCTGGCCGGCGTCAGCGCAGTTCGGCCAGTCCCTGCTGCTGGGTCTTGATGGGCTGGTAGCCGAGTTCTGTGCGTGCTTTGGTGATGTCGATGGTGCACTCGCGGCTGGACACCCACATGCCCATGTAGTCCAGCGGGGGCGCGCCCTTGAGTCGCAGGCCTCGCCAGAGCGTTTCGCCGACTGCGGCGACCGTCTTGGCCACGCCGTAGGGCAGGGACCGGGTTGGCGCGGAGACACCCTGGGTGGCCAGCAGCTCGGTGAGGATGTCGCGGAAGACGACGGGCGCCCCGTCGGTCACGAAATACGCCTGGCCGGGGCGGCCGCGCTCGGCCGCGAGCATCAGCCCTTCCACGGCGTTGTCGACGTGCGTGGTGTCGGTGCGGTGCCGACCGCCGTCGATCCATGCGAAACGACCGCTGTTGACCATGTCCACCAGTGCGGGCAGCACCGTGGTGTCTCCCGTGCCCCAGACGAAACGCGGACGCAGCACGATGGTCTCCAGGCTGCCGTTGGCTTTGATCACGATCTGTTCGGCGGCCGCCTTGGACGCGGCGTAGTGGGCGCGCGAGTCCGGCCGCAGCGGGGCTGACTCGTCCACGTTGACCAGCGGCTGGCCGTTCATGATGGATGCCTCGGTGCCGACGTGGACCAGTCGTCGCACCCCCGCCTCGCGCACGGCGCGTACGAGGTTGGCGGTGCCGTCGACGTTGTCCGTCCAGAACTGCTTGCGGGTGCCCGGGCCGGCGATGCGTGCTGCGGAGTGGAAGGCCAGCTCGCTCCCTGCTGCGGCGGCGCGCAGGCCGGCCAGGTCTGCCAGGTCCCCCCGCACCGGGACGGCGCCCAGGTCTTCGACCTTGCCGGCCGCGCCGTCACTGCGCGCCAGTGCGCGGACGGCATGTCCGTCCTTGATCAAGCGGGTGATCAGCCGGCTCCCGACGAACCCTGAACCGCCGGTGACGAAGACGGTAGCCATGATGCGGCTCCTTACTATAGTGATCGGTATAGCTATGTCGTTCACTATACTTACGGGCATGGCGAGACCCAAGTCGGATTCACGGGAGAAGATCCTCTGCGTGGCGCATCTACTGCTGTGCCGTCAGGGCTTCAAGGGGACAGGACTGGCGCAGATCATCGAAGAGTCCGGCGCGCCTCGCGGATCGGTCTACTACCTCTTCCCGGGCGGCAAGGAGGAGATCGCGGTCGAGGCCGTCCGGATCGCCACGGCGGACTCGGTGGCCTTCATCGACGCCACCCGCCAGGCCAGCCACACCGCCCGGCAATGGGTCACTGCGCTGTTCGAGAACTGCTCACGCAACCTGCGGGACAGCGGCTTCACCGAGGGGATGCCGATCACCACTGTCACCCTCGACTCCGTGCCCGGCTCCGCCGCGCTCACCACGGTCTGCCACGAGGGCTACGAGTCTCTGGTGTCGGCCCTGCAAAAGGGCCTGGAAGGTTACGGAGTCTCCTCCGCGGAACAGGCCCGCGGGCTCGCCACACTCCTGCTCTGTGCATTGGAAGGCGCCATGATCCTTGCCCGCGCCCACCAGTCCCTGGATCCCTTCCAGCAGATCACGCCGCACCTCCTCCCTCTGCTCCCCGAATGAGCGGCCGCTGACTGCGGACGCAGAGTCGGGGGCCGACAGGAACCAGCCCGGTGCCCACGTGGCCCCGACGATCCACGATGGATCTTGAACTGACGGGTCGGCGTGCTGCCGTAACTGGCGGGATCCGAAGGGCGATGGCCTTGCAGTGGCCGCGGATCAGACCGACCACCATCGTGGTGGTCCGTGTGGTCCGCGTGGACAGCAGGAGGCGGGACTGGTGGACAGCGTATTCGGCGCCCTCGGCTGGGCCTTGGTTGTTCCTCTGGACTGTCAACCCGCCGGGTTCCTTTACGTAGCGGGCGCTTGACGGATGGTCAGAGCAGATGATCACGGCCCGCAGTCCGCGGACTCACCCGTGACCGCTGCCGGGCCAGGTCCTCCCCCCTGCAGAATCAGGACGGAAGCTGCTCACTGAGACTTGCTTACGGTTTTCGCGATGCGGGCCGGTTCAGCGGCCCCGCCCCCGCGATCGCCCCCACGTCCGTCCCCCCGTCCGTCGTTGCGCCGTCGGTGGTGGTGCCGCCGTCCGCGGTGCCGCCGGTGGTTGTGGTGCCTCCGTCGGTGGTGCCGGTGGTGGTTCCGCCGTCTGTGGTTCCGCCGTCCGTGGTGGTGCCGTCCGTGGTGGTGCCGCCTGTGGTCGTGGTGGTGCCGCCGTTCGTCTGGCCCTGGGTCTGGCCGTTCGTCTGGCCCGGGGACTGGGTGGGGGACTGTGTGCCGCCGGTCGTCGTGCCGCCGTTGTCCTGGCCGCCGATGGCGGGGGGCTCGGTGGTGGGCTCGTCGGTCGGGAGTTGCGGTTCCTCGGCGCCCGGCTGGAGTTCGAGGTCGAAGTCGGTCGCCTCGGTGCCGTCCAGAGCGGCCTTGGTGAACTGGGCCCAGATCTGCGCCGGGGGCCCGCCGCCGTTGATGCGGGCCTGGCCGAGGGCGCCGTACAGGGACTTGTGCGCGCCGGTGTCGGGGTCCTGGCCCATGACGGAGACGACGGTGGCGAGGTCGGGGGTGTAGCCGGCGAACCAGGCGGCCTGGTCCTCCTCGGCGGTGCCGGTCTTGCCGGCGGCGGGCCGGTCGGCGCCCTGGGCCGCGGTGCCGGTGCCGCCGTCGACGACGCTCTGGAGCATGGACGTGGTCGTGTCGGCGGCCTCGCGGGTCACCACCTGCTGGGTGTCCTGCTTCGGCAGCTGTACGTCCTGCGCGCCGTCGTTGGTGATCTTGTCGACCAGGGTGTACGTGCCGTGCTTGCCGTGGTTGGCGAGGGTGGCGTAGGCCTCGGTCATGTCGAGGACGCTGGCGGTGGCCGGGCCGAGCGCGATGGAGGGGGTGGCGGTCAGGTCGGGGGTGTTGGCGGGGAGTCCGAGGTCGATCGCCGTCTGCTTGACCTTGGCGGGGCCGACGTCCACCGCCATCTGTGCGTAGACCGCGTTCACCGACTTGTCGGTGGCGGTGCGGACGGTGATGTCGCCGTAGGAGACGCCGTCCTCGTTCTCGGGCGCGTAGGTGCCGCCGTTCCAGCCCTCCACCGGGCGCCGGTCGGTGCCGTCGTAGAGCGTGTTCGGGGTGATGGTCCGGCCGTCCTGGGTCTCTGAGTCGTTCTGGACGGCCGAGGTGAAGACGAAGGGCTTGAAGGTGGAGCCGACCTGGTAGTCGCGGCGGGTGGCGTTGTTGACGTACTGCTGGGTGTAGTCGATGCCGCCGTACATCGCGACGACCTTGCCGGTGGAGGGGTCGATGGCGACGCCGCCGGCGCGGACGTAGGTGTCGACCTTGCGGTTCTCCTTGTCGAGCTTGTCCGTCACCTGGTCGTTGACGGCCTCGACGAAGGCGTCCTGCCTGGGTTTCTGGATGGTGGTGGTGATGCGGTAGCCGCCGGTGGCGAGGGTGTCCTCGTCGATGACCTTGTTGGTGGTGAGGTAGTCCTTGACCGCCTGGACGAGGTAGCCGCGCTGGCCGGACATGCCCGCCGAGCCCTTGGCCTCCTTCGGCGCGGGGAACTTGACGGCGGCGCGGTCCGTGGCGCTCAGCCAGTCCTTCTTGACCATGCCGTCGAGTACGTAGTTCCAGCGGGCCTCGGCCGCGGACTTGTTCTCGGGGTGCGCGATCACGTCGTATTCGCTCGGTGCGTTCAACAGCGCGGCCAGGTAGGCACCTTGACCCACCGTCAGGTCGATGGCGTCGACGCCGTAGTACGCCTGGGCGGCAGCCTGGATGCCGTACGCGTTGCGGCCGAAGTAGCTGGTGTTGAGGTAGCCCTCGAGGATGTCGTCCTTGCTCTTCTCGCGGTCGAGCTTGATGGAGATGAAGAACTCCTTCACCTTGCGGGTGACCGTCTGCTCCTGGCCCAGGTAGTAGTTCTTCACGTACTGCTGGGTGATCGTCGAGCCGGACTGCTTGCCCTTGCCGGTGGCCGTGTTCCAGGCGGCGCGGATCATCGCCTTGGGGTCGACGGCCGACTCGGAGTAGAAGTCCCGGTCCTCGGCGGCGAGTACCGCGTGCTGGGCGTCCCTGGAGATCTGCGCGAGCGTCACGTTCTCGCGGTTGATCTCGCCGTCGCGGGCGAGCTGGCTGCCGTCGGCGTAGAGGTAGACGTTGCTCTGCTTGGTCGCGGCGGCGTTCGCGGGCGGGATCTTGACGAGGTAGTAGCCGAGTGCGAAGAGGCCGATCAGGAGCAGGATCACGGTGAGGAAGGCGCCGAGCACCATGCGCCAGGTGGGGATGATCCGCCGCCAGCCGGTGCGCTGGCGCTTCTGCTTCTTCTGCTTCCCGCCGGGCGCCGGCTGCGGCACGGGCCCAAATCCCGGTCCCGGTCCTTGACCCGGTCCCGGTCCTTGACCCGGTCCCTGCCCCTGACCAGGTTCCTGTCCTCGTCCCGGGCCCGGGTGCGGTTCCCTGGGCGCCCAGCCCTGGCTGTTCTGCTGTGGCTGCGGCTCGTCGCTCATCTGTTCGCCGGACTCCCGTTTCGCGTCGTACGTTCCCGTACGCCCTCGTACGCCTGTTGCGCCCCCTCTTGAAGACTCTCGCACCATGCGTTCCGTTCCCTCATCTCGGCACGCGTCGGGCCCGGAAAATGCCTGGCGGGGTGGGGCACCCGGCGGCTAGGGTCGTGCGCTTCGGCCTTGACGCGCTGAGGGAGGGCCTCTTTGTGGGCACAGGGCGGTTGTACGTCGCCGTCGCAGTCGGCGGCTTCCGTCGGTACGCCACCTATCGGGTGGCCACTGCGGCGGGCCTGTTCACCAACACCGTCTTCGGGCTGATCCTGGCGTACACCTTCATCGCGCTCTGGGACGAGAAACCGCACCTCGGCGGCTACGACCAGGCGCAGGCGCTCACCTATGTGTGGCTCGGGCAGGGGCTGCTCGCGGCGGTGGCGGTGATGGGCGGCGGTTTCGAGGACGAGCTGATCGAGCGGATCCGTACGGGGGACATCGCGATCGACCTGTACCGGCCCGTCGATCTGCAGTTGTGGTGGCTGGCGCAGGACATGGGCCGGGCGCTGTTCCATCTGCTGGCGCGCGGCGCGGTCCCGCTGGCGTTCGGCGCGTTCTTCTTCGAACTCGCGCTGCCCACCGACCTGTTGACGTGGATCGCGTTCATGGTCGCGGTCGCCCTCGGGGTGCTCGTCAGCTTCTCGATCCGCTATCTGGTGGCGCTGTCGGCGTTCTGGCTCATGGACGGGGCGGGCGTGGCGCAGATGGCCTGGATCCTGGCGATCTTCTGCTCGGGGATGGTGCTGCCGCTGAACGTCTTCCCGGGCGTGCTCGGCGAGGTCGTACGCGCCCTGCCCTGGTCGTCCCTGATCCAGGCGCCCGCGGACGTGCTCCTGGGCACGGCCGATCCGCTGGGTACGTACGCCTTCCAGATCGCCTGGGCGCTCGCGCTGCTCGCGACCGGGCGGCTCGTGCAGTCGGCGGCGACGCGGAGGGTGGTGGTGCAGGGTGGCTAGCCAGGTCGAGGGGCGGGTGGCGGATGCCTCGTGGCCGGCGCCCAGGCAGCGGGCGTACGCCCGTGTGCGTGACGGCTTGCGCGCCTATCGCATGATCGCCGCCATGTGGATCCGCTCCACGATGGCCTACCGTGCCTCCTTCGCGATGACCCTGTTCGGCAACTTCGTGATGACCGGCCTGGACTTCGTGACGATCCTGCTGATGTTTTCGCAGGTCGACCGGCTCGGGGGTTACTCGCTTCCGGAGGTCGCCTTCCTGTACGGCCTCGGGGGCACCGCCTTCGGGCTCGCGGACCTGGGGTTCGGCACGATGGACCGGCTGGGTCGGCGGGTGCGCGACGGTACGTTCGACACGCTTCTCGTGCGGCCGGTGCCCGTCCTGGCCCAGGTCGCCGCCGACCGTTTCGCGGTGCGCCGTATCGGCCGGGTCACCCAGGGACTGCTGGTCCTCGGGTACGCCCTCGTCGCGCTCGACATCTCCTGGACGCCGCTCAAGGTGCTGCTGATCCCGCTGGCGCTGCTCAGCGGCGGTGCGATCTTCGGGGCCGTGTTCGTGGCGGGCGCGGCTTTCCAGTTCGTGGCGCAGGACGCGTCCGAGGTGCAGAACTCCTTTACGTACGGCGGCAGTACGCTCCTGCAGTACCCGCCGACCGTCTTCGCGAAGGACCTGGTGCGCGGGGTGACCTTCGTGTTCCCGCTGGCCTTCGTCAACTGGCTGCCCGCGCTGTATGTGCTGGGGCGGCCCTATCCGCTCGACCTGCCGACGTGGGTCGCCTTCACCCCACCGCTGGTGGCCGCGGTCTGCTGTGTGCTGGCGGGCCTTGCCTGGCGGGCGGGACTTCGTTCGTACCGGAGCACGGGGAGTTAGGGGATTTTCTTGTACGCCGATGTGGACGTGGACAGCGAACTCGCGTGTGTGGACGGTGACTTCATCGTGCTCGAAGGCGTCGAGAAGGTCTTCGACGTGCGCAAGAAGACCGGGTTCCTGCGCAGTGAGCGGCGGCAGGTGCGGGCGGTCGACTCGATCTCCTTCACCGTGCCGCGTGGGCAGATGGTCGGCTACATCGGTCCGAACGGTGCCGGGAAGTCGACCACCATCAAGATGCTGACCGGCATCCTCACTCCGAGTGGTGGCCGGCTGCGGGTCGCGGGCATCGACCCGTCGCGCGAGCGGACCCGGCTCGCGCAGCGCATCGGCGTCGTCTTCGGGCAGCGTACGACCCTGTGGTGGGACCTTCCACTGATCGACTCGTACCGGCTGATGCACCGCATGTACCGGATCCCGGACGCCCGTTACCGTGAGAACCTCGACCGGTGTGTCGAACTTCTGGAGCTGGGTGCCCTGTTGGACGTGCCGGTGCGGCAACTGTCCCTGGGGCAGCGGATGCGCGGTGACATCGCGGCGGCTCTGCTGCACGATCCTGAGGTGCTGTATCTCGACGAGCCGACGATCGGGCTCGATGTGATCAGCAAGGCGCGGGTGCGGGAGTTCCTGCGTGACCTGAACGCCGAGCGCGGTACGACGGTCCTGCTCACCACCCATGACCTCACGGACATCGAGCAGTTGTGCAAGCGGGTGATGGTCATCGACCACGGGCGGCTGATGTACGACGGTGCGCTGTCGGGGCTGCACGAGGTGGGGGAGAGCGAGCGGACGCTGGTGGTGGACCTGGAGCGGGAGCTTCCGCCGATCGAGGTCGGCTTGGCGCGGGTGGTGAAGGTGGAGGGGCCGCGGCAGTGGCTCGCGTTCCCGGCGGCTCAGTCGGCGGCTCCGCTCGTGGCGCGGATCGCGGCGGAGTATCCGCTGGTGGACCTTTCGGTGCGGGAGCCGGACATCGAGGCGGTCATCAGCCGCATGTACGCGGAGAAGGCGGTCTCGTAGGCTGCCTTCCATGAGTGAGCCTGTGCCTTCCGAGGGACGCGACGACGGGCGGCTGACGCCGCGGGACCCCGGACTCCCCGACCCAGGACTCCCCGGACCCGAACTCCGGGCTTCGGATGCCGACCGGGAGAGAGTCACCGAAGTGCTGAGGGACGCCCTCGCGGAGGGCCGCCTCGACATGGAGGAGTTCGAGGAGCGGCTGGAGGCGACGTACAAGGCGCGTACGTACGGGGAGTTGGCGCCGATCACCCGTGATCTGCCGGCCCCGGGCGTGACGCCGCCCGTGGTGAACATGGTCAAGCAGCCCGCCGGGAGCGGGACGGGGGGCTGGGCGGACCGGATCGTCGGCGGCGAGGGTTCGTCCTCGTGGGGTGTCGCGATCATGGCGGGTTTCCAGCGCAAGGGGCGCTGGACGATGCCCAGGCGGTTCAACTCCTTCGCGTTCTGGGGTGGCGGCGAGATCGACCTGCGCGAGGCGTACTTCGCGGACCGCGAGGTGGTCGTCAACTGTGTCGCGATCATGGGCGGTATGAACGTCGTCGTACCGCCCGGTGTCGAGGTCGTCGTGCGTGGCATCGGCATCATGGGCGGCTTCGACCACCGTGAGGAGGGTGTCCCGGGCGAGCCCGGTGCGCCGCGGGTGGTCGTCACGGGCTTCGCCTTCTGGGGCGGTGTGGGCGTGGAGCGGAAGCTGACCCGCGCCGAGCGCCAGCGCCTGAAGGAGGAGCGCCGCCAGGAGAAGCTGGAGCGGCGCGAGGCCCGCAAGGAGCTGCAGGGTTCACGCGGCGACCGCGACGGTCTCGGCGACGCGTTCGACGTGCTGGACGAGGCCCGCGACCTGGTCCGCGAACGGCACGAGGAGCGCAGGGATCGGCACGAGGAGCGCCGGGAACGGCATCAGGAGCGGCGCGATGAGCGCCATCGGCGGCGGCACGGGGGCCATTGACGTCCGGCTGCGGCTGCGGCTCCGGCTTTGGCTTCGGCTCCGGCTTCGGCTCCGGAGCACCCGGTGTGTGACCTCTCGGGTGTCGGAGCACCCGGTGTGTGACCTCTCGGGTGCTCCGACGCTTGGTGTGATCGGCTCGTGCGAAAGGCGGTCGGCCCCTACGTCGTGGCCGTCACCGATTGCGTCAGTGATCCCAGGTCGAAGACCTCCGCCATCCGCTTGTATCCCTTGTCACTGGGATGCAGATGATCGCCGGAGTCGTAGTCCGGGCGGAGCCTGCGCGGGTCGTACGGATCCTGCAGCGCCTCATCGAAGTCGACCACCGCGTCGAACACCTTTCCCGCCCGGATCTCCGCGTTGATGGCCTGGCGGACGGCCTCACGCGGGTCGGAGTAGCCGCCGGACCGCTGGAACGGCATCAGGGTCGCCCCGATGACGACGAGCTGGTGAGCGTGCGCCTGCCGGACCAGCGTGCGCAGTCCGGCGGTGATCGTCCTGGCATTGACCTTGTTCGGGTTGCGCAGGAGGTCGTTGATGCCGAGGTCGATGACGACGGCCTTGACGTTCGGACGGCCGAGGACGTCGCGGCCGAAGCGGGACAGGGCGCTCGGGTTCTCGGCCGGGCTGCCGGACCGGGAGGTGAGGAGCTGGTTTCCGCCCATGCCCTGGTTGACGACGCTGTAGCGGGGCGCTCCGTCGTCGGCGGCGGCGCGGAGCCGCTCCGAAAGGTAGTCGGGATAGCGGTGGTTGGCGCCCACGGTGGCGGTGCCGCCGTCGGTGAGGGAGTCGCCGAGGGCGACGATGGTTCCCACGGACTCGTCGCTGAGGACGTCGACGGCGGTCAGATAGCGCCAGTACCGCGTCTCCTCGGTGTACGAGACTCCGCTCACCTCGCCCGAGAGGTCGCCTTCGGCGGCGTAGGAGATCTGGCGTGCGTGCGGGTGGAAGGTGACCGGGCCCGACCGCGTCGGCGAGAACGTGGTGACGAGTACGTCCGAGTCGCTCGGGATCCGCACGGTCACCGCGTCGCTCAGCACCTGCTGCCCGGGGGGAATGACCACGGAGGTGTTGCCGCCGAAGGTGAGGCGGGTCATGGTGCCCGCCGCGGCGGCGGCGCTGTTCGCGGTCGCCGCGACGGCGATCGTGGCGTGCGTGATGGCGAGACGCTGTCGTCCGTAGAGGTTGGAGAGCGTGATCCGGGCACTCGTTCCGCTCGCACTCGTGTGGATGATGTTCCGGACCGATCGGCCGGCCATGCCGTTGGTGCCGGTGCCCGGCTCGGCTCCGGCGGGGGAGGCCGACCAGGCGCCGACCCAGATGCCGGTGGAGGCGGGAGCGGCGGTGCCCCGCGGGGAGCGGGGGCCGGCGAGGTTGCTCTGTCCGCCGCGCTCGTCGGCGGCGACGCCGACGTATATGGCGGCGGAAACGACCACGACCATGGCGACGATCCCGGCCAGCAGGGCATAACCACGACGCTTGGTCATGCGATGCGTTTCTCCTCGGGCGAGGGGAGCCCGAGGCTCCGATGCGATCACCCCATGATGCGTCATGGGCCGGGCGAAACCGCCACACTCGTGCAACTTCAGCCGGAACTCTGCCCCGCGGGCAGCCGCCGGGAACTCCTGTCCCGTTCCGGGAGTCGGTCAGGAAGGGACAATGTGTACGGGGGACGCGAACGGGTGGAGTGGATGGAACGTACGAATCCGGAAGAAGCGGGCGCGGATGCCGATGGGCAGCATGCCCTGCCGGACGCCGCGATGAACCGGGAGGGCCCGCCCAAGGCCGACGCGCGCCGTGCGATGACCTCTTTCAGCCCTGCCGACGAGGAGAAACAGCGGGGCGTACGCCGGATGAAGGCGACGGCGGTCGGCCTGCTGCTCTTCGTGGCGGTCGTGTACGTCCTCGCCAAGTGGGCGTCGAACGAGGGCGCCGGCCCGTGGGCCGGATACGTCGCCGCGGCCGCCGAGGCGGGCATGGTCGGCGCGCTCGCCGACTGGTTCGCGGTGACGGCCCTCTTCCGCCACCCGCTGGGCCTGCCCATCCCGCACACGGCGATCATCCCCACCAAGAAGGACCAACTGGGCGTCTCGCTCGGTGAGTTCGTCGGGGAGAACTTCCTCTCGGAGGAGGTCGTACGGGGTCGGCTGCGCGCCGTCGGCATAGGCAGCCGTCTCGGTGCCTGGCTCGCCGAACCGGAGCACGCCGACCGGGTGACGGCCGAGCTGGCCGCCGCACTCCGGGGGGCGCTGACCGTGCTGCGCGACTCCGACGTACAGGCGGTGGTCGGCGAGGCGATCACGCGGCGCGCGGATGCCGCCGAGATCGCGCCCGGCATAGGAAAAATGCTGGAGAAGATCGTCGCGGACGGTGGCCACAAGCGCATCGTGGACCTGGTCGTGGCGCGCGCTCACGACTGGCTCGTACTGCACGACGCGCAGGTCATGGACGCGGTGCAGGGCGGCGCCCCCGGCTGGACCCCGCGGTTCGTCGACAAGAGGGTCGGCGAGCGCGTCTACAAGGAACTGCTCCGTTTCGTCACCGAGATGCGTGACGCCCCCTCGCACCCGGCCCGCGGCGCCCTGGACCGATTCCTCACCGACTTCGCCTCCGACCTCCAGTCCGACACCGAGACCAGGGCCCGCGTCGAGCGCCTCAAGGGCGAGGTTCTCGGCCGCGGCGAGGTCCAGGACCTGATCGCGTCCGCCTGGACCGCCGTACGGTCCATGATCGTGTCCGCCGCGGAGGACGAGCGGAGCGAGCTGCGGCTGCGGGTGCGGGCGTCGTTGCTGTCGCTGGGTGCCCGGATGGCGGTGGAGCCCAAACTCCAGGCCAAGGTCGACGGCTGGGTCGAGGGCGCGGCGGTGTACGTCGTGACGACGTACCGGCGCGAGATCACCTCCCTGATCACTGACACCGTCGCGAGTTGGGACGCCGAGCACACGACCCGGAAGATCGAGGCCAACATCGGGCGTGACCTGCAGTTCATCCGGATCAACGGCACGGTGGTGGGGTCGCTGGCGGGGCTGCTGATCTATGCGGTGTCGCGGGCGTTGGGGGCGTGAGCGTCGGCTGCGGGTTGGGGTTCGGCGTCGGGTGGCGTGCTCGGCGTCCGGCAGGCCGCGCGCTGTTCGACGGGCGTGAGAAGCACAGATCAGGGCACTCTGGTTGGGTCACCCAAGGATCACTCACTGATCGCCAGTCGATCACCCAGGGTCACTCGACGGAGAGGGAGCCATGACAGCATCAGCGACGCCGGGCGCCGTGCCCGCCTCCACGGGAACGGTCACCACGTCGGTACCGGCCCGTCTGGACCGGCTGCCGTGGTCCCGCTGGCACTGGATGATCGTGATCGGCCTGGGAACCGTATGGATCCTGGACGGCCTGGAGGTCACCACCGTCGGCAACATCGCCGGCCGCCTCTCCGAGGAGGGCAGCGGGCTTGCCGTCTCCACCGCGCAGGTCACCGGTATCGCGGCGGCGCTCTACGTGGCGGGTGCCTGTGCGGGCGCGCTGTTCTTCGGCTGGCTGACCGACCGCTACGGCCGCAAGAAGCTCTTCATGATCACCCTGGCGGTCTATCTCCTCGCGACGGCTCTCACCGCGCTGTCCTTCTCGCCCTGGTGGTTCTTCGTCTTCCGCTTCCTCACCGGCTTCGGTATCGGTGGCGAGTACGCCGCCATCAACTCGGCGATCGACGAGCTGATCCCGTCCAAGTACCGCGGCCGGGTCGACCTGATCATCAACGGCAGTTACTGGCTGGGCGCGATCGGCGGAGCGCTGCTGTCCGTCGTCATGCTGAACACGTCCATCTTCCCCAAGGACGTCGGCTGGCGGCTGACCTTCGCGCTCGGCGTCGTACTGGGTCTGGTGATCCTGCTGGTCAGACGGCATGTGCCGGAGAGTCCGCGCTGGCAGTTCATCCACGGCCACGGCGAGGAGGCCGAGGCCCTGGTCTCCTCCGTGGAGCGCGAGATCGAGCAGGAGAAGGGCGAACCGCTGCCACAGCCCGACCGTGAGATCACCATCCAGCAGCGCAGGAGCGTCGGCTTCGGCCTCATCGCCAGGACCGTCTTCGGCCGCTACCGGAAGAGGGCCACGCTCGGTCTCGCCCTCTTCATCGGGCAGGCGTTCCTCTACAACGCGATCACCTTCGGCTTCGGCGCCATCCTCACCACGTTCTTCGACGTGCCGACGGGCAGTACCGGTTACTACTTCGCCGTCATCGCGGCCGGCAACTTCCTGGGCCCGCTGCTGCTGGGCAAGCTGTTCGACACGGTCGGCCGACGCGTCATGATCTCCTCGACGTATCTCCTCTCCGGCATCCTGCTGTTCGGCACGGCCTGGCTCTTCGACCGGGGCTCGCTGAGCGCGGTGACGATGACGGCCTGCTGGTGCGTGGTGCTGTTCTTCGCGTCGGCGGGCGCGTCCAGCGCGTATCTGACGGTCTCCGAGGTGTTCCCGATGGAGACCCGCGCCATGGCCATCGCCTTCTTCTACGCGCTCGGCACGGCGGCCGGCGGTATCAGCGGCCCGCTGGTCTTCGCCGACCTCACGAAGTCCGGCGTCGTCGGCGACACGGTGCTCGCCTTCCAGATCGGAGCGGGCCTGATGTGCGCGGCGGGCCTGGTCGCGGTGTTCTTCGCGGTGAAGGCGGAGGGCCGTTCGCTGGAGGACATCGCCACGCCGCTGTCGGTGGTGGAGAAGGAGTCGCCGTCCTCGGCACCGGCGACGTGAGGCGGGCGTTGCGGGCACTCCTCAGGCGGGAGGCCTTTGAGTAGCGGGGCGGAGGGCCTGAGTACCCGTACTCTGTCGGGCCACCGCACGCCGCGCAAACCTCGTACGCATGACCGAGAAGCTGTTGAGCCCTCTGCGAACGCGCCCCTGGCCGGAACGCTGGCTGACGCGCGTGCTCGGCGCCGCCCTCTCCGGCGCGGCGTACCTCGTCTGCGTCCCGTGGAATCTGAACAACCGCGCCCGGACGCTCGGTTCCGCCGACGAGACGACCCCGGTGACGGTCATCGGGGTCGTCGGGGTCATCGGTCTGGCCCTGGTCCTGCTGACACTGGCGGCCTACTTCGGCCACCGGGACTACCTGGGCTGGCCCCTGCTGCTGGTGGCGGGACCCCCTGCTGCCCTGCTGTACGTCTCCCTGCGCACGAATCCCGGATCGCCGGACGGCATGGCGCACTCGTGGCCCCTGACGTGGGGGTTCTGCACGTTCCTGATCGGTGTCGCGGTGCTTGTCACGGCGACGGTGGCCCGCCGGTTCCGGCCGGCTGAGGAAGACTCGACGGACGGACTGCTGTACGCCCACCTCACCTGAGGAGCCGCTCCCCATGACCGTCCGCAGGATCGTCCCCGACATCCAGGTCGACTCCGAGGAGTCGATGAGGACCAACAGTGACTTCTACGGCCTGCTCGGCCTGGAGCAAGTCATGCACCTGGGCTGGGTCATGACCCTCGCCTCCCCTTCCAACCCCACCGCCCAGATCAGCTTCTTCACCGAGGAGCGGACCGCCCCCGTCGTCCCCGACCTGAGCGTGGAGGTCGACGACGTCGACGCCGTGTACGCGCAGGTGCTCGCCTCGGGCGCGGAGGTCGTACGGGAGCTGCGGGACGAGGAGTGGGGCGTACGGCGCTTCTTCGTACGGGATCCGAACGGGCGGGTGGTGAATGTGCTGGGGCATAGGGGAGCGGAACCCCTCACGGGTTAAGCCCCCGTCGTAGAACCCGGCCGGATGATCATCAGGACCGTGACGGTGGCCCAGAGCAGGTTGAAGATCCCGGTGAACATGGCGAGCTGTGCGGTCGCCCGCGGGGTCACCGTGACCGCACGGCCCCCGGCGTCCCAGATGCCCTCCATGATCGACGCCTGCCTCGGCAGCACCAGCGCGGCGAGGACGACCGCGGCGAGGGCCGTCAACGCCATCGAGACGATCAGCCAGGTGTCGCCGAGTACGCCCATGTTGTTCGCCGTGGCGAACCCGAAGACGGGAACGGCGACGCTGACGGTGGCGTACACCTGGCAGATGCGATGCAGCAGGCGCGTGGTCGCGAGGGTCTGCGCGTCCCCCGGTTCGGCGAGCGCCTTGCGCGCGGTGGGCGGGAACATGCTGGCGGCGACCGTGACGGGCCCGATGGCGACGATCGCGACGATGACGTGGACGGCGAGGAGGAACTTGGTCACGGGGTGACGGTAGGGGCGGCGGGGATCTTCCAGAAGTGGCGATATTGCCAGTACTCAACGGATTCTCGCCAGGGCGGTTGGGGAGGGTGCCAGAGTCGCCCGAGCTCGTGCTTCCCGGCGCGTGTGATGCGTACCGCTGCTGACCGGAAACCGTCGCACCCCTACCCTTTTGCCATGCACACCGTTGCCGTACTCGCGCTCGATCAGGTCATCCCCTTCGATCTCTCCGCCCCGATCGACACCTTCGGCTGGGCGCGGCTGCCGGACGGGCGGGAGGCGTACCGGATCCGGGTCTGCTCGGTGACGGAGGAGGTGAGCGCGGGTCCGTTCGCGGTGCGAGCCCCGTACGGCCTGGAGGCGCTGGCCGAGGCGGACACGATCATCCTGCCGGGTGTCGCCGACCCGACCGTGCCGCTTCCGCCGGGCGTCGCGGAGGCGGTGCGCGCGGCGGCCGCGAACGGCACCCGGATCGCCTCGATCTGCGTGGGCGCGTTCGTCTTCGCCGCCACCGGCCTGCTGGACGGGCTGCGCGCGACGACGCACTGGATCGCGGCCCGGGACCTCGCGCAGATGTACCCCGCCGTGACCGTCGACCCGAATGTCCTCTACGTCGACAACGGCCAGTTCCTCACCTCGGCGGGCGCCGCCGCCTCGATCGACATGTGCCTGCACATGATCCGCAAGGACCACGGCTCGGCCGTCGCCGCGCACGCGGCCCGGATGTCGGTCGTGCCGCTCGAACGGGAGGGCGGCCAGGCCCAGTTCATCATCCACACCCGGCCACCGGTACCGGCCGGCGCCACCCTGGAGCCCCTCCTCGACTGGCTGGAGGAGAACGCCGAGCGGGAACTGACCCTGGAGGACATCGCCGCCCACGCCGACATGAGCACCCGTACGCTCAACCGCCGCTTCCGGGAACAGACGGGCACGACGCCTCTGCAGTGGCTGCACCGGGCGCGGGTACGGCGCGCACAGTACCTCCTGGAGACGACCACGTATCCGGTCGAACGCATCGCGTCCCAGGCGGGGTTCGGCTCCCCGACGGCGTTCCGGGAGCGGTTCAAGAGGGTGGTGGGGACGAGTCCGTATGCGTATCGGCGGGCGTTTCAGGGGGTGGACGGGGCGGGGACGGGCTCGGCTGCCGCTGCCGTTGCCTCGTAGGCGAGGTTGTCGGGGCCGTTCGCTGCTCAGGCGGCCCGTCGGTCGGCTACGGCTCAGAGGGGTCGGGGCCGTGTGCTGCTCAGGCGGCCCGTCGGTCGGCCACGGCCCAGGAGGCGAGGGCGACGGCCCCGGCGGCGCCGAACACGGCGGGCCAGGCGCCCACTTTCTTGGACAGCGGATGAGACCCGGCGAAGGCGGCGACGTACGCGACGGTCAGCGCCCCGGCGGCCCTCCCGCCGGCCTGCTGCCGCCACTGCTGAGCGGCCGTGGCTCCGGCGGCGGCCAGCACGATCCCGCCGAGCTGCCGCTTCTTGGTCCAGCGGGCCACGCCGTACCCACCAATGAGTCCACTCGCGGCCACCACCGCGGCCGGTACCCTCGCCACCTTCGCCATCACTGCCTCCACTGCCTCCACTGCTACGTGTCTCGGACGAACCGAGGCTAGCTCGCCGCGGCGCGGTGCTGGGGGATGGGTCCAGAGGATCGGGTCAGGCTCGGACGCCGAGGCGGAGGCCGCCGTTGGCGTCGAGGACCGGGCCGGTGATCCAGCGACCGTCGTAGGAGGCGATGACATCGACAACATCGGCGATATCGGCGACGTCCTCGGCTCCGCCGAGGTGGTTGAGGACGGTCTGGCCGGTGAGGAACCACCAGTCCCGTAACCCTGGCGATCAAAGATCAACCTTCACCTGAACGGCATCGATCGGGTCCCGACGCGCGCTATCGTCCAGCCGTGACCGGTTCCGAACAGCGCCCGTTGCTCTTCCTCGATGTCGACGGACCGCTCATCCCGTTCGGGGCGCCGCCGCCGCAGTATCCCCGCGGGCATCCGACCTACCAGCCCGGTCCCGAACCACACCGCGCCGATTCGAATCCACTCCTGACCAGGATCAATCCCGAGCACGGCCCCCGCTTGGCGGCGCTACCGTGCGAACTCGTCTGGGCCACGACATGGATGACCGACGCGAACGAATCCGTCGCACCACGGCTTGGTCTGCCGGAGCTGCCGGTGGTGATCTGGCCGGCCCCTTCGGACGCCGACGAGCAGGACGAGCGCCACGGCCTGCACTGGAAGACCCGCCCCCTCGTTGGCTGGGCAGTCGGCCGCGACTTCATCTGGGTCGACGACGAGATCACCGACACCGACCGGGCCTGGGTATCGGCCCACCATCGAGGTGAGGCCCTGCTTCATCGCGTCGATGCGCGCCAGGGTCTCACCGACGCCGACTACGCGGCTCTCAACGACTGGCTGTGCAGAGAATCCGCGAGCCGACCCTTCCCGGATGCCCGGGACTGAGCGCTCCCGCCGTGATTTGGGACAGTCTTCGAAGGGCGCTCTTGAGGCTCACCCCATGGCGCGCGAGAGGAACCGCACGACTCCGGGAAGGCGGACGGTCTCGGCCTCCAAGTCGTCGGTGACCAGGTCCATATGGACACGGTTCTTCACGCGCTTGGGCTCCGGTACGAGTTGGAACCACAGGCGGGGCCACCGCCCTGTGGCTCAAGGAGCGCGGTCGGGTCGTCCTCAGGGCCTGCGGTCCCCAGCGCACGGAGCCGCGCGAGTTCCGGATCGTCGTACGGCGCAACGACGTACGCATTCAGTACGGCAGCCCAGAAACGGGCCGCAGTAGCGGGGGAGCCAAGTCGACGACGATGTCACGCAGGCGTGCCATTCATTCACTCACTCGCCCTGCGCAGTGAGACAGACGATGTCACGACACGCTTGCGCAGGACTTGGAAGCCGCATCGCAACCGGACTTGATCGCCTCGCTCGGGACTCGGAAGCCGTGTCTCAGGCGGACTTGATCGACTCGCGCTCTGGTCGGCCCGGCCGCGCAGCCTGTCGGGTCAGCCAATCGTCCAGGTCTGGTTGTCCCGGCCGTTGCACTCCCAGAGGACCGCTCCTGTTCCGCTCTCGCCCCCGAAAATGTCGACGCATTTCTGTGACTGATCAGCCAGGAGTTCCGTACCGGAGAGGTGGAATTGCTGGCTGGCGTCGCCGCTGCAGCCGCTCAGTTGGATCTCGGTCCGGTCATCGGTCGCCCCTCCGGCCACGGTCATGCATTTCCCCGACGACCGGAGGCTCCCATTCGATCCGACCTGCCATCGCTGCGCCGCGGAACCGTTGCACGTGGCCTGGATGAGCTGTATCCCCTCGGTCCCGGCGCCGCTGCTCAGGCACTTCCCGGAGGCGGCGACCACCAGGGTATGGCCGGTGGCGGGGGCGACCGATGAGTCGGATCCGCTGTCGGTGGTCGGGTTCTCGTCTCCGGGTTCAGGGGCGGGACCCTCCTGTCCGGCCTTGGGCGTCGACTGCTGCGACGGGGGGTGCGCCGTCGATGACGTGCCGCTGGAAGCCGTAGAGCTCGACGGTGAGGAGGAGACGGAAGAGGCCGTCGGCGTGTTCGCGGACTGCGACGGCGTGGTGCCGCCGACCGGGAGCGGGCCGGATGACGCTGTGGCGTCGCTGGTGTTCTTCTCCGGCGCAGTGTTGATCAGCAACGAGATCGTGATCAGTGTCGCTGTGGCGACCGTTACAGCAAGCGCGACCAGCTTCTTCGTACGGCTCGTACGGCTCGTACGGGTATTTCGGCCGCCGGAGGGCCGCGGCGCCTGCGGGTCTGTCGTGGCGGGCTGGGGGCGTTCCGCTGCCGGGGCCCCCATGCCGGCGGCGGATGCCTTGCGTGGTCTGCGTGCTGAGTTCGGTGACGGCGACGAGGCCGGTGACGGTTCCGAGTTCGGTGACGGTTCCGATTTCGGGTCCGGCT
This sequence comes from Streptomyces sp. NPDC058470, assembly GCF_042721055.1. NCBI lineage: Bacteria > Bacillati > Actinomycetota > Actinomycetes > Kitasatosporales > Streptomycetaceae > Streptomyces > Streptomyces sp. NPDC058470. The sequence continues at coordinate 111,786 of NZ_JBHXMF010000004.1, forward strand.
TCGCGGCCGGAGTCGCAGCCGCTGGAGCTGGAGCCGGAGCTGGAGCTGGAGCGTCGGCGGCCGCCGCCGCACGGGCGGCGGGCGGAGTGGTGGAGGAGCCCACTCGCCGTATTCGTTCCGGGTCGGCATCCACTGTCCGCAGGAGGCGCTCGGCGTCCTCGGCCGACATACGGTCGGCCGGGTTGCCGACGAGCAGAGCTTCGATCAGCGGGGTGAGAGGCCCGGCGCCGAGGACCGCGGGAGCCGGTTCCATGGCGATGGCGTACATCGTCTGCCCCGCCGTGTCCCGGAGGAATGGCGAGCGCCCTTCGACCGCCTGGAAGAGCGTGGCGCCCAGCGCCCACAGGTCGGCTTCCGGGCCCGGCGGCCCGCCGACGAGACGCTCGGGGGCCATGAAGTCGATCGACCCGACCAACTGGCCGGTGCGGGTGAGAGTCGAGGTCTCGGTGGCCTGGGCGATGCCGAAGTCGGTGAGGACCACCCGGCCGTCGTTGGCGAGCAGTACGTTGGCCGGTTTCACGTCCCGGTGCAGGACCCCGGCCCGGTGCGCCGCCCGTAACGCGGCGAGTACGCCGCGGCCGATCCTGGCGGCCTCTTCGGGCGGGACCGGGCCGTGTGCCTTGATCAGGTCGGCGAGAGTGGTCGAGGGCACGTACTCCATCACGATGATGGGCAGACCCTCGTCCTCCACGACATCGTGGACGACAACGACATTGGGGTGGCTGATCCTGGCAGTGCTGCGGGCCTCGCGGCGGGTGCGCTCGAAGAGGGTGGCGAGTTCGTCGGCGTCCAGATGCGGCTGGGGATGGAGCTTCTTGACGGCGACCTCGCGGCCGAGGAGATCGTCGTGGGCGCGCCACACGGTGGCCATACCGCCTCGGCCGATCCGGTCGAGGATGCGATAGCGGTCGGCGATCAGCCGTCCTTCGTCGGACACCGTGGGGTTCCTTTCCACTGCTTCAGGACCGATCGGGCCCGCGGCGCCACGGGGCGCCTCTGGCCGGCCCAACGCCCAACGGCTCCTCGGGTACGGCGTGTTGAGGAGCGCCCTGTCATCAGCCGAAGGGAGCGATCATACTTTGGCCAAGTGACGCCCCCGCATCGATGTCTCGCATGTCGCTGACGGATGTCACTCATGGATGCCGCTCATCGATGTCACCCATCGAAACGGGCCTACGTCTTCCACGCCACGTCACGGCACCCCACGCCACGGCGCTCCCCCCGCCCCCGTCCCGCCGGACAGAGCCTGCCGGTGAGGCGCTCGAAAACCGGTGGAGCAGCGCCGCCGTACGCCATTACCGTGCTGCCGAACCAAGTCGCCCAGTCAAGGACGCGCCGTTGTACACCCTGTGAGACCTCCCGAGAGCTGATCTGTCGCGCGTCGCGCATCCGCGCCGCGCTCCTTTTTGCTGCGGACTTCTCACTGAAACCGGTGTACTTCTGTGCTCGAAAACTGGGTGGTCGCGCCTACCTGCCTACCGCTCGTTATCCGCCGCTGCCACGCGTGCGCGTCCGAGCGCTTCCAGGCAAGCGGCAAATTCCGCGTCAACGCACACCACAAGCTCATCGACGCCTGGCTCCTCACGCTCTGCACCGCGTGCGGGGAAACGGCAAAGCTCACGGTCCTGGAGCGGGTGAACGTGCGCTCCGTACGACCCGACCTGCTGGACCGGCTACATGACAACGACCTCGTCCTGACAGCCGAGTTGCTCCAGGATCCGGTCGTGCAGCGCCGCAATCGCATCGCCCTCGACTGGGACAACGCCTGGCGCCTCGACACCGGCGGATCGGATCACTTGGACCGTGAGGCGTCGGATCACCTGGACCGCGAGGTGATCGACGTGTCCGTCCGCTTTGCGGCGCGGATCCCCGTCCGGCCGGTGCGGCTGATCGCTGAAGGTTGCGGCCTTTCGCGGGCCGAGGTCGAGAGACTGATCACGGAGGGCAAACTCGTCTCGGCAGTCCGGTTGAACGGCAAGCTCACCGGAGACTTCACGTTCACGCTCAAGCGCTGAGCTCTCCTTGGGCCTGAATCCTGAATAAGGGCCCGGTACGCCGCAATTGGCGCACCGGGCCCTGGCCGTGGCCGGAAGACCGGTCAGCCGAGCTTCCAGGCGGGGCCTGTGGACAGGAGGGTTCTGCTGACCCATACATTGCCCAATATGGAGCCCTTTTCCTGGCGTTCGAGGACGGCACTGCTGTCAGGGCCCACGATGAGGCGCTGGTGCAGGCGTTCGCACTCGTGGTCGGCGGGCGACCATCGACCGAGACCGCCGGTTAGACGGGGACGGCGGCGGTGACCGCAGCGACGGCGAGGGCGGCCCCGACGAACGGCGCCATACCCCGCACGCGGACCCGCCGTTTCTCGACGACCCCGCTGTGTCGCGGGCCACGGCGGCCCGTACCGCAACCTGCGCGGCGGCGACCGCCGACGGGCTCGGCGGATCCACCCGCCGCCTACGCCCGGATCCGGTCGATCCTGCGCAAGGCCGGCGACGTACGCCCGTCCGCGCACCCGGAGCTGGAGCCGGCGGAGGCCGAGCGCGCCCTGAGCCTGCACGTGGAAGCGTTTGCGGAGACGGTTGCGGAGGGGGAGGCGGGAGTACGCCCCGCACAAGCTGACGGCGTGCCTGTACCAGGTGGCGTCGCTGTACACGTCCTTCTGCGACAAGTGCCCGGTCCTGAAGGCCGAGACGCCCGAGCAGGTGGCGAACCGTCTGCTCCTGTGCGACGTCACGGCCCGCACGCTGCACCGGGGCATGGCCCTGCTGCGCATCCGGACGCCTGAGCGGCTCTGAGCGCCTGGAGTACCTGCTGCGGCCCGTCCTCTTCGCGCACGAGAGGACGGGCCGCAGCGGGTTCGTGGTGCGGGCCGTCCGTCAGATCGCGTCGGCGACCGGTATGCCCCGGAGGACGAACCGCTTTCGGCCTCCGCCCCGTACTCCCTCGCCCCCCAATGCCACGGAGCCGCCTGCGAGGGACTGGACCCGATGCGCATGGATTGCGGCTCCGGCCCCGACACCCTCACCACGTACCGCACCGCTACCGGCGCCCATGTGGAGCTGCGCTACAGCGAGAAGTGCGGCGCGAGCTGGGCCCGGATGTGGGGGACCCGGATCGGCGACCGGGTGGAGGTCACGGCGGCCGGCCCGACCCACGACGTGCGCATTGGGGACAAGGAAGACACGGAGACCTACGTCTACACCGGCATGACCGCGGCCCACCCCGGCAGCACCGTCCGGGCCTGCTTCCAGCCCGCGTCGGCGGACGGCGAACGGGAGTGCGTCGAGGCCCGCGTGGGCGGGGCCGCCACCGGAGAGCCACGGTGAGCGCCTTCCTGAAGGGCATCGGGCGGGCCCCTGAAGCGCGCGCTGTCGTCCAGCCGTGACCGGTTCCGAACAGCGCCCGTTGCTCTTCCTTGATGTCGACCTTGATGTCGACGGACCGCTCATCCCGTTCGGGGCACCGCCACCGCAGTATCACCACGGGCACCTGACCTACCGGACGGGTCTCGACCCACACGGGGTCGGCTCGAACCCACTTCTGGCCAGGATCAACCCCGAGCACGGTCCTCGCCTGACGGCGCTACCGTGCGAGCTGGTCTGGGCCACGACATGAATGGCCGACGCGAACGAAACCATCGCACCACGGGTCGGCCTGCTCGAGATGCCAGTGGTGATCTGGCCGGAGCCATCGGACGCCGATGAACGGGACGAGCGGAACGGACTGCACTGGAAAACCCGCCCCCTCGTCGGCTGGGCAGCCGGACGTGTCTTCATCTGGGTCGACGACGAGATCACCGACACCGACCGGGCCTGAGTGTCGGCCCACCATCGAGGTCAAGCCCTGCTCCATCGTGTCGACCCGGGCCGGGGCCTCGCCGACGCTGACTACGCCGCTGTCGGTGAGTGGCTGCGCAGGGAAACGGCGAGCTGACCCCTCCCTCACCACCATGGGTGACCCCGCCGAAGAAGTGCAACCCTCGGGTTGCGTCTGGAGGGGTGATGTGCAACTCTGAGGTTGCACCCAATGTCGCCAGTGAAGGAGTTCCCCCATGAGCGAGGACCGGATCGAACGCGAAACCCTGATCGCGGCCCCCCTGGAGCGGGTCTGGTCGCTGGTGGCCCAACCCGCGTTCTGGGTGGCCGACAAGGCGACCCTGCCCGGCACCGTGGCCAAGGAAGGTGAGTTGATGGTGGCGAAGAACGCCGAGCACGGGGACTTCCCGGTGCGGGTGGAGAAGGTCGAGCCGCCGACGTACCTGGCGTACCGCTGGACCAGCGCGTTCCCCGGGGAAGAGCTGCGCGAGAACAACAGCACCCTCGTGGAGTTCACGTTGGCTCAGGAAGGCGACCAGACGCGGCTCCGAGTCGTCGAGAGCGGGTTCGCGGTGCTGGCCGGGTCCGAGGAACTGCGCAGTCAGAACCTGAAGGACCACAGCGCAGGCTGGCCCCTGGAGCTCGACGCGCTCAAGACGCGCGCCGAACAGCCCGCCACGTGACGGAAGAACGTCCTGGCGCGGCCGAGGCCGTCGACAGCGTCCTCGGCGCGCTGGCCGACCCGACGCGACGTCAGCTGCTTGACCTGCTCGCCGCACAGGGTGAGGCCACCGCGACGACGCTGGCCGAACGGCTTCCCGTCTCGCGGCAGGCGGTGGTCAAGCACCTCGCCGTCCTGGACGCCGCCGGGCTGGTTTCCGGCGGCCGGGTCGGACGCGAGGTGCGGTACGCGGTACGGCCCGCGGCCCTGAACGCGACGGCCCGGTGGATGGCCGGGCTCGCGGCCGACTGGGACCGGCGGCTGGCGAACATCAAGCGTGTTGCCGAGGCGGCGGAGCGGGATTCGCCCTCGACGCGACCTGCCTGAAGGGCGGCACGCTATGGACACGACAGCACTTCGCAGCGCCTACGACAGGTTGCTCGCTGCGGCGGCCCTCCCTGACCTCGGTGACGCCTGTGACGCCTGTGACGCCTGTGACGTCGGTCGCGGAGGATGGAGCGCCGATCAGGTACTGGCTCATCTCCGTGTCTGAACCTATTGCGGCTGGTCAAGGCACTTGAGGCGAGCGGAGATCATCGGGCCCGGACCGGCATCCAGCTCGGTGATCGCAAGTAGCGACAGGAGCGTCGCCGTGGTCGCGATCCTGAACTGGCCGCCGGCTTCGCCGAGCCGGAAGACTCAGAAGGCGTGAGGGAGACGGTGCCGGCCCGTGCCGCCCTGAGTGAGGAATCCGTTCGCCACGATCAGGTCACTCAGGCCGCGGCGCGCTCGACGAGTGGGCGGCGCCGCAAGGCGGTCTCGGTCAGTGATCGCGGGGGCAGGAAGGCGGCGGGGTTGTACATGTTCCTTCCGGGCGGCACGATTTCGTCGATCCGGTCGAGGGTCGCATCGTCCAGGGTGAGCGCGGCACCCTTGAGCAGATCCTCCAGCTGCTGCATGGTCCGCGGTCCGATGATCGCCGAGGTGACGGCGGGGTGGGCCACGGTGAAGGCTATGGCGAGCTGCGGGAGTGTGCAGCCGATGCTTGCCGCGAGTTCGATGAGGTGTTCGACGGCGTCGAGCTTGGCGGCGTTTTCGGCGATCGCGGGATCGAAGAATGCCGGTCGGAGCGCGGCGCGGCCGGTTGCCATGTCGACGGGCTGGTCCTTGCGGTGCTTGCCGGTGAGGAACCCGAAGGCGAGAGGGCTCCAGACCAGTACCCCCATTCCGTAGCGCTCGCAGACGGGCAGGAGCGAGGCTTCGATCCCGCGGGCCAGAATCGAGTAGGGCGGCTGGGCGGTGCGGAAGCGTCCGAGGCCGCGCCGCTCGGAGGCGTGGTGTGCCTCGACGATCTCCTCGGCCGGGTAGTTCGAGCAACCGAAGGCGCGGATCTTTCCCTGGTGCACAAGGTCGCTGAGCACCGAGAGTGTCTCCTCGATGTCAGTGGAGTGGTCGGGGAAGTGGACCTGGTAGAGGTCGATCCAGTCGGTGTTCAGGCGCCTGAGGCTGTCCTCGACCGCCTTGAGGATCCAACGCCGCGAGTTCCCACCGCGGTTGCGCCCCTCGCCCATGGGGAAGTGGACCTTGGTGGCGAGTACGACGTCGTCACGGCGCCCCCGCAGCGCCTTGCCCACGATTTCCTCGGACTCGCCCTGTCCGTACATGTCTGCGGTGTCGACGAAGTTGATTCCCTGGTCGAGGGCGGCGTGGATGATGCGGACACAATCGTCGTGGTCCGGGTTGCAGCCCTCCTGGAACATCATGGTCCCGAGGCAGTGGACACTGACCTCAATACCGGTCTTGCCGAGAGTGCGATAACGCATGGTGATGCCCCTTGCCAGTTCAACGCAGGTAGAGCGACAGAAGAGTCGGTCGCACGAGGGACCCTAGGATCTAGACTCGGCTCTAGATCAACCCCGTTACCCTGACCTGCATGGCTGAGATGACAATAAGTCTGAGCATCGGACAGGTCGCCGAAAGCACCGGCTTGAGCGTTCACACGCTGCGCTTCTACGAGCGCGAGGGCCTCTTCGTCAATCCCGTGCGCCGCCGACCCGGCGGGCGCCGCGTCTACAGCCAGGATGACGTCGACTGGCTGACCGTCTGCATCATTCTCCGCGCCTCAGGCATGCCCCTGCCCGCGCTCCGCCGATACGCCGACCTCGTCAGAGAGGGAGCCGGTAACGAGGAAGAGCGACTCGCGCTCATGCGCGAGCACCAAGCGCACGTCACCACCCAGATCGGCAGGCTCACTGAGTCCCTGGACCTGATCCGGTTCAAGGTCGGGGTGTACGAGGACATTGCCGACCAGGACAGCGCCGCCGGCCGGCAATGTCACGCCCCATCCCCTGCGGCTGACGGAGAACACACGCCAACGCTTCGCCACGAAGCAGTGATCGAGTAACCGGCACTGCCACGATCGCTCGTCGCACCTTCACCGGAACCTTCGCCGAGCGACTACGACCGGGACCACTACGCCCGCATCCGGGCCGAACCCGCCTAGGTTCGTTGCCAAACGCCTCCATCGGATGGCAGGGCGCCTGGCTTCACTGTCCAAGGACACCGCGGGGTGGTGGCCACCGGGGGCCACACCGCGGGGTGGCCCCCGGTGGCCCGGATGTGCATTCTCACGTGACCTTGTCTCTGTCTCATCCCCTGTTCGCCGATCCGCTGATCAGGGACAACGCCGGTGAGAGTGCCCAGGTCGTTGCTAGGTGACGTTCGATCGGTTACCGAGTCGCTCCGCGAGGCGGGGCAGGAGGCGCAGGGCGTTGTTGCGGTTGATGTTCTGGCGGGTGCGCCCGTCCAGCGACGGATCGCGGTCCAGTTCAGTGGTGATGATGCCGACCTGGTCGGCCGGCATTTGGGGCCAGTCGGTGCCGTAGAGGACATGGGTGGGGTCGGCGGCGGACAGCAGCGAAGGGGTGGCGTACGGGGAGGTGGGCATCGCGGTGTCGTAGTAGAAGCGGCGAAGTGCCTTCCGGAATGCCGCAGGGGCGGGGCCCTCCCCGAGTCGGCCGGCGAGCTCGGCTCGTCCGCCCAGGTAGGGCAGGAAGCCACCGGCGTGGGACAGGATGATCGACAGATTCGGGTAGCGCTCCAGAGTGCCGGAGGTGATCAGATTCAGCGCTGCCCGGGTGGTGTCGAACATGTAGTCCGCGACCCAGTCTGCGACTCCGGGCAGGGCGCTGCCGCCTTCAGGGAGCCGGTCGGGGTGGGTGAAGATCACCGCGTGGCGCCGGTTCAGCTCGGCGAACAGCGGGTCGAAGGCCGGGTCCTCGAGATAGCGGCCCCCGGCGGAGGTCATCAGAATGACACCGTCCGCCCCGAGCTCGTCCAGCGCGTACGCGGCCTGTTCGATGGCCAGGTCGACGTGGGCCGGCGCGAGGTTGGCGAAGAATCCGAACCGGGTGGGATGGTCCGCGACGAGTTCGGCCAGCGACTCGTTGCACACCCGAACGCCCTCCTCAGCCACCGCACGGTCCTGGAACGCTGCGGACGGTACCGGCGCGGAGGCGATGCCGACCGCCATGCGGTTGGCCTCCATCGTCTCCAGCGTGCTGGACAGGGACCAGCTCGCCCACCGTGGCCCGCCTTGCGGCGGCAGGAGCCTCTACGGTGCGAAGTGGCCGAAGGCGGTGAAGAAGATCACCGGCGAGGTCGACGAACTCCTCGCGTTCTACGACTTCCCCGCGGAGTACTGGGTGCATCTCCGCACGACAAATGCGATCGAGAGCACTTTCAGCACCGTGAAACACGGCACAGAAGGACGCCCTGGGTGCCCAGGTGCTCCAGCTGCGGGCGTCCACTCCGGACCAAGGCCACCCGCGGGGTCGGCAGCGCGGTCGCGGCCCTGGCCATGGTGTTCAAGCTGGCTGAGTCCGCCCAGGCCCGCTGGCGCGCGATCACCGCACCCCACCTCGTCGCTCTTGTCCACAACGGCGCCCGATTCAAGAACGGTCACCTCGTCGAACGCCCTGAGGCCACTGCAGCCTGATCACCCTTCACGCACGACAAGCACGGGATCATGAGGCAGGCTGCCGGAATGAGATCTCGAACCGGTGGTATGTGGTGGGGAACTGCGATCGAGGCACCGGACCCCAGCGGCCTGGCGAAGTTTTACGCCGAACTCCTCGGTTGGCACATCGGGCACGAGGAGCCGGGCACGACCATCGTCGTCGCCTCCCCGCAAGGGCCATTTTTCGTGTTCCAGCAGGCCGACGGCTATCGGGCTCCGGTCTGGCCTCCGGTCGAAGGCGAACAGCGCCCGATGATGCACTTCGACTTCCAGGTCGGCGATCTCGATTCGGCGGTCGCCGAGGCGGTGGTCCTGGGCGCCACAGTGGCGGAGTTCCATCCGCAGAAGAGCGTCCGGGTGCTCTTCGACCCGGCCGGGCACCCCTTCTGCCTGTGCCTGGACGAGGGATGACCGGCTGGATCACACGCTACTCGATCCACAACTACTGACAATGACTCCAGCATGCGGGCATCAGGACTCCTTGCTTATGCGATGGATGAGCGTCGCGGTGGACTCGAGATCGAGTGCCTGAGCGCTGAGGTACTGGAACGCCAACTCGGCGCGCTCCAACTCCTGTGGCCGCTCCGTGAAGAGTTCACCGCCGGAGCGGTTCAAACCGCCTGCTATGCAGTGCACCTCTGCCACGAAGCGGACCCATGCCGCAGCAGAGACCGCGAGATGTGGGCTCTCCGGCCGCTTGGAATCTCGTACGAGCACGCTGGACGGGGCGAAGGCGGTCTCGACGCACTCAGTTGTATTTCCGCCGCTGTATGACGATTTGAACCAGGCATGGTCGACGGCGGATAGGGAATCGGCGGGCATCTATAGCTCCTTGCGGGCGCGATGGATCATGGCAGAGGAGGCCTCCATGTCCAACGCTTGTGCGCGGAGGTACTCGAACGCAACTCGGTATCGGTTCAGTTCCTCGTCCTTCTCCAGGAAGAGCGAACCCGTGTGGAAGTCGACGTACACGACGTCAAGGGTCTGTTCTGTGCCGCCGATGATCACGAAGCTGCCAAGGGCCGCAGAGTGAGCTCCTTTGGAGAACGGCAGCACCTGGAGTGTGATGTGAGGCGATTCGTTCGCTTCAAGTAGTCGGTCGAGTTGCTCCTTCATGATCTCCGGTGAACCGACGACCCGGCGGACCACGGACTCGTCGAGAATCGCCCATAGACGCGGGGGCTTCGCGCGAGTGAGTACCTCTTGGCGTTTCATGCGAATGTCAACGAGCCGCTCGATCTCCGTCGGCTCTAGAGGCACTTCGTTGGCCTTCTGCAGAGCCGTGCTGTACGCGCGGGTTTGCAGAAGGCCTGGAACGTAGACGCAGGAGAAGTGGTCCTCGCGCACGGCCTCGTCTTCAAGCGTGAGCAGAAGGTTCATGCTCTCCGGGATGCTGTCGGAGAAGGAGCTCCACCAGCCCTGCTGCTTGGCGTCCTTCGCGAGAGCCACAACAGCGATCCGCTCGGGTTCAGTTGCGCTGTACTCGCGGCACAGCGCATCAATCACGATCCATTTGACCGGCCCGACCTGTGTCTCGTAGCGGCTGACCGTCGCCTTGGACACACCGACGAGTCGCCCGGCCTCCTCAAGGGTCAGCCCCTTACGAGCCCGCAGTTTGCGCATCATCGCGCCCAGTTGACGGCGCCGTGTTGTGGTCCGGACGGACATGCGACTCCTTCACGCGTGCGCCGGGCGCCAGCCCGGAGATCTCAATCAGGCTAGGCAGTACGGGAGTTGAAGTGCCAGCAGATTCACTCGATGGATTCTCATGAGAAGTTACACAGCGAGAGTTCTCTGTGTCATGCTCGTCGACAGATCGCTACGCAGTGGAGTCGTTTGAATACGACTGGTGCAGCACGTGCGTGGCCTGGGAGGGAGGAGTAGCCGTGCCTGGCTACCAAGTCACCGAACCCCGACTCCGCTGTGTTCTCCCCTTTGAGGCGGAGCCAGCGGAAGTCCGTCTGCTTCGGAAGGCTGCCGCCGCGCAGCTCGACCAGTGGGGTATGTCCGTAGCTGCCGACGAAGCCCAGCTCTTCGTCACGGAGCTCGCGACGAACGTCATCAAGCACGTCGGTGAGGGCGCTTCGGCGACCTTGATCCTGGAATCGCGGAGTGGGCGGCTGCGTGTCGAAGTCCATGACAAGAGCCGAGCGGTGCCATCGCTCAGGGTCGCGGGATGTGATGAAGAATGCGGCCGTGGCCTGCACTTGCTGACGGCTTTGGCGGTGGACTGGGGGACCGTCCTGACCGCGGTCGGCAAGGCGGTCTGGTGTGAGATCTCGCTGTCCCCCGGCCAGGACTGCCGCCGTATTGAGCGGGCCGTCGACGCCTTGGAGAGCTATCGGGGAGTGCGAGGTGGGGCTGTGTTGCAGGGCGCCAAAAGGTCGGCGGGACTCGAAGAATCAGCTGTGGAGCTGATCGCTGATCTGCTCCACTGGACGGCCGCCAGAGGTTGCGACCCAGACGACATGCTCGACCGTGCCCAGATGCACTACGAGGCCGAATCGGACGCGGCCTAGTGGGCGCCCTGGCCGGACTTCCGAATCTCGTCCCGCAGAGCGTCTGGTGTACGCCAGGATTCTCCGAGATGGCTCCTGTGGCACATGCGGTGGCAGTTGGCGCACAAGCATGCGAGGTCGTCGAGCTTGGTCTCCCGGGTCCCGGATATGTGGAGGGGGGTGATGTGGTGCACCTCGATGTAATCCTCGCCGAGGGGCCCGTAGGCGTCGGCGAAGTTGAAGGCACAGACCTCGCATTGAAGCGGCAGGCCGCTGCTCTGTACCTTCTGAATCTTCAGCTTGCGGAGCTTTGGATCGCGCTCGCGGAAGAGTGCCCAGCGTGTGAGGAGCAGCCCCTCGACCCCGGTGGTGCCAGAGTCGTCGGTCTCATCTGGCTGTGGTGGGATGAGATGCAGCTCGCCAGAGTCAATGCCCTTCCTGAGGGTCTGAGCGGCGTGCAGCATCTCTGCTTCGCGCTCGTTGAGGGCAGCGATCATCCGGCGCGTAGGTTCTCCGCACCGAGTTGGCTTGCCCTGGTAGGCGGGATGGTTCGTGGCGAAGTCGGAAGTCTTGCGGCTGACGCTGTCGGGGGAGCGGAAACCTTGGAGCGCGAGAGCTTCTGGGCTCTGGAACGGAAGCGACCGCAGCAGCTCGGACAGGTCTTGAACCTCAAGGTCTCCTGTGCGCAGCTCGCGCCAGCCGTTCTTCACGACAAGCGCCCCAGCCAGGAGCAGTTCATCCTCGGTCCACGCGGGCGTCTTCATAGGCAATATCGTATGAGTGTTCGGCGAGGCGGAGGGTGCGTTCAGCGAACCGTGGAACGTGTTGCACACTGGGTCGAGTCTCGTTGTCAGTGGGGTCTGTCACCCTCGGTGATGGTGGAGCGTACACAGCGCCCACCGCTGCACATGTGTAAGGAGGGGGCATGACCCGCGTGAACGAAGTCGAGTACACCTCTGTAGAAATCTGTGCCGGAGCGGGCGGACAGGCCATTGGCCTGCATCAGGCCGACTTCAGGCACCTTGCGCTGGTGGAGATCGACCAGCACGCGGTCGACACGCTCCGCGACAACATCAAGCTTCGGAAGGATTGGAGCTGGGAGAGAGAGCATTGCGACGTCCTGTCAGCAGACGTCAAGGAGTTCGTCCCCTCCAGGGACCTGGCGAAGAGTGCGAAGTTGCTGGGGAGCCACGGTCTGGATCTATTGGCGGGCGGTGTCCCGTGCCCGCCGTTCTCTCACGCCGGCAAGCAGCTCGGCAAGGATGACGAACGCGATCTCTTCCCGACGATGCTGAAGCTCGTCAAGGAGCTCAATCCACGCGCTGTGATGATCGAGAATGTCCGGGGGATCATGGACCCGAAGTTCTCTGACTATCGCGACTGGATCATGGCTCGGCTCCAGGGTGGCTCCTATCTGGAGGAGGACGGCGAACAGGCCCACACTCCGGGACTTGGGTACACCGTCTGTAAGTGGGAAGTCCTGGAAGCCAGTGACTTCGGGGTCCCGCAGCTCCGTCCTCGCGCCATCCTCGTGGCCTTTCGCAACGACGTTCTCAAGGACGTGAAGTACGAGTGGCCCACTCCGACCCATGAAGATCCGGTCAGCGTGGCGGACAGCCTCGAAGCGACCATGCTGGACCGGTACCAGCGGTACTTCGACGGGATCTATGCCGTGCGCGCCCGTAAGGCCTATGACGGCTGGCTTGACCAGGCTCGGAAGCGTGACGCTGAGCTCAAAGGCAAGGGTGGGGGAATCGCTCCCACGCTCGTCGGAGGGTCGAAGAAGCATGGCGGTGCGGACCTTGGTCCTAGCCGCGCGAAGGCTGCGTGGAAGCAGTTGGGAGTCTCGGGACTTGGTGTTGCTAATGACATCGAGACTTGCAAGGCGAAGGGTACCGAGGGTCGGGATCTCTTCGGGCCGGATGGTCCGATGCTCACGGTGAAACAGGCCGCGATCATTCAGGGATTCCCGCCCGAGTGGGCCTTCTCTGGCGGAAAGACCGCGCAGTACAGGCAAGTGGGCAATGCCTTTCCGCCGCCGGTGGCCAAGGCGGTAGGAAAGTCGATCGTTGACGTCCTGAAGGCGGCTCGCGAGCGTGACCGAAGGAAGGGCTGATCAGCTATCCTTGTCGCCCCTCCTGGCTGACAAGGCGCGACGCCATTCAACCTCAGTGGCAATCTGGGCAGCGCACTCCACTGAAGGCTCATGTTCCCAGAACCGGAGTACCGTCCAGCCGGCTTCCTTGAGGCGCTGGTCGGTGTCCCGGTCGCGGGCCATGTTGCGAGCGACTTTGTCTGACCAGTAGCCGGGATTGGTCTTCGGAGACACGTAGTGCTCCGGACATCCATGCCAGTAGCAGCCGTCGATGAAGACGGCCACTTTCGTCGCGCGGAAGACCATGTCTGCCGTCCGGCGAAGATCTGGGAGAGGTCTGGCTGCGACCCTGTAGCGAAGCCCGCGAGCGTGGACAAGCTTCCGGATCAGGCGCTCAGGTGTGGTGTCCCGGCTGCGGATCGCTTGCATATTTCGGCGACGGGCTGCTGATGAAGCCCAGGACCCTGCGGGCGGCGTCCAGGGTGAAAGACCGTCTCCTCGTTCCTCCATCACGAGTGCCGCGATCAGTACTCGGCGGGAGCTGGGACTGGACGGTCTCCTTCTTTCCAGACTGCGTAGTCCTGGCCGGAGATTCGCGTGGACCTCCTCGCCGACTGTGTGTTGTCTAGGTGCGCAACGCGAACCGCTACCCATGATCCTTTCTCGGGCACGCGAAGACCTAGGTCGCGCGCGATGTATGGATGCTGTTTTTGGTGGCCGAGAATCATGATTCCCGCGGAGCGCAGATGATGGCGGGCGTCACGAACACGCTTCGGGCTGTCGTCCTGGCGGGCTACTGTGAGGACTGTGTTGCGGTTTACCGAGCGGCCCTGCACGCGGCGGAAGAGCTCATTTGTACGTGACTGGCCACTAAGGCCAGTCTTGAAGATTGCTTCTCTGTCCTGCTCGGAAAGAGTCAGCAAGATATTCTCGGGGAGCTTACCTTCCGGGATGATCCACTCTATGGCATCGCGTCCCGCAGCGGAGGGGGTCCGCTTTCCGTCTCGGTTTGCTCCGAGATTCAAAAAATCATCGTGGATCCTGAGAAGACCTACTTGATAGCTCGCCTTGTGGTCGCTCGCTTTGATTAGCAGGCAAATGTGGCCGTCTGCCTCGCGAGGAATTGTCCAGTTGTCTCCGCTTGTGAATTTTGAGTCCACGTCATGGCCAGCGATGGAGAAGTCCATCTTATTTCCACGCCCGAGTTCAAATTCGGCTCGTGTGATGATCTCGACTTTAGTTCCGAGATATGTTTTCTCTGTTTTCTCGAGATCTTTCATGTTGAAGCGACCTGTCCGCTGTCCGTCGAGTACTTCGTCGATCGATTGGCGAAGAGTTTGACCGAAGCGGACCTCAAGATTCGGTTGCATTCTGAACCATTTGTGGACATCGATTAGGTCCGTATCGGGATTGGGTGGTCTTTTCGGCTTCGCAATAGCTTGGGCCGCTGCGATATCGCGGGAGAACAGGGAATCTTCCAAAGCTCGTTTCCTTGCAGAAATGGGAGAAGCAGTCAGTTATGCCGCGCCATGACAGACGTCATACGTTTGTCCCGACCCACACCAACACCCAGCCCCCCGCTGCGGCGGCCAAGCCACAGCCAGCCCCCGTGCCGCCAGCGTCGTCGCATACTGCGGCAGCAGCGTCGCGTCCGCCGGGGACGACGCCTCCGACGCCGCGAAGGCCTCGTACGACGGCACGGTCCCCGTCACGATCCCGAGGTTCGGGGTGCCGGACGCCGCCAGCTCCCGCAACGACGCCTCTATGGTCGCGAGGTGTTCCTCGTGGGAGGGGTACTCGGATTCGAGGGACGAGTACGCGGCCAGGAGTTCGGTCAGTTCCTCTGTCGGCCAGTGGAGGACCGCTACCGGGAACGGGCGGGACAAGGCCTGCCTGTAGGTGCCCAGTTCGGCTCGCAGGCGGGAGATTTCTGCCTGGAGTTCTTCCGGGTTGTCCGAGCCCAGGGACCATACGCGCTTGGGGTCGTGGAGTTCGTCCAGGGATACGGGGGACGAGTGCAGGGTGTCGGCCAGCAGGTCCCAGTCGTCGTGGGGGGCGCCCAGCATGCGGCGGACGCGGTGGCGGCCGAAGAGGACGGGGTGGGTGGCGTACGGGGGTTCGGCCACGTCGGTCAGCAGGAGGGTGGCTGCCTGCGTGAACGTTTCCTGGGCCGATTCCAGCTCGTCGTGGGATTCGAGGGACTCCGCGACGATCACCCAGGGGGCCGGGTCGCGGGGGGACGCGGCGCGGACTCCGTCGATGATCGCGCGGGCCTCCGCCTCGTGGCCGTACTCCCAGAGGTTGGAGGCCTTCAGGGCGCGTACCAGGTGGGGGTTGTCGAGGGAGGCCGCGGATGTCAGCAGGCGGTCGTAGAGCGCGGTGGCGGCGGGGCGGTCGCCGGCCAGTTCGAGGTGGGCCGCGGCCTGCACGAGCAGGTGTTCGGCGTCCTCGGGGTAGAGGCCGGCGGTACGTTCCAGGCGGGCTGCTTCGCCGGTGTGGTCGGCGTTCTCGGCAGGCGTGTCGGGGCGCATGGTGGACACCGTACTGCCGTCCGCCCGCGAACGAGAGGGATCCGCAGGCCAGAGGCAACAGAGGGGCAGGGGATCACACACCCGCACTTTGCCCTCATGGGTTGCGCGCGGGCTCACATCGCACGCTCACGCCATCACCCCGTCGATCTGCCGCGGTCGCACCGCCCCCGCCGCGCGAATCACGCTTACCGACTCCGCTCAGCTACGTGTCCGAGTGTGCCGTGTGCCGTGTGCCGTGTACAGGTCACTGCCGCCCGACGTGGCGTTCCAGCGCCGGACGCAGGGAACAACAGCTACGCAGGGGCAACGGCTATGCACGTACAGCTATGCGAGGCTGCGAACCAGCTATGCAGGGCTGCGAACGCTTACGGGGCTGGTGACTTGAAGCCGCACCCTTTATCGTGCGTGCCGCCCCGGCGACCACCCCGGCGAAGGAGGCGTACGCATGCGGGTCACGCGGGTCATGCGGGTTCCGGTCGTGCGGCGCAGTAACCGGCGACGGCGCGCCATCGGTCGGCGCGTCCTGTGGAGCTGCGGCGAACTCCTCGTCACCGTCGGGGTCGTGCTGCTGCTCCTCGTCGTCCATCAGTTGTGGTGGACCAACCGGCAGGCCCAGCACAATGCCGAGCGCGAGGTGCAGGCCCTGGAGAGGGAGTGGGGGACCGCGGCGCCGTCGGAGACGGGAGAGAGCGTGCCGTGCGTGGCCGCCACACCCACGCAGGGCGCCGTCCCGGAATCGTCGGCCGTCCTCAACAGTCCACGCACCCAACCCGGTTGATCCCAGGCCTACGCCGTCCTCGTCATCCCCCGCCTGGGCCTCCGCGTCCCCGTCGCCGAAGGAGTCAGCAAGCCGGACGTGCTCAACAAGGGGTACGTCGGCCACTACGAGGACACCCAACAGCCCGGCCAGGCAGGGAACTTCGCGCTCGCCGGGCATCGCAACACCCACGGCGAACCGTTCCGGTACATCAACCGGCTCAAGCCCGGGGACGAGATCAGCGTCGAGACGAGGGCCGCCCTCTACACGTACGTCGTCGACAAGACCCTTCCGCAGACCTCGGCGGGGGACGGCGGAGCCATCGGCGCCGTGCCGCGCAGCACCACCCGGCCCGCCTACGGGTACAGCGAGCCCGGGTACTACATCACGCTCACCACCTGCACTCCCGAGTACACCTCCACGTACCGGCTGGTGGTCTGGGGAAAGCTCACCTCCATGCGGCCGAGATGAGCGGCCGAGATGAGCCGCCGCGATGAAAGGAATCCCCTGCGTCGGCCCAAGCATCTGCTTGAGCCGGTGCGGACGAATCCCGTATAACTCATATGACCCCTACAGCGGGGATGACCATGAACGACTGGGAACGACCACGAAGGGAGGAGCAGCCCATGATCCGGGCCTGGGGCAAAGGCGCCATGCGTCCCGCCGCCCTGCTGCTCCTGCTGCTCGTCGAGGTCGCCCTGCTCGACACCGGCAGCCTTGCCGCCGCGGTCGCCGTCGCGTTCACCGCGACCGCCGCGGCCGGCTCCGCGCTCGCCGTCTGCGCGTTCATCGGCTCGCGCTGCGCGCCCGCCGTACCGCGTACGAACGTACGGACGGCCATCCGTGACCGCGAGCACCGTACGGCGTTCCTGCCCCAACGTGATCCCGACGCGGCGGGGCGTTCGCGCCCCCGGGCGCCGGGGCGTGCCCTCCTGACGGCCGCCGCGTAGGGGATCTCCCAAGCCACATCCGTGCACCGGTACATCCGTGCACCGTCCCCGCACCACCACATCCGTGCACCCCACGCGTGGTCGTCATGCCGCCGTCCCGTACGTACCCCCGTACTCCCGGCACGACGAGACCCCCGGAGGGCTCACTCATGTCCACGTTCCTGTCCGCTTTCGGCGGGCTGGTCGAGCGGCTCGCCGAGCTGCTCCAGCCGCTGTTCCACGCCTCTGCGGCGGCCGCCGCGATCGTCCTGATCACCGCGCTCGTACGACTTCTCGTGCATCCCCTGTCCCGGGCGGCGGCCCGCGGGCAGCGGGCGCGGACCAGGCTTCAGCCGCGGGTCGCGGAGCTGCGCAAGAAGCACGCGAAGAATCCCCAGAAGCTGCAGCAGGCGGTGCTGGAGCTGCACGCGGCGGAGAAGGTGTCGCCGATGTCCGGGCTGCTGCCCAGCCTGTGCCAGCTGCCGGCCTTCTTCCTGCTCTACCACCTGTTCTCCAGCTCGACGATCGGCGGCGAGGCCAACAGCCTGCTGGCGCACAAGCTTTTCGCCGCGCCCCTCGGCGACCGCTGGGCGGACGCGCTGGGCGACGGCGGGGTCCTCGGGGCGCCGGGGCTCGTCTACGTCGCCATTTTCGCGCTCGTCGCGGCCGTCGCGACCTTCAACTACCGGCGTACGAAGCGGATGGCGGCGGCCAACGCCTCGATGGTCGTCACCTCGGTGGGCGACGGTACCCAGCCGGTGCCGGGGCTCGCGACGATCACCAAGGTCATGCCGTTCATGTCCTTCGTCACGCTCGTCTCCGTGGCGGTGATGCCGTTGGCGGCCGCGCTGTACTTGGTGACCAGTACGACGTGGAGCGCGGTGGAGCGGGCGCTGCTCTACCCCGTGAACACCCCCTGACCACCCGCTGAACACATGAGGGCGGTCCAGTCCGTGATCAGGGACTTGCGGACTGGACGCCGAGCTTGGACGATCGACCAGTCATCCGATGGCTGCACCTGTCGGACGACTGCCCGAGAGCTAGGGAGATAGTGATCATGAAGCTGCTGCGAGTGGGTACGGCGGGGTCGGAGCGGCCCGCGCTGCTGGACGCCGAGGGAACCCTGCGTGACCTGTCCGGTGTCGTCCCGGACATCGACGGGGCGCTGCTCGCCGACGCCGCCGCGCTCGGCCGGATCCGGTCCGCCGCCGAGGCCGGAGAGCTGCCCGCGCTGGACGAGGACGGCCTCCGTGTCGGCCCGCCGCTCGCCGGTATCGGCAAGGTCGTGTGCATCGGGCTGAACTACCACGACCACGCCCGTGAGACCGGCGCCGAGCTGCCTGTCGAGCCGATCGTCTTCTTCAAGGCGGGGGACACGGTGATCGGCCCGAACGACACCGTGCTCGTGCCGCGCAAGTCCGTGAAGACCGACTGGGAGGTCGAGCTCGCGGTCGTCATCGGCCGTACCGCCCGCTATCTCGAGTCCCACGAGGAGGCGCTCGCGCACGTCGCCGGGTATGCGGTGGCGCACGACGTCTCCGAGCGCGAGTTCCAGCTTGAGCGCAGCGGGACCTGGGACAAGGGCAAGAACTGCGAGACGTTCAACCCGCTGGGACCGTGGCTGGTGACCGCCGACGAGGTGCCCGACCCGCAGAACCTGGCGCTGAAGCTCTGGGTCAACGGCGAGCTCAAGCAGAACGGGACGACGGCCGAGCAGATCTTCTCGGTCGCGGAAGTGGTGCGGTACGTAAGCCAGTTCATGACGCTGTACCCGGGTGATGTCATCAACACCGGTACGCCGGCGGGCGTTGCCCTCGGCGCGCCCGAGCCCAAGCCCTACCTGCGGGCAGGCGATGTGGTGGAGCTGGAGATCGAGGGGCTCGGCCGACAGAGGCAGGAACTGAAAGACGCCTGAGCTGTACGAGGTTGGGCCGTACGGGATTGTGGTGACCCCAACTCTCGTACGGTGCCCAACTCTCGTACGGCGCCCAACTCCCGTGCGGCGCCCAAACTCCTACGGACCCTCAGCCCCCGTACGGACCCTCAGCCCCCGCACGGACCTCAGCCCTTGAAGCGCTCCAGCGCCGCCACCACCATCGCGTGGTCCTCCACCTGCGGCAGCCCCGACACCACCACGGTGCCGACAACTCCCGCGCCCTCGACGGCGATCGGGAACGCGCCGCCGTGGGCCGCGTAGGTGCCGGGGTCGAGGCGCGAGGACTCCTCGAAGGTCGTGCCTTTCGCGCGGAAGCGGGAGCCGACGAGGTAGGAGGAGCAGCCGTAGTGCTCGACGACGCGGCGCTTGCGGTCGATCCAGGCGTCGTTGTCCGGGGTCGAACCGGGTAGCGCCGCGTGGAAGAGCTGCTGGCCGCCGCGGCGGATGTCGATGGCGACGGGGGCGGCCTGCTCGCGAGCCAGGTCCACAAGCAGCGTGCCCAGTGCCCAGGCGTCGTCGTACGTGAAGTGCGGGAGCGTCAACCGGCGCTCCTGCTCCTCCAGTTCAGGAATGCCGGGGGCGCTCACAGGGACACCACCACCGCGTCGCGAGCCGAGCGGCGGGCCGCCTCCAGGACGTCGAGGGTGGCCGCGGCCTCGTGCGCGGTGACCGGGTTCGGGCCGCCGTCGTGCAGGGCGGCGGCGACGGCCGCGTAGTACGCGGGATACGCGCCCGGCAGCGTCGGCTCGGGCCGGCCGCCGCCCGTGAGCGGGGACTCGCCGGCGCCGACCCGGCCCCAGAGGGACTCGGGCTCGACACCCCACTCCTCGTCGGTGTCCGTGGGGCGCCTGCCGTCGCGCAGGGCCGCCTCCTGCGGGTCGAGGCCGTACTTCACATAACCGGCCTGCGAGCCCAACACGCGCAGGCGCGGGCCGAGTTGAGCGGTGGTCGCGGTGACGTAGAGGTGGGAGCGGACGCCGCTCTCGTGGGTGATCGCGATGAAGGTGTCGTCGTCCGTCTCGGCGCCCGCGCGGCGGATGTCCGACTCCGCGTACACCGAGGTCGCGGGGCCGAAGAGGACCAGCGCCTGGTCGACGACATGGCTGCCGAGGTCGTAGAGGAGACCTCCGATCTCTGCCGGGTCGCCGGACTCGCGCCAGCCGCCCTTGGGCTGCGGGCGCCACCGCTCGAAACGGGACTCGAAGCGCCATACGTCGCCCAACTCGCCCTCGGCGATGAGCTTCTGGAGCGTCAGGAAGTCGTTGTCCCAGCGGCGGTTCTGGAAGACGGAGAGGAGCAGGCCGCGTTCGTCGGCCAGGGCGGCCAGCTCGCGGGCCTCCGCCGCCGTACCGGCGAGGGGCTTGTCGACGACGACGGGGAGGCCCGCCTTGAGGGCGGCGGTCGCGATCGGGACGTGGGTCTTGTTCGGGGACGCGATGACGACCAGGTCCAGCTCGTCGGCGCGGGCCCACAGGTCGTCGGGGGTCGCGGCGAAACGGAGCCCGTCACCGAACTCGGCGCGGGCCTGTTCCCGCCGCTCCGGGTTCGAGGTGACGACCGTGTCGAGGACCAGGCCCTCGGTCGCCGCGATCAGGGGGGCGTGGAAGACGGAGCCCGCCAGACCGTAGCCGACGAGGGCGACGCGGAGGGGGCCGCCCGGGGTGCCAGGGGCGGCCGAGGCGGCGGACGTGCCGGAGTCAGAACCTGTGCCAGTCATACGTCCACTTTCGCAACGCTGTTGCCAAAGTGCAAGCGCGGGGGACAATGGCGTACGTGAACAGGAACGATGCGGGACCGGGGGCGGGGTTGCCTGCCGTACGGGGTGGCCGGGGCGGCCGGGGTACGGATGCGGTGACGGGCGTGAACCTGCTCGCCCTGCGCAGCCACAACGCCGCACTCGTGCTCGATCTGCTGCGCACGGCCGGGCCCGGCGGCATCAGCCGCCTCGAACTCGCCGAGCGGACCGGGCTGACCCCGCAGGCCGTCAGCAAGATCACGGCCCGGCTGCGGACGGACGGGTTCGTGGCGGAGGCGGGCCGCCGCGCCTCCACGGGCGGCAAGCCGCGTACGGTGCTCCGGCTCGTCCCGGAGGCCGGCCACGCCGCCGGGCTGCACCTCGACCGGGACGAGCTGAGGGCGGTGCTCTGCGATCTCACCGGAGCGGTGGTGGGCGAGCGGCGGGCTCCGCTGGATCTGGGGGGCGGGGCGGACGCGGTGGTCGAGGCGGCGGCCGCGGAGGTGGAGGCGTTGCTCGCGGGGGTGGGGGCTGTGCTGGGAGTGGGGGTCGCGCTGCCCGGTCCTCTCGATCACGCGCGGGGCGTGCTGCACCGGGTCACCGGGTTTCCGGAGTGGGACGGGTTTCCGCTGCGGGACGTGTTGGCGGGGCGGCTCGGGGTGCCGGTGGTGGTGGACAAGGACACGAACGCTGCGGCGTTGGGTCTGGCGGTGGGGGGTGGCAGCGGCTCCGGGTCCTTCGCCTATCTGCATCTCGGTACGGGGCTGGGGGCCGGGCTCGTGATCGGTGGGGCCGTGCATCGGGGGGCTCGTACGGGCGCCGGGGAGTTCGGGCACCAGGTCATCCAGCTGGACGGGCCCCTGTGCAGCTGCGGTGACCGGGGGTGCGTCGAGGTGCTGTGTCTGGGGGCCGTGCGCCGGGGGGCGGTGGGGGAGGCGGCGCGGGTGCTGGGGGTGGGGGCGGCGAATCTGGTGGGGCTGTTGGACATCGATGTGGTGTTGCTGGGCGGCCGTACGGTGGCGGCGCATCAGGGGGAGTTCGTAGGAGGTGTCGGGGCGGTGCTGGACGAGCGGGCTCGGCGGGAGGGCGTGGAGGCGGGGGTTCCCGTGCGGCTTGCCCCCGGCGGGGCGCGGGGGGTTGCCGAGGGGGCTGCGCAGTTGTTGTTGGCGCCGTTGTTCGGGCGGGGGGTGGGGTGACGGGGGGTGGGTTTCGTCCTCGCCCCACCCATTCCCCTGCCTCGGGGCTGTGCCCCCACGGGGTGCTGCGGGCACGCACAGCCAAGGTGCGCGTCGGGGCGGCCCCGTCACTTGCCGGACGACGCCCGATGACGTGCTCAACGAACTGTTCTCGGCGGCGTACAACGGTGGAGTGAACGGCCAGGAGCAGGGCGGCGCGTACGCCAGGCTAACGCGGTGCGGCGCGCCGCCGACCACCGGTGGCCTCTGAGAGATCGCAGGCGCTGCGGCCGGGCCGGAGGAGCTCAGACACAGTACGGGCTGGAACGTTTCCGCTGATCGAGGGGACCTCCGCGGCCGATCGGGCTCACGGCGGGCGTGGCGACCCGGTGTGGCCGGTCGCGTGTGGCAGGGTCACGGGCCGCTGCCCGGTACCGCTTACGCTCCCGATCGGCAAAGGCTCTTCATGCGAATGCGAATGCGAACGCGAACGCGATTGAGGCTGTGCACGTCCCTGCCCCTCTCCGTTACTGCTGCGGCCGCCGCCCTCCCGCTCACGCTCGCCACCCCCGGCACGGCCCTGGCGAACCCTCGCCCCACCTGCGCCGCCCCCGAGTCCCGCGCCTTCCCGGTGCAGACCAAGATCCACGGCGGGCCGTCGACGTACGACATCGGGGGCGACTACCGGATCTGGTACATCGACCTCACCAACACCACCGCGCACACCTGCGGCAACATCCACCCGATCGTCGTCCTCGTGGACGAGAAGCGGGCATTGCGGCCCGAGCAGGCGCGGCTGGAGTTCTACGGGGGCGGGGGCGGGGGCGGGATTCCGCATCCGGTCGAGTTCGAGAAAAGTGACGAGGACGAGAACGTGGGGGCCTTCGACGACGGGTTCCCTGGGTTCACGGTCGGCCCCGGCCGGACGCTCACCGTGAAGGTCCGCCTCTCCGTCACCTCCGACGCGGCCGCCCCGAACGAGGTCGTCGCGAACGCGGCCGTCGTACAGCGGCACGACAACGACGGGGACTGGGTCGGGGAGTCGAACGACTACCGCTTCCGCATCGAGGACGAGGGCGAGGGGGGTACCAGCGACGGCGACGGCGGCACCGGGGCCGGGGCCGGGGCCGGAACCGGCACCGGGGTCGGAACCGGCGACGGCGACAGTGGAGTCGTACAGGACGAAGGTGTATCGGCTGCGGAGGAGCTGGCCAGTACCGGTCCGCGTGCCTCGCACTGGTTCGGTGCGGCCGCCGGCCTCGGGTTGTTCGTCACGGGGGCCGTCCTCCTCGCCGTGTCCCGGCGGGCGCGGTCGCGCCGGTGATGGCGGGGGTCCGCGGCGTGCCCCGGTAGGCCCGGTCGAGCCGGTGACACCTGGAGCCCGCCGCGAGGACGCCGTCTGCGACGATCCTCCCCGTGGACTACCCGAACGACCAGGCCCCCGGCGCCCCCGTCCGCTCCGGCATCCCGGAGCACGGCCGCATCCCGAAGTACTACGCGGTGAAGGCCCATATCGCCCTGCTTGTCGAGGAGTTGGGCGAGGGCGGGGCACTGCCGCCCGAGCGTGATCTCGCGGAGAAGTACGAGGTCGCGCGGGAGACCGTACGGCAGGCGCTGCGGGAGCTGCTGCTGGAGGGGAAGGTGCGGCGGCAGGGGCGCGGCACGGTCGTCGCGGGGCCGAAGCTGGAGCAGCCGCTCTCGCTCGCCAGCTACACCGAGGGCGTACGGCGGCAGGGACGCACCCCCGGTCGTACGCTGATTAGCCTCGACCGCTTCCCCTGCCCCGAAACCCTCGCCGCCGAGGCCGGGCTGACGCGCGGCGAACCCGTCTGGCACATGGAGCGCGTCCTGCTCGCCGATGCCGAGCGGGTGGGTCTTGAGAGCACCTACGTCGCCGTGGCGCGCGTACCGCACCTCGACCGTGACTTCACTCCCGACTCCTCCTTCTACGCCTACCTCCACGACCGGCTCGGCATCGCGTTCGGCGAGGCCGACGAGCGGATCGAGACGGTGCTGGCCACTCCGCGCGAGGCGCTGCTCATCGGTACGCCGCCCGCGTTGCCGATGCTGCTGCTCCACCGGGTCTCGCGGGACACGGCGGGGGAGCCGCTGGAACGGGTGCGGACGCTGTACCGAGGGGATCGGTTCTCGTTCACCGCCCACTTGCGCGGCT
>NZ_JBHXMF010000004.1:136209-191995 GCF_042721055.1 Streptomyces sp. NPDC058470
CTGATCCTCCGCCGCCCTGCCCACTTGCGCGGCTGATCCTCCGCCGCCCTGCCCACTTGCGCGGCTGATCCTCCGCCGCCCTGCCCACCTGCGCGGCTGATCCTCCGCACTCCTTCCTGGGCGTGGCTGCGGCCACCCGGCTCACCCCCTTTTGTAACGAAAACATAACAGGTCTAGCCCAAGCGTAATAGGCGGTTCACCATCTGGATGCTGTGCGGTCCCTTCCGATTCCCCCCTTCCGAGGAGCGTTGCCGTGGTGAGAGTGATAGTCGTCGGAGCTGGAGTGGTGGGCACCCTGCATGCCTGGCACGCAGTGGAGCGCGGCCATGAGGTCGTGCAGATCGAGCGTGAGGCGGAGGCCCGCGGGGCCTCCCTGCGCAACTTCGGGCAGATCTGGGTCAGTGGCCGCGCGGGTGGAGAGGAGCTCGAAACCGCCCTGCGGGCACGGGAGTTGTGGGAGTCGATCGGGGCGCGCGTCCCGGGGATCGGCTTCCGAGCGAACGGGTCCCTGACCCCCCTGCGCGGCGAGCGCGAACTCGCCGTCGCCGAGGCGGCCGCGGCCCGCCCGGATGCCGCCGCCCGCGGCTACAAGTTGCTGACGGCGGGCGAGGCGCGCGCCGTGAACCCGGCGCTGCGCGGCGCGTACGACGCCGCGCTGTACTGCGAGCGTGACGCGGCCGTCGAGCCGCGCGTCGCCCAGCTCGCCCTCCGGGAGGAGCTGCGGAGGTCGCCGCGCTACACCTTCCTGCCGGGGCGCGAGGTCCGCGATGTGGTGGATGAGCACGCGGTCCGTGACGACCACGGGGATGTCCACCGCGGTGACGCCGTGGTGCTGTGCACGGGGGCCTGGCTG
Organism: Streptomyces sp. NPDC058470; assembly: GCF_042721055.1. Lineage (NCBI taxonomy): Bacteria > Bacillati > Actinomycetota > Actinomycetes > Kitasatosporales > Streptomycetaceae > Streptomyces > Streptomyces sp. NPDC058470. Next base: position 137,063 of record NZ_JBHXMF010000004.1, read on the forward strand.
GGCGGTCTCGTACGGGAGTTGGCCGGGCCTGAGCTGCCCGTCCGGCGCGTGCGGCTGCAGATGATGCAGACCGAGCCGCTGGGCGAGCCGCTCACCACCTCGGTCGCCGACCCGGACAGCTTCCGCTACTACCCCGCCTACCGCGGCGAGGCGCTCGACCGGCTCAACTCCGGTCAGCCGCAGGCCGAGACCGCCGCCGCCCACCGTATGCAGCTGCTCATGGTGCAGCGCGCGGACGGCGGGCTGACCATCGGCGACACCCACGAGTACGAGCACCCCTTCGCCTTCGACACCGTCGAGGAGCCCTACGACCACCTGACCGGCGTGGTCGAGTCCTTCCTCGGACGGCCGTTGCCGAAGATCCGGCGGCGCTGGGCCGGGGTGTACGCGCAGTGCACCGACCCGAGCCGGGTGGTGCCCGGCAGCGGGTGCGGGACGGGGTGTGGCTGGTCACCGGGCCCGGCGGGCGTGGCATGACCTGCTCACCCGCGATCGCGGAGACGACCGCCAACGCACTGGGATGGTGAGGGAATTGACCCGGGACACAGTCATGGACATTCGACTCGTGGTGCTCGACATGGCCGGCACCACCGTCGCCGACGGCGGACTCGTCGAGCGGGCATTCGCCACGGCCGCGGGGAAGTTGGGCGTCGAGCCCGGTTCCGCCGACCACGCGGAGAAGCTCACCTACGTCCGGGCCACCATGGGCGAGTCCAAGATCTCCGTCTTCCGGCACCTGTTCGGGGAGGAGACGCTCGCCCAGCGGGCCAACTCCGCCTTCGAGAAGGCGTACGGCGAACTCGTCGACGGCGGGCTCATCGCACCGATCGGCGGTGCGCGCGAGGCGATCGAGGAGCTGGCGGACTCCGGGCGGACGGTCGTGCTGACCACCGGGTTCGCCCGGGTCACCCAGGACGCCATCCTCGACGCCCTGGGCTGGCGGGAGTTGGTGCCGCTCACGCTGTGCCCCGCCGACGCCGGGGGGCGCGGGCGGCCGTATCCCGACATGGTCCTTGAGGCGTTCCTGCGGACGCGGGCCGCGGAGAGTGTGCGACAGGTCGCGGTGCTGGGCGACACGTCGTACGACATGCTCAGCGGCGTACGCGCCGGGGCCGGGGTCGTCGCCGGAGTGCTCACCGGGGCGCACGGGGAGTCGGCGCTGCGGGCGGCAGGAGCCATGTCCGTCCTCGGGTCCGTCGCCGAACTGCCGTCCCTGCTCCAGGGAGTCGGATCATGAGCGGCCGCATCCGCTTGGCGAACGTGTCCGTCGCGTACGGCGGGACCACCGTCCTCGACTCGCTCGACCGCACCGTCGAGCGAGGCGAGGTTACGGCGCTGCTCGGGCCTCCGGATCCGGCAGGACGACTGCGCCGTGTGCCGTCGCCGGGTCCGTACGGCCTGTCTCGGGGCGGGTGTTCCTCGGCGGGCGCGGCGGCTTCTCCGCGCGTCAGGACATCAAGGCCACCGACGCGATCGCGATCGCGCTCACCAAGCTGATGGCCGACGTGGAGATCTTCGAGCCGGGACTGGTCCCACAACGACAAGAACCTCACCTCGTACGTCGAGGCCTGGAAGTCGGCGACCGGCGGCTGACCGAGGCCTGGAAGTCGGCGTCCGGCGGCTGACCGAGTGGGCGAGAGGTCCGCGAACCGGCGGCTGGCCGAGGGCGGGAAGTCCGCGAACCGGCGGCTGGCCGAGGGCGGGAGGTCCGCGAACCGGCGGCTGGCCGAGGGCGGGAAGTCCGCGACCGCAGCTGATCGCAACGGCTCGCTAGGCTGGGGATACGCAGCACGGCACCGCGCAAGTCGCGCAGTACGGCGTACGTCAGGAGATCGGCACATGGCAGAGCGCAAGCCCACCGAATCGTGGCTCACCGACATGGACGGTGTGCTCATCCACGAGGGTGTGCCGATCCCCGGCGCCGACGCCTTCATCAAGAGGCTGCGGGAGTCCGGGAAGCCCTTCCTCGTCCTCACCAACAACTCGATCTACACCGCCCGTGACCTGCACGCCAGGCTCCAGCGCATGGGCCTGGACGTGCCGGTCGAGAACATCTGGACCTCTGCCCTCGCCACCGCCAAGTTCCTGGACGACCAGCGGCCCGGCGGCACGGCGTACGTCATCGGTGAGGCGGGCCTGACCACGGCGCTGCACGACATCGGGTACGTGCTCACCGACCACGAGCCTGATTACGTCGTTCTGGGCGAGACTCGTACGTACTCCTTCGAGGCCATGACCAAGGCGGTCCGGCTGATCAAGGGCGGCGCCCGTTTCATCGCCACCAATCCGGACGAGACCGGCCCGTCCACGGAGGGTCCGCTGCCCGCCACCGGCGCGGTCGCCGCGCTGATCACCAAGGCGACCGGCAAGCAGCCGTACTTCGCCGGGAAGCCGAATCCGCTGATGATGCGGACCGGCCTGAATGCCATCGGGGCGCACTCCGAGACCAGCGCGATGATCGGTGACCGGATGGACACCGACGTGCTGGCCGGTCTTGAGGCGGGCATGGAGACGTTCCTGGTGCTCACCGGGCTGACCACGCCCGCCGAGATCGAGCAGTACCCGTACCGCCCCTCGAAGATCGTGAACTCGATCGCGGACCTCGTCGACCGCGTCTGAGGCGCTGCCCAGAGGATGAGCACACGGTGAGCACGCTGTGGGCACGCCGTGATCTAAACCGGTCGGGACCCGGACAGGACCCGTACGGAGCAGTCGTGCCCCTCTGAAGATGCGATCCCGCGCCCCTAGGAGGAGTCTCCAGGTATCTGGAGGTTCACGATGCGCTCACTGCGAATCACTCTCTGTGCCGGTGCGATGGTGGCGGCCGTGTTCACCCCCACCGCCCACGCGGCCGACGCGGGCGTCCGGGTGACGCCCGCCTCCCCGGCTCCCGGCAGCGACGTCCAGCTGCGGGCCACGGGCTGCGCGGGGCAGACGGGTACCGCGAAATCGGCCGCGTTCGTCGCGGATGCGCAGCTCACCGGCAAGGACGGCGCACTCGCCGGCGAGACCCGCGTGCCGACCTCGCTCCAGCCCGGCACCTATGACATCAAGGTGAGCTGCGACGGCCACGACGACAAGATCAAGGGCTCGGTCACCGTCGCCGGCGGCAGCGCCGGTCCCTCCGCCGCCGCCTCGCCGGTCGCACCCGTGCACGCGGGCGGCGGCGGTGCCGCCACCCAGCTCGCCATGGTGGACGCCCGGCAGACCGGCCCCGGCACCTGGCACGCGGTGATCGGCCTCGTCCTGGCGAGCGTCGCCGCCGTGGCCGTGGCGGTACGCAGCGCCCGCCGGAGCCGGCACGGCGACGCCCGCGACTGACGTGTCCGGACAGGAACGCTCCTCCACCGCCGGGCGCCTGATGACGGGTGTCGCCTGGGCGGTACTGCTGCTCGGGCTGTGGCTGTGGGGTCGCGAGGTGACGGACGTACGGCCCGGGACATCAGCGCCGACCACAGGGGACATGGCGGCGGTCGGACGGCCGCCTGAGATACAACTCCCGCCCGCACGGCCCCCGTTGGGGGACGCGAAGCCGCAGCGGGTGGACATTCCCGCGATGGGGGTGCAGGCACCCGTCGTGGCCCGCGGGCTCGATCCGCAGGGCGCGATCGACCCGCCGCCCTTCGACCAGCCGGGAGTTGTCGGCTGGTACGGCGCCGGGGCGACACCAGGGGCGGCCGGGACCGCACTGCTCGTGGGGCACGTCGACACCGAGACCAGGCCCGCGGTTTTCTACCAGCTCAGCACGGTACGGCCAGGCGAGATCGTCCGGGTGATCCGCGACGACGGGACCGTCGCCGAGTTCACCGTGGACGACGTACAGGTCCTCTCCCGTGACCACTTCGACGCTCAACAGGCCTACGGCACCCGGCAGTCGGGGCGGGCCGAGCTACGGCTCATCACCTGCGGCGGCACCTTCGACGCGACGAGCCGCACCTATACGGCGAACGTGATCGTGTCGGCGTACCTCACGGGCAGTGGACTCTGACCGAGCAGGGGGCCTTCCCGCCCGAGCACGCGCCCGCCGCCGCTCCACCGGCTCACCTGGCCCGGTCGACGACCCGCTCCCCCCGGGGCCGCCGACCGGGCTGGTCCTCGACCGCGCGCGCTCGGGCTGCGGGAGAAACCCGGCGTCCTGCGCGGGAGGTAAGGGGACCAGTCCGCGGATGGCGCGGTCCGGCCGGCCGGCCGGGGACCGGGGCCGTGTGAGGCAACTGTAGAGCGGATCAGCGTTCTGGCCTAGGGTCTTTCTGCCGCCAAGTCGACAGCTCGTCACGCGTGTGGTTCGTGCAGGTGGAGTGCGCTTTACGGACCGGACCTGGACCGGTTCCGGGCCGGTCCAGGCCCGTTCCCACAGTCTTACGACGGTTGCCCGGCAGTCTTACGACGGTCGCCCGCCCGGCCCTCCGCCCAGTTCCTGCCGGTCCACCGAGCCGTCGATCACCCCCGTCGCGACCTCGTCGAGCGGCAACCGGTGCCGGCGTGCGTACTGCCGCAGCGTGAGGAACGCCTGATCGACCCCGGTGTTCCAGCGCTCGGCGAGTATGCCCTTCGCCTGCTCGATGCGCACGCGGCTGGACAGGGCACCCTGCAACTGCCCCGCCAGGCTGCGGTACTGCGCGTACACCCGGTGGTTCTGTAGTCCGACGGCCGCCGCGTCGGCCAGGGCCTGGGCCAGGTGCACGCTCCAGTGGTCCTCGGGCGGGGAGGCGTGCTCGGGCAGGGTGGGCACGAAGACGTTGAGCGCGCCGAGCAGCGTCTCGCGGCGGCGCAGCGGGACCGCGAAGGTCGCGGCGATGTCGTGGCGCAGCGCCCGTTCGGTGAAGTCGGGCCAGCGGGCGGCGGCATGGGCGACGCTGATCGAGACGGGCGCGACCGGGCGGCCGGTGCCGTAGCTGTCCAGGCAGGGTCCGCCGAGGTGCTGGACGGCCAGCAGATCGAGCGCGACCTCCTGCCGGCGGGTGCTCCCGGCAAGGGAGACCGCCTCGCCGCCGTCGATCAGCATGACGCCGGCGGCCCGCGCGCCCAGGATCTCCACGCAGTGGTCGGACAGGCGCTGCAGATAACGCCCGGCGTCGAAACTGTCGGACAGCGTGTCCGAGGCCTCCAGCAGGGCCGATACAAGCAGCGTCTCCCGGGTACTGAGGTGCATGTGACCTACCCCGATTCCGTCGTCCCCCGGCTCCCGGCTCAGCCCGCACCTACCCGGAGGCCCGGGGCTGTAACAGCTCTCCACCAAGGCTCGGCTGATCTCGTGGGCGAGGCGAGACGTATGTCAGGATTGACCTTTCGGACAGTGCACCCAAGGGGGAGTTGGATGTACGGCAGCATGCACGGGGTGCTTTTTCGCGCCGCCGGGGCGCTGAAGCCGGTGTCGAGAGCCCGATCGTGCTCAACCCTTCGGGCCTCCGCGCGTTCGGACTCTCGACACCGGCGCGCCCCTTTGGCGGTTGCACGGGCGTCCGTGGCGATGGCGGGGGCGGCACTGCTGCTCGCGGGGTGTTTCTCGTCGGGGGGCGACGGCGACGAGAACAACGGCTCCGGTGCCGGCGTCACACAGCAGCCCAAGGACGCGGACCCGTTCTGGGTCAACCCGGACGGGAACGCGGCAGCGCAGGTCGCCGCGTACGTGAAGGCAGGCAAGGACGACGACGCCGAGCAGATCCGCAAGATCGCCCAGCAGCCGACGGGCGAGTGGATCGGCCCGGAGAACCCGGAGCAGGAGGCGCGCGGCTTCACCGAGGCCGCCGCGAAGGCCGACCGGGACGCGCTCCTGGTCCTCTACAACATCCCGCACCGCGACTGCGGCCAGTTCTCGCAGGGCGGCGCCGCCGACGGCAACGCCTACCGGGCCTGGATCGACGGGGTCGCCAAGGGCATCGCGGACCGGCCCGCCACGGTGATCCTGGAGCCGGACGCGGTCCTGCACCTGGTCAACCAGTGCACCCCGGAGGAGTTCCACGAGGAGCGCTACGACCTCCTCAAGGGCGCCATCACCGCGCTCAAGGCCCTGAAGAACACGAAGGTGTACGTGGACGCGGGCAACGCGGGCTGGGGCCACCCCGACCAGATCTTCGAGCCCCTCCAATGGGCGGGCATCGAGGCGGCGGACGGTTTCTCGGTCAACGTCTCGAACTTCTACACGACCGCTGACTCCATCGCGTACGGCAAACAGCTCTCGGCCAAGGTCGGCGGCAAGCCCTTCGTCATCGACACCAGCCGCAACGGCAACGGTCCGTACACGGAGGGCGAGGCCGACGAGAACTGGTGCAACCCGCCGGGCCGCGCACTGGGCGAGACACCGACGACCAAGACCGCCGATCCGCTCGTCGACGCGTATCTGTGGGTCAAGCGGCCGGGGGAGTCGGACGGCGAGTGCAAGGGCGGGCCCAAGGCCGGTGAGTGGTGGGTGGATTACGCACTGAAGCTCGCGAAGGCCTCGAGCTAGTCCGTACGTGCTTGGGGGCGCCCTCCGCGAGCAGCGGACGGCGCCCCCAAGCACGGAGAAACTAAGGAACCTTCACCCACTGCGCCTTGCTGGGCGTCCCCTCGTCATCGGTGACGAACAGCATGTACCACCCGGATTCGACCAGGTTCCGGTTCTTGGGAACCGTCACCGTGATCCCGTCCGCCGTCTTCTTCAGATCCAGCGCGATGGAACGCTGGTCGGTGTCGGTGACATGGGTGGACGCGCTCGGCCGGATCAGCCGGGCCGTCTTGATGGACGAGGCGTGCTGCGTCTTGAAGGTGCCCGAGTCGCCGCGGGCGATCGTCTCCGGGCCGCCGGAGAGGGTGGGCTGCGAGCCGTGGAACAGGTACGGCGGCGTGTAGATCTCGATGCGCTGCTCGAACACGCCGGGCTTGGTGTCGGCCGCGTCGGCGTACAGCGAGTCGGAGCCGAAGAACATCACGCGGCCGTCGGGCAGCAGGAGCGAGCCCGAGTGGTAGTTGCGGCCCACCAGCGGGTCGGCGACCTGGTTCAGCGCGCCGGACTTCGCGTCGTAGATCCGCGCCTGAAGGATGTTGGAGTCGCCGCGCCCGCGGTAGTCCTCCGAGCCGCCCGAGATCAGCACGGTGTCGTCGGGAAGGATCGAGGACTGCGGGTACCGGGTGCCCTTCTCCAGTGACGGCCCGTCCACGAACGCCGGGTCGTCCGCCAGCAGGTCGATGATCCGGGTCTTCTCGCTGGACTTGTCGGACTCGCCGACCCCGCCGCCGCCGATGACCATGTACTTCTCGTCCTGCGCGGGCGGCAGCAGCACCGTCCCGGAAGTCTCCAGCAGGTTCGGGTCGCTCATGCCGGGCAGCTTCGTGAACTTGTTGGTGTCCAGGTCCCAGATGCCGGGGTCGCGGCCGACGTCGTCGGGGCCGTAGCCCGCGTTCGAGCCGGAGTAGAAGAGCTCGCCGGACTGCATCAGTGAGATCGCCGGATAGGTCGGGAACTGCCGGATGCCCTGGGTGTACGTCCACTTCTTGGTCTTCGGGTCGTAGACCTCGTTCTTGCCGGGGACCAGCTGGCCGATCTCGTCCAGACCGGAGAGGCTGAGGACCTTGCCGTCCGAGAGGGTGGTCAGCGTCGGGTACCAGCGGGCCTCGTTCATCGGGTCGACCTTGATGTACCGCTCGGCGACCGGATCGAACTCGTAGGCGTCCCTGATTCCCTGGAAGTCCTTCTTGTCCAGGGCGAGCTTCTCCGCGATGCCGTACGTGTTGCGGGCGTCGGTGCCGGTGAGGCCCTGGACGCGGTAGTTGTCCTGGGTGCCCGTCTCGTACTTGGTGCCGCTCTGCTGCGCCTCGACGTAGATACGGCCGAGGCCGGGGTCGTTGCGCAGGAACGCGCCGGTGTCCGGGTCGAAGACCTTCGTGGCGCGCGGGACGAGTACCGGGTCCTTCGACACGAAGGTCTTGCCGTTCTCCTTGCCGGTGAACTTGGTGCCCGCGGGCAGGGTGATCGGCTCGTCCGGGTTTTCGTTGTGCACCACCATCAGACCGCCGGCCTTGGTGACGTCACCCTTCATCTTCTCGTAGCGCTTGGTGCCGCCCGCGATCAGCAGATTGCCGTTGGCGAGCTGGGTGTGGCCCGTGCAGAAGAGGTCGGCCGGGGTGGGGACCTTCTTGATGGTGCCCTTGACCGGGTCCCAGATCCGGGTGTCGAACTTCTTCGCGTCGAAGTTGTCCTGGTCGTTGCCGGAGCCCGCGATCAGCAGGATCTTGCCGGTGTGCAGCAGGGCCGCGTGGATGGTGTTCTGGCGGAACTCCTCGGGGAAGTCGATGACGTCCCAGTGGCCGTTCTCCGCCTTGTACTCCGACTTGTTGATCTTGTACTGGTGGTACTGCTCCGTCCCGAAGCGATAGAGCCACGGGCCGTTCATCCCGGCCAGCGCGAGGACCACCGCCGCGCCTATCGCAAGACGACGGGCACGGCGGCGGCTGGCACCGTCTTTCATTTCTGGTGTCCCCCAAGGGAAATCTGCATGGTCTGGTCGTTCCCGCTGTTCGCGGCGGCCCACTGGGGCTTGTGCTGCGGTGCGTGCGGGGCGTGCTGTTCCTGCTGGGGCACCGAGGCCTGCGGTGGCAGCGGGGCCGCCTCCGGCTCTCCCGGCTTGGGCTTCTTCCTGTCCTGCCGCATCGTCCAGCGCCAGGCGAAGATCGGCGAGGCGGTGATCAGCAGGGCGAAGGTGGCCCAGATGATCATCGCGGGGTGGGCGTGCCCGAGCAGGATGCCGGCGGTGATCGAGCCGGCGAAGACCAGAATGAAGAACAGGTGGATCCGGAAGGTCCCGAACAGCGTGTCGGGGCTCGCCGAATCGCCCTTGGGGGTCACCACGAACTTGCTCTTGCGGCGCAGTACGGCGTCCATGAGCGAGCGGGCGTAGATCGGTGCGGAGAGCGCCGACATCATCATGCCCGCCACCCCGCCGCTGCCCTCGGGCTCGTGCGGCGAGACGTTGTGGCGGCGGTTCCAGATGTAGAGCCCGATCTGCAGCGCCGACGCGTTGCCGTAGAGCATCAGCCAGACCGTCGGGTCGATGTTCACACCCGAGGCGCCCAGGCCCAGGAACAGCGCGCAACTCAGGGCCGCGAGGATCCAGTTGAGGGCCGACATCGGGTAGAAGATGATCATCATCGTGTAGTTGAAGAGCTTGCTCGGCGGCAGTGAGTACCAGCCCTTCCAGTACTGCTTGAGGATCGTCTCGTACGTCCCCCGCGACCAGCGCAGCTGCTGGGTGAAGAAGTCCGTCCAGGCGTTGGGCCCCTCGCCGACCGCGAGCACGTCCGGCGTGTAGACCGAGCGCCACTTCCTGCCGGTGGCCGGGTTCTTGGCGCGGTGGATCTCGAAGCCGGTCGCCATGTCCTCGGTGATCGAGTCGTACAGACCGCCGATCTGCTTCAGCGTCTTGATGCGTACGGCGTTGGAGGTGCCCACGAACATAGGGGAGCCGTAGGCGTTACCGGCGCGCTGGATCAGGGCGTGGAAGAGGAACTGCTGCGACTCGGCGGCCTTGGTGATGACGTTGTCGTAGTTGCCGTACACCTGCGGGCCGATGACGAAGCCGACGTCCGGGTCGCGGAAGAAGCCGAGCATCCGCTCCAGGTAGTTGGGCAGTGGCACGTGGTCGGTGTCGACCGAGGCGAAGTAGTCGTAGTCGCCGCCGTGCGCGTCCAGCCAGGCGTTGTAGTTGCCGTGCTTGGTCTTGGCGCGGTGCGGGCCCTTGGGCATGTTCCACTTCGCGATGCCCTTGCGGGAGAAGTGGTGCACGCCCAGGCGCGCGCAGACCTCCTTCACCTCCGGGTCGTCGCCCTCGTCCAGGAGCCAGATGTGCAGAAGACCCCGGTGGCGCAGCTTGACGGCTGCCTCCAGGGTCTTCGTCACCATGCCGAGGGGCTCCTTGCCGGGTACGAAGGAGGTGAGGAAGGCGACTCTGGTGCCGGTCTCGGGCACCACCGGGATCGGGTCGCGGGCGACCAGGGTGGCGTGCGCGTTCGACAGCACGTTCATGCAGCGGAAGAACTCGATGAGGCCGATCGAGACCAGCATCACGATGTCGAGGGCCGGCAGGAAGTCGTACGCGGGATAGTCGCGTTCGGTCCAGTGCGCGGGCTGGAGCAGCCAGACGAGCAGGACCACCGAGAGCAGCGGCGCGGCACCCAGCATGAGCGCCGCGCGTATGCGGTGCGGCTCCTGCGACAGGAGTGTGCGGTACTGCACCTTGTACGGTTTGGTCGGATCAGGTTGCGTGAGGGGCCCCGCGAGCCGGCTGTAGTGCTCGTAGTCGTATCTCGGCAGCGTCTTCTTGATTCTTCGGAAGCCGCCCGTCCGGTGCGATGGCACCCTGAGCTGTGTTGTCTCTGACGGGTCGAAGTCCTGTCGGGCGCCCGTCGGCGTCGACGTCATGAGTCATCCCCCCGCACGCGGATGTCCGCGTGTTCGTCGGTTCAGTCGTCCGTTCGGGTCCCCCTCGACCGTCCCGGACGCATCACTGGCAGGCCAGCGTCACCACATCATCTCCACCACAGAGACATGGAACGACGACCTTCCGGTTGCATGATGCCCCCCTCGGCACCTGTTCGTGAACGGGGCCCCATCCATCCCCATCGCACGTGCAGCCGGCCTTACCCCCAACTGTCAGATATCGACAGTCCCTTGAAGCCCAGGGTTCTACGTCGCACATCATGATCGCAAGATGCGAAACGCGGTGTTAACCGGTCATACGCGCTAATTGAGACGCGTGTACGACGAAGGGGGCGTAGTGGCACACGACGAAAGACCCCTCGCCGCTGCGAGGGGTCTTCCGATCGGTGCGCCGCCAGGGACTCGAACCCCGGACCCGCTGATTAAGAGTCAGCTGCTCTAACCAACTGAGCTAGCGGCGCGTGCTGACGCGGAAACTCTACCTGACCTGGAAGGGTGCCCCGGCCCCGTGGCCGGGTGCGGGCGGCCCCCTGCGCACGCCCTTGTACATCATTCGGACCGTCAACATGCGACACCGGATGACAGTTGAGAAACTGTCGCCTGTGCACAAGCGCGGAGATTTCGACCTGGAGTGTGAGGGGATTCGCATGAAGGCTCCGGTATTCGAGGAATTCGATGCCGCGAGTGACTGCGACTGCCCCGGATGCGCGCAGTGGCGACGCATCATGCCCTGTTCCTCGTCCCCTTCCTCTTTCCCTCCCTCTTCCTTTTCCTGTGTGTCCGGTGCCGTGGGCCGTCCGGCGGTCCGCAGGGCTCTCGTCCTTGCCGCGGCGGCGAGTACGGTCCTTGGCGCGGGCCCCTCGATCACGGCGGTCGCGGCCGCCCACGGACCCGCCCGGCCGGGCATCCCCGCAGGTGACGAGCCCGGCACCCCGCAAGGCGGCAAGGCCCCGCTGCACGGCCCGGCGGGGAGACCGTCCACCGCCACCAAGCCCGGCACCGTGTCCAAGGCACCCGCGACCACCCGGGCCGAGATCATCAACCGGGCCAAGACATGGATCGACGCGGACGTGCCGTACAACATGAACGAGTATTGGTCGGACGGTTACCGGCAGGACTGCTCCGGATTTGTCTCGATGGCCTGGAACCTTCCGGGCAACGAATGGACCGGCAGTCTCGACACCGTCAGCGACCGTATTACCCGCGACGAGCTCCAGCCCGGCGACATTCTCCTCTTCCACAACCCGGTGAACCCCGAGAAGGGCTCGCACGTCGTCATTTTCGGCGGCTGGACGGACTACACGCACACCTATTACATCGCTTACGAGGCGACACCTCCGCACGCCCGGAAGCAGGCCACTCCGTACGCGTACTGGAAGAACTCGGACCGCTATCTGGCCTACCGCTACAAGGGCCTGACGGAGAGCGCGAGCGGGGCGAAGCCGTCGGCGGAGAAGGGGCCCGGCCGCTTCCCGGGGGCCGCGTACTTCGGGCCCGGCGCCAACAACAAGTACGTCACCCAGCTGGGCCGGCTCCTCGTGGAGCGCGGCGCGGGCCGCTTCTACACCTCGGGTCCCGGCCCCCGCTGGTCGGCCGCGGACGGGCGGGCCACCCAGGCGTTCCAGCGGGCGCAGGGCTGGCGCGGCGGTGCGGCGGACGGCTACCCGGGACCGGAGACCTGGCGGCGGCTCTTCTCCTGAGCCTTTTCCGATCCCCACTTCTCGTGAATCTTCCAGGCGCGGAGGCATGGAGGCAGATATGAGTACGACGACTTCACACACCCCGGAGTCCGGACATACCCCGGAGTCCGAAGGGCCGTCCTCCCGGGCGCCCGGGCCGGATTCGGCGCCGGAGCGCGGCGGCGTGCGCGAGGGCGGCACGCGCTCCACCCGGCTCATCCACAACGAGGCGACCACCGAGATCCCCGTCCACCTGCTGTTCAGGGACGATCCCGAGCCGGTGTCCGTCCCGCTCGGGCCCGCCGTCGTGGGGCGGCGGCGCGGTACGGGGGAGCAGCCGCGCATCCGGCGCCCGGTGCCCGGTGCGGCCCCCCGCCCGATGCCGGAGATCGACCCCGAACTGGTGGAGCGCCCCGCACGGGTGCTGCCCGGAGCGGCGGGGGTGCTGGCCGGTGCCTGTGGGCTGGCCGGATGTGTACTCACCTCGTGGTGGGCGGGCGCCCTGCCTCCCTCGGTGGCTCGGGCGTTGGAGCTGCCGGGGCACGGCGGCGCCGGGCTCGGACCGGCGCAGTGGGCGGCGTACGCCGGGGCGGGCGCGCTCGGTCTGTTCGGCTTCGGCGGTCTGGCCCGGGGGCGGACCGGGCGGGCCTGGGTGCTCGGACTGTTCGGGCGCTACCGCGGCACGGTCCGGCGTACCGGACTCATGTGGGTCAACCCGCTGGTGCTGCGCCGCCGGGTCGACGTACGGCTGCGGCACTGGCGCAGTGAGCCGATGTCCGCGGTCGACACGAACGGGGTCGCGCTGCGGGTGGTCGTGCTCGTCGTCTGGCGGGTCAGGGACACCGCGCGCGCCACGCTCGGGGTGGAGGACCACGAGACGTATCTGCGCGAGTGCGTGGAGGCGGCGCTCTCGCGGGTGCTCTCGCGGCTCCCGGCCGAACTGCCGCCCGCTGTGGTCAAGGACGCGACCCTGCGCAACACCGAGGCGGTCGGCGAGGCGCTGACCCGGCTGGTGGCCGCGGACACGGCGCCGGTCGGCCTGGAGGTGTTCTCGGCGCAGCCCACGAAGATCGATTACGCGCCCGAGGTCGCCGCCGTGATGCAGCGCCGCCGGATCGCCGCGCTGGACGCCCAGCACCGCGACACCGTGCTCACCTCCGTCGTCGACTCGGTCGAGGACACGGTGACCCGGCTGACCGTGCGGGGGCTCGTCGAACTCGACGACTACGAACGCAAGGCGCTGGTCAAGGACTTGACGGTGGCGTTCTACACGGGCCGCAGGGAGTCTTCTTCATGAGCGGTCGGGGTACGTCTTGATGAGTGACGGGTAAACGACTTGATGATTGGTATGGACATGTTCAACAACTGGCAATAATCTAAGACTTGGTCTAGACCTGCAAGGCAGCGCGCACAGCTCATGTGAACCTCCCCCACGTCCTCAGGAGCAGCAGGATGCGCATACGTGCGACGAGAAAAGCGAAGTGGTACGCGGGCATGGTCGGCCTCGCCACGACGGGAGCGCTCGTGCTCTCCAGCGGCGGTGCCAGTGGCCACGGCTACACGGACCTTCCCCTCAGCCGTCAGAAGCTGTGTCAGAACGGCGCGGTGGCCAACTGCGGCAACATCCAGTGGGAGCCGCAGAGCGTGGAGGGCCCCAAGGGCTTCCCCGCGGCGGGTCCGGCCGACGGTCAGATCTGCTCGGCCAACCACACCGAATTCGGTCAGCTCAACAGCCCGACGACCCCCTCGGGCGGCGCCTGGCCGACGACCAAGGTCACTGCCGGGGCCAGCTACACGTTCCGCTGGCAGTTCACGGCCTCGCACGCCACGACCGACTTCAAGTACTACCTCACCAAGCAGGGCTGGAATGCGAGCCACGCGCTGACCCGCGCGGACCTGAACACCACGCCCTTCCTCACCGTCCCCTACAACAACGCGCGCCCGCCGGCCACGATCTCGCACAGTGGCACGATCCCCACGGGCCGCACCGGGCACCAGGTCATCGTCGCGGTGTGGACGATCGCCGACACGGCGAACGCGTTCTACTCCTGCGCGGACGTCACGTTCTAGAGCTTTTCGGGCGTCACGTTCGAGAGTGTCCTGAAGGAGCCTTGTTTTCTGAGGCTCCCTTGAGCTGCACACCCCTTCCTGGCGGGTAAGTTCCCCGCACGCCGACATGACCGTGTCGGCGTGCGCGGAACCGCACCGAAAACCGGGGGCTCGTGATGGACGTGTTCTTCTATGCCATTCCAGGGTTGATCATCGCCGCGGTGGTCTTCGCGGCGGTCAGGATCATCCGCCGCTCGCTCGACCTGCGGCGCGCCTGGAACAGCGGGCTGACCGCCGAAGCGCGCTGTCTCCGCTCGTACACCACGACCAGTGGCGGCGGTGGCGACACCTCCGTGACCACGACGCTGCACCACGTCTACGAGTTCCGGACACGCGAGGGCCGGGCGGTCCGCTTCGAGGAGCGCGGCGGCCCCTCGACAGTCATCGAGGGCGACATCGTCACCGTCCACTACACGGCGGAGCGCCCCGAGCGGGCCACCGCCCACGCGCCGAGCCCGGTCAAGGCCGCCGCGGGGACGATCGGCGTCCTGGTGTTCTTCGGCGTGATCGCCGCCTTCTGCGTCGGCTTCATGGTCACGTATCACGAGATGAGCTCGGAGTTCGGCATGCCCTTCGGGGGGCCGCACGTGACCTACCAGGAGCCTGACGTGCCCTACGAGCAGCCGTAGGTCCCGCGAGTCTCCCCATCTGACGGGCCGTCAATTATGGTTCGCCCTCATGGGATCCAAGAGGCGTACCGTCGCGGAGCTCGTACAGGAACGGTGGAACGACCACCGGCCGGGGCTGTGGTTCGAGGGGCGGGTCCTGACCCACCACCGGGTGGCGGCGGGCGCGGCGGCCCGGGCGGCGCTGCTCGCCGACCTGCTGCCGCCGAAGGCCGACCCGCCGCACCTCGGTGTGCTGCTCGACAACACCCCCGAGTACCCGATGTGGTTGAGCGCGGCAGCCCTCGCAGGGGCCGCCGTCGTCGGCATCAACCCGACCCGGCGCGGCCCCGAACTGGCCCGCGACATCCTGCACACCGAGTGCCGCGTCCTGATCACCGAACAGGCCCACCTGCCCCTGCTCGACGGCCTCCAACTCCCGGGCGTACGGCTCCTGGTGACCGACACGGAGGCGTACGCCGACCTCCTCACCCCGTACGAGGGCACGAAACCGGACGGCTCCCCGGCCTCCCCGGACGACCGTCTACTCCTCTACTTCACCTCCGGCTCGACCGGTGCCCCCAAGGCCGCGATCTGCACCCAGGGCAGGCTGGCCGCCGCGGGGCAGTCGCTCGTGGACCACTTCGGGGTGCGCCGGGAGGACACCCACTACATCTGCATGCCGATGTTCCACGGCAACGCGGTGATCGCCGACTGGGCGCCCGCGCTGGCGGCGGGAGCGGCGGTGGCGCTGCGGAGGCGCTTCTCGGCCTCCGGGTTCCTCGCGGACGTACGGGCCTGCCGGGCCACGTACTTCACCTATGTGGGCCGCGCCGTCCAGTACATCCTGGCGACCCCGGCCCGCCCCGACGACCGCGACAACCCGCTGCGCATGGGCTTCGGGACCGAGGCCGGCGCCGTCGACGCGGGCGCCTTCGAACGGCGCTTCGGGGTGCGGCTGGTCGAGGGATACGGCTCCTCGGAGGGTGGCGCGGCCATCCAGCGGACGTCCGGGACACCGGCCGGGGCGATCGGACGCGCGGCGCCCGGCGACGACCTCGCCGTGGTCGACCCGGCGACACGGCGGGAGTGCCCGGCCGCCACCTTCACCGGGAACGGCCGCCTCCTCAACGGGGCCGAGGCGATAGGCGAGTTGGTGAATCGCGGCCCCAACCCCTTCGAGGGATACTGGCGCAACCCGGACGCGGATGCCGCCCGGCGGCGCGACGGCTGGTACTGGACCGGCGATCTCTTCTACCGCGACGCCGACGGATTCCTGTACTTCGCGGGGCGCACCGACGACCGGCTGCGCGTCGACAGCGAGAACCTCGCCGCCGCCGTCATCGAGAACATCCTCGCCCGGTACGAGGACGCCGCCGCTGTGGCGGTGTACGCCGTACCGGACGCGGTCGCGGGAGACCAGGTCATGGCGGCCGTGACCCTGCGGACCGGGGTCTCCTTCGATCCGCTCGCCTTCGGCGAATTCCTGCTGTCCCAGCCCGACCTGGGGACCAAGATGGCCCCGCGCTTCGTACGGATCGTGCGGCGGATGCCGGTCACGGCGACGAACAAGGTCCACCGGGTCGGACTGCGGCGCGAGGGCTTCAGATGCCCGGACCCGGTCTGGTGGCGGCCGCCGGGGGAGTGCGCCTACCGCAGGCTGACCGAGGAGGAGATCGGGGAACTGGTCGCCGAGTACCGGGCGCGCGGGCGCGAGGAGTTGCTGACGAGGTAGGCCCTGCCCTACCGCCGATACACCCACCACTCCCCATGGTCCGTGAGGTCACGCGCCGCCTACCGTGAGCCCGTGATCCGTTCGGTGCGGTACCTCATCAGCGGCGTTCTGGCCGGCGCCCCGCTGCTCGTCGGGATGCTGCTGCTCGGCATCGCCGGAGCCGCGCTGACCCCGGTACTCGTCGGGCTGCCGCTCCTTGCCCTGCTCGCCCTGACCGGCGTGCCCGTCGGGGCGGTTGAGCGGTGGCGGCTGCGGCTCGTCGACCCGGCGCCGGTGCCCACCCCGCACCGGACCCCGGACGAGGCCGGCCCGGCCGCCTGGGCCAGGCTCCGGTTCACGGAGCAGGCGACCTGGCGCGAACTGGCGTACGCCGTGCTGCTCGCGGTCGTGCTGTGGCCGCTGGACACGGTGGTGCTGACCGTCGCCCTCGGGATCCCCGGCGCGATGATCGGAACGCCGGTGCAACTGGCCCTCACCGGCGGCGAGACCCGGGCCGTCAAGCTCTGGCTGATCGACACGTACGGGCAGGCGTTCCTGTGCGCCGCGGCCGGCGCCGTCCTCATCCTCGTACTCCTGCGGCCCCTCGCCCGGTACGCCCGTGCCCGCGCCGCCCTCACCCGGCTGCTGCTCGCACCGCGCCAGGCGGAGGGGCGGCTCGCCGAGGTGACGAGGTCCCGGGCCCGCCTGGTGGCGGCCTTCGATGCCGAGCGACGGCGGATCGAGCGGGATCTGCACGACGGGGCGCAACAGCGGCTGGTGGCGCTGAGCATGCGGCTGGGCCTTGCCCGCCTCGACGCCCCGCCCGCGCTGGCGGGGCGCCTCGCGGAAGCCCACGCGGAGGCGGATCAAGTCCTCGTCGAGCTGCGTGAGTTGATCAACGGCATCCATCCGCAGGTGCTCGCCGACTACGGTCTCGGCGACGCGATCGCCGACGCCGCCGACCGGTCCGCCGTACCCGTGGAGGTGGACGTGGAGCTGCCGAGGTTCGCCGAACCCGTGGAGTCCGCCGCGTACTTCGCGGTGCGGGAGGCGCTCGCCAACGTGGGCAGGCACAGCGGGGCGGAGCGGGCTCGGGTCCAAGGGCGCTACGAGGAAGGGCGGTTGAGGATCGAGGTGCGGGACGACGGAGGCGGGGGAGCCGACCCCGGAGCCGGCTCCGGGCTCACCGGGCTCGCCGACCGGCTGGCCGTCCTCGATGGGACACTGGCGGTCGACAGCCCGCCCGGTGGGCCGACCGTCCTGACGATGGAGATCCCGTGCTGAGAGTCGTGCTCGCCGAGGACAGCGTGCTGTTGCGCGAGGGGCTGGTGGGGCTGCTGAACCGCTTCGGGCACGAGGTCCTCGCGGCGGTCGGCGACGCGGACACCCTCCGCGACGCCGTCTCGGCGCACGCCCCCGACCTTGTCATCACCGACGTACGCATGCCTCCCGGCTTCCAGGACGAGGGCCTGCGCGCGGCGCTCGCCCTGCGCGAGGCGGACCCACGGCTGCCGGTGCTCGTGCTCAGCCAGTACGTCCAGCGCGCGTACGCCGCCGAACTCCTCGACACCGGGGACGGCACCGGCGTCGGCTACCTCCTCAAGGACCGCATCGGCCAGGTCGAGCAGTTCGCGGAGGCGGTGCGGCGGGTCGCCGAGGGAGGCACGGTCGTGGACTCCGAGGTCGTACGGCAGTTGCTGCGCCGTCGGCGCGATCCGCTGCAGGCGCTGACTCCGCGCGAGCGCGAGGTCCTCGGCCTGGTGGCCGAGGGGAAGTCCAACGGCGCGATCGCCCGCCAACTGGTCGTCACCGAGGCGGCCGTGGGCAAGCACATCGGCAACATCCTGGGAAAGCTGGATCTGCCCCCGGCGCAGGACACGCACCGACGGGTGCTGGCCGTACTGGCCTATCTACGGGACTAGGGCTAGGGCATGCCCGACCGCGCGGCGTCCGTGGATCAGTGGGTCCAAGACCGCGCGGCGTCCGTGGATCCGCGGCTCTCTGGACCCGCGACTCCGTGGATCCGCGGCTCTCTGGACCCGCGACTCCGTGGATCCGCGGCTCTCTGGACCCGCAACTCTGTGGATCAGCAGCTCTCTGGATCCGGGGATCCAAGCCCCGCAGATCCGTGACTCCGCGAGGAATCCCCCGAGCTCGACGGGGGGAGGATGCACCCCGACAACCGCGTCGGCGCCGGGCCTCCCCTCATAGGTGGTTGTCATGTGCCTGCCTGCTATGACAACCCTCGACGCCACCTGAAAGGCACTCATGTCCCCCACGCAGGACCCCGCACACGACCCTGCACACGACCCCGCGTACGACCGTCGCCACAGCGACGACCTGCTCACCTTCGTCAGGACCAGCCCCTCGCCGTACCACGTGGTGGCGAGCGCCGCCCAGCGGCTGGAGAAGGCGGGCTTCGAGGAGCTGAGCGAGAGCGACGACTGGACCGGCGCCGAGGGCGGCCGCTATGTCGTACGGGGTGGCGCGCTGATCGCCTGGTACGTCCCGCACGGCGCCCCGGCCCGCACGCCGTTCCGGATCATCGGCGCGCACACCGACTCGCCGAACCTGCGGATCAAGCCCTCGCCCGACACCAGCTCGGCGGGGTGGCGGCAGATCGCCGTGGAGATCTACGGCGGCGTGCCGCTCAACACCTGGCTCGACCGCGACCTCGGCGTCTCGGGGCGGCTGACCCTGCGCGACGGGTCGACCCGGCTGGTCCGCGTCGACAAGCCGCTGCTACGCGTGCCGCAGCTCGCCATCCACCTGGACCGGACCGTCAACGAAGGCCTCGCCCTCGACCGGCAGCGGCACATGACCCCGCTGTGGGGGCTCGGCGGCAGCGAACCGGGCGGGCTGCTCGGCCGGATAGCAGAGGAGGCCGACGCCGGCTCCGCCGAGATCCTCGGCTGGGACCTGATGCTGCACGACATCCAGCCGCCCGGATACCTCGGCGCGGACGAGGAGTTCATCGTCTCCCCGCGTCTGGACAACCTGATCTCGGTGCACGCGGGAGTCACCGCGCTGGTCGCCGCGGCCACCTCCCGGCCGCCCGCGCACATCCCCGTACTCGCCGCCTTCGACCATGAGGAGGTCGGCAGCGGTTCGGAGTCCGGCGCCCAGGGCCCGCTCCTGGAACGGGTCCTCGGTCGTGGTGTCGCGGCGCGCGGCGGCAGCGGCGAGGACTGGAACCGGGCCCTCGCGGGTGCCTTCTGCGTCTCCTCCGACATGTCGCACGCCGTCCACCCCAACTACACCGAGTGCCACGACCCCGACCACCGGCCGCTCCCCAACGGCGGCCCCGTCATCAAGGTCAACGTCAACCAGCGGTACGCCACCGACGGCACCGGCATCGCCGCGTTCGCCGCCGCCTCGGAGCGGGCCGGCGTGCCGTGGCAGCCGTTCGTCTCCAACAACGCCATTCCGTGCGGTACCTCGATCGGACCGATCACCGCGGCCCGCCTCGGCGTCACCACCGTCGACGTGGGCGTACCGGGACTGTCGATGCACTCGGCGCGCGAACTGTGCGGGGCGCGCGACCCGGGGCTGCTCGCCCGGGTGCTCACGGAGTTCGTCACGGCGGACTGAGGACAGCGGACTGAGGACAGCTGATTGAGAACGGCTGATTGAGGACAGCGGACTGAGCCCGCACCCGGCAGATGCCCGACATGCGTGAAAGGCCCCCCACATCGTGGAGGGCCTTCATCAGTTGTGCGCCGCCAGGGACTCGAACCCCGGACCCGCTGATTAAGAGTCAGCTGCTCTAACCAACTGAGCTAGCGGCGCATGACTCTCGCCTCCCGCGCTCGGCGGGCGACGACAAAAGAAATACTACCTGGTCCGCACGGGTGCTCCGGACCACCCTCTGACCGGGGAACGCCGCGCTAGAGAGCCATGGAAAGGAGCATCGGGGCCGCCCCGCGGTTCAGCGAGTCCGCCGCCTGGCGGAGCCGGTGCGCGTGCTCGACGGGCAGCGACAGGGCGAGGCAGCCGACGGAGGAGCCCGCCGTGACGGGGACTGCCGCGCAGACCGTGCCGATCGCGTATTCCTGGAGGTCCAGGACGGGGACCGTGGGCGGCTGGGCGCCGAGCCGGGACAGCAGCAGCCGTTCGTTCGTGATGGTGCGCGAGGTGAGGCGGGCCATCTTGTGGCGGGAGAGATGGTCACGGCGGCCGTCGTGGTCGAGCTGGCCGAGCAGGCTCTTGCCGATCGCGGTGGCGTGGGCGGAGGAACGGAAGTCGACCCACTCGTTGACCGCGGGGGTCGCCGGGCCGTCGGCGTACTGGGTGATGTGGATCTCACCGTCGACGTACCGGCTGAGGTAGATCGCGGCGCCGACCGTGTCGCGCAGCCTGTCCAGGGTCCGCTGGAGCTGCTCGCGCAGAGCCTGGTCGCGGCCGTGGGCGGAAGTGAGGCGGTCGAGGGCGGCACCGCTGATGTACGCGCCGTCGGCGAGCTGCTCGACGTATCCCTCCCGGCGCAGCATCAGAAGCAGTGCGGGCAGGCGGTCAGCGCTGAGTCCGGTCCGGCGGGCGATCTCGGCGTCGAGGACACCGGTGGAGTGCCGTGACACCGTCTCCAGAACGCGGAGGGCGTCCTGGGCCGAGTGGTACGGCGCGATCGGCTCGTGCTTCAGCGCCACGGTTTCCCCCTGGCTTTCTGGGCCGTATTTCGGACAGCTGAGCTTCCACCACGATAGCCGTCAAAGCCCTTACTGTGAGCGTCCGTTGACGAGATTGGTGGCGCGCCCCCGCCCGCTCAGCAGGAACGCGCCACGCTGGCATATGCCCATGTCATGACACCTGGGGCATGCCCCAGGACCCGGACCTCGCGGCTTCCCGTACGCGATCGTGTTCACTCCCCGCAATCAGAGGACCGCACCGAGGAATTCCCGGGTCCTTTCCTGGCCGGGATCGCTGAAGATCCTCTCCGGCGGCCCTGACTCGATGACACGGCCGGAATCGAACATAAGGACCTGGTCCGAGATGTCCCGGGCGAAATTCATCTCGTGGGTCACGCAGAGCATCGTGATGTCCGTGGTGTGGGCGATGTCACGGAGGACATCGAGGACTCCTGCGACCAGTTCCGGGTCGAGCGCGGACGTCACCTCGTCCAGCAGCAGCACCTGCGGGCGCATCGCCAGCGCCCGCGCGATCGCGACGCGCTGCTGCTGGCCGCCGGACAGCTGACCCGGGTGCGCGTCCCACTTGTCGGCGAGACCAACCAGGTCGAGCAGTTCGCGGGCGCGCGCCTCGGCCTCGTCCTTGGACAGCCCGAGGACGGTGACGGGCGCCTCCGTGATGTTCCTGCCCACCGTCATGTTCGGGAACAGGTTGAACTGCTGGAAGACCATCCCGATCTTCTTGCGGACCTCGCGGATCTCCTTCTCCCCGGCCGGGAAGAGCCGCTCCCCGGCCACCGTGATCGTGCCCTCGTCCGGCTGGGTCAGCGTCATCAGCATCCGCAGGATCGTCGTCTTGCCGGAGCCGGAGGGCCCGATCAGCGTGACGTGCTTGCCGGAGGCCACGGAGAAGTCCAGCCCGTCGAGGACGGTGTTGTCCCCGAAGCGCTTGGTGACGTGGTCGAAACGGATCAGCTCGCTGCCGTCCACCGCCGGATTCGCCGCTTCCACGGAATGCGTTTCTTCCACGGGGTCGGTCTCTTTCATGGGATTCGTGTCAGCGGACAAGACGTCGCTCCAAAGCTCGCAGGAGGAGGGAGGCCGGATAGGAAATGAGGATGAAGGCCACACCGATGACCGTCAGCGGCTCGGTGAACTGGAAGTGCTGCTGCGAGAACAGCCGCGCCTCACCGAGCATGTCCAGCACCGTGATCGCCATCAGCAGCGGTGTGTCCTTGAGCATCGAGATGACGTAGTTGCCCAGGGCAGGGACCACCCGCCGGATGGCCTGCGGAAGGATCACCGCCGTCCAGGTGCGCGCCACGGGCAGGCTGAGCGCCATGGCCGCCTCCCACTGGCCGGCGGGCACGCCCTCGATACCGGCCCGGTAGACCTGCATCGTGTACGTCGAGTAGTGCAGCCCGATCGCGACGACACCCGTGGTCAGCGCGGAGAACGTGATGTCCCACTCGGGCAGCACGTAGAAGAGGAAGAACAGCTGCACCAGCAGCGGGGTGTTGCGGACGAACTCCGTGACGACACCGACCGGCCAGCGCACCAGCCTGCTCGGCGTCCGCATCAGCAGCGCCCACACGAGCCCGAGCGCGAAGGAGATCACCGAGCCGAGGGCCAGCGCCTGGAGGGTGACCAGCAGCCCGTCCCAGAAGTGCGGCATGAAGTCGCCGACAGCGCTCCAGTCCCAGGTCATACGGCACCTCCGCCGACTCCGGTGGTCTCGGCCCGCCGCAGCTCACGCCGGGTCACGCCACGCGCCGGCGCCTTCCCGATCCCGGCCTTCAGCCGCTTCTCCAGCCCGCGCATGATCCGCGTGAGGAGGAAGGCGATCACGAAATAGATCAGCAGGATGTACGAGTAGATCTCCGCGCTCTCCTGCAGGGCCAGCCGCACCAGGTTGCCGCTGAACGCCAGGTCGCCCATCCCCATGATCGAGACCAGGGCCGTGCCCTTGAGGAGCTCGATCAGCAGATTGCAGAAAGAGGGGATCATCTCGGGTATCGCCTGCGGCAGCAGGATCAGCCGCATCCGCTGCCAGGGCGTGAAGCTGAGCGCGACACCGCCCTCGCGCTGCGCGGGATCGACCGCGTTCAGCGCGCCGCGCACGATCTCACTGCCGTACGCCCCGTACGTCAGCCCCAGCGCGAGCGTGCCCGCCCACATCGGTACGAGCTGCCAGCCGAACGCGAGCGGCAGCACGAAGTACACCCAGAAGATCATGATCAGTGCGGAGGTACCGCGGAACACCTCGGTGTAGAAGCCCGCGAGGAAGCGGACGATCCACCGACGGTGCGTGCGCGCGATGCCGACGACGAAGGAGACGCCACCGGCCAACAGGGCGCTGAAGAACAGCAGTTGGACGGTGACCCAGACTCCTTCGAGTACGAGTTCCCAGAGTCCCGAGGTCATCCGCGGCACAACTCCTTCGCGGTCATGTCGGTCATCTCGGCCTTGGTGAAACCGAAGGGCTGAAGGATGCGGAACAACTCACCGCTGGCCTTGAGCTTCTTGAGCTCCACGTTGAAGGCGTCCCGCAGCTTCGTCTCGGTCGGCCGGAACGCGAAGCCGCCGCCGTCCACGTGCGGCTTGCCGCCCACCAGTGGCGCGAAGGCCTTGGTGCTCTCGGCCTTGGCGGACTTCTTCACCGTTTCACGCGCGGCCAGCGCGGTCCCCGCGAAGACGTCGGCGCGGCCCGCCTCGACAGCGTTCAGCCCGGCGACCTGATCCGGCACGATCAGGATGTCGCTCTCCTTGTATCCGGCCTCGACGGCGAACTGGATGTCGGCGTAACCGGTCCCGGTCGCGAACGTGGCCCCGGCCTCGACGACGTCCTGGTAGTTGTGCAGGTTCTTCGGGTTGCCCTTGCGCACGATGAACGCGTCGAGCATCTGGTAGTCCGGGTCGGAGAAGATGACCTGCGCACAGCGCTCGGGGTTGATGTACATCCCGGCGGACACGACGTCGAAGGTCTGCGCCTGCAGCCCGGGGATCAGTGAGCCGAACTCGATGGGAACCGGCTGGACGCGATCCACCCCCAGCCGCTTGAAGATGACCTTCGCGAGCTCCGGCGCCTCACCGGTCAGCTCGCCGTCGGTGTCGATGTAGCCGAACGGGATCTCACCGGCGATACCCAGCCGTACGACACCCTGCGCCCTCAGCCGGTCGAGCAGCTCGCCGCCTCCCGCGCCGGAGGCCGTGGCGACCCGGCTGCAGCCGGCCGCGCCCAGCGCCCCGACGGCACCGATCGCGGAAGCGCCGGCGAGCAGAGCCCGCCGGCTGGGCCTTCGTCCCTGTCTGTCCTGTGCGTCTTTCCCAAGTGGTGGAGCCATGGGCGCGCGGCTACCCGAGTCGATGCGACTTATTCGGATCGATTTCAGCCCCGTACGGCTCCTTGCGTCCCTGACGCCCCCTTGACCGCGGCGGGACCATGGAATGCATGACCGACCGCGATACCGCACGGCACATCGAAATCTCCCTGGTCAAGCGGGGAGTCCACTGCACGGCGAAACTGCTCGACGACCGCGCGCCGATCACCTGCGCCGCGGTGTGGGACGCCCTCCCGCTGAGCGGCGACGTCTACCACGCGAAGTACGCGCGCAACGAGATCTACGCCCTGTTCCCGCCCTTCGCACCCGCCGAACCACCCCTGGAGAACCCGACAGTCACCCCCATACCGGGTGATCTGTGCTATTTCGCCTTCGCGGGTACCGAGCTGGGCACGAAGGCGTACGGCTACGAAGCCGGCGTACGCCCCGGCACCACCGTCGTCGACCTCGCCCTCTTCTACGAGCGCAACAACCTGCTGCTCAACGGCGACGTCGGCTGGGTGCCGGGCATCGTCTGGGGCCAGGTGACCGAGGGCCTCGACGCGATGGCCGAGGCCTGCAACGACCTGTGGCGCTCCGGGGCGCTGGGGGAGACGCTCAGCTTCCGGCGGGCCGAGCGTTAGGCGAGCTCGGGAGCGGGGACTCCCGCAGCGCCCGCCGTGTACAGCGCGTGCGCCGTCCGCAGGACGAGGTCGTCGCGGTGGCGGGCGGCCACGATCTGCAGGCCCACCGGAAGTCCGTCGCCGTCCACGCCGACCGGGACCGTCGCCGCGGGCTGCTGGGTGAGGTTGAAGGGGTACGTGAAGGGGGTCCAGCCCGTCCAGCGGCGGTGGCCCGACCGAGCGGGGACCTCGACGCCCGCCTCGAAGGCGGTCAGCGGGAGCGTCGGTGTGACCAGGATGTCGTACGACTCGTGGAAGAGGCCCATCCGCCGGCCCAGGTCCATGCGGACGTCCACCGCGGCGAGGTACTCCAGTGCGTTGTGGCGGGCGCCGAGATCGCGGATCTCACGGAGGCCGGGGTCGAGCAACTCCCGCTGGTGGGGCCCGAAATGCTGGGTCAGGCGGGCCGCGCCGGAGAACCAGAGCGTGTGGAAGGCGTCCACCGGATCGGTGAAGTCGGGGTCGGCCTCCGAGACATGGGCGCCGAGCCCCGCGAGCCGCTCCACCGCCCGCCGTACCGCCGCCGCGACGGCCGGCTGGACCGCGACCTGCCCGCCGAGCGAGGCCGAGTACGCGACCCGCAGCCCCCGCACCCCACCCTCCAGCGCGTCCACGAAGGAGCCGTTCACCGGCCCGAGCGCCGACCAGTCACGCGCGTCGGGCCCGCTGATCACGTCCATCATCAGCGCGGCGTCGGCGGCGTCCCGGGTCAACGGCCCCACATGCGCCAGCGTCCCGAACGCGCTCGCCGGATACAGCGGCACCCTGCCGTACGTCGGTTTCAGCGCGAAGATCCCGCAGAAAGCGGCCGGGATACGGACACTGCCGCCCCCGTCCGTGCCGAGGGACAGGGGGCCCGCGCCCAGCGCCACGGCCGCCGCGCTCCCGCCGCTGGAGCCGCCCGCGGTGCGTGAGCCGTCGTACGGATTGCGTGTCACACCGGAGAGCGGCGAGTCCGTGACGCCTTTCCAGCCGAACTCGGGTGTCGTCGTCCTGCCGAGGAACACGGCGCCGTGTTCGCGCAGTCGGGCGACGGACGGCGCGTCCTCGTCCCAACTGCCCTGCGGATCTGTGTTCCTGGAGCCACGCAGGGTCGGGCCGCCGCGCAGCAGGAAGATGTCCTTGACCGTGACCGGGACGCCGTCGAGGAGGCCCGCGGGCTCACCACGCCGCCACCGCTCCGTCGACTCCCCTGCCTGTGCGAGCGCTTCGTCCGTGTCGAGCCGGACGAAAGCGTTCACCGCGGCCTGGGTTCGACCGGCCCGGTCGAGGGTCGCGCGGGTGACGTCCACGGGGCTGAATTCGCCCTTGCGATAGCCGTCGACGAGTTGCACGGCGGTCAGCTCGGTGAGTTCCGACATCGGCCCCTCCAAAGGGAGTACAGCAGGGTGGGTGGTGACGGGAGTTCGGTTACCGGGCTCGGCGACCGGCTTCGGTGACCGGGTTCAGTGACCAGATACGTACCCGCGCTTCTTGTCGACGACGTTCGCCAGCGGCTTCCCCGCCTCCCAGCGCTCGAACAACTCCACGAACTGCGTGCCGAGTTCATCACGCCAGCCGATCGTGTCCCCGCTCATGTGGGGCGACACGATCAGCCCGGCCACCTCCCACAACGGGCTGTCGGGACCGAGCGGTTCGTGCTCGAAGACGTCCAGCGCGGCCCCGGCGATCCACCGCTTCGACAGCGCCTCGACGAGTGCGTCCTCGACGACGAGCTGCCCGCGTCCGACGTTGATGAAGCGGGCCGACGGCTGCATCATCCCGAAGCGCCGCGCGTCGAACATGCCGTGCGTGGCCTCGGTGAGCGGCGCCGCGGAGACCACCCAGTCGGCGCGCGCCATCAGCCGGTCCAGCTCAGCGGGTCCGTGGACACCGGTGCGCGGGGTGCGCCCCACCAGAGCCGTGGTGATGCCAAGTGCCTTGAGGGACTTGACGATCGCCCGCCCGATCGGACCGGAACCCACCACGCACGCGCGGGTGCCCGCCACCCGCTGCGACTCCCGGTGCCGCCATTCCCGCCGCCGTTGCAGGTCCCAGGTCCTCGGCAGGTCCTTGGCCATCGCGAGGACCAGTGCGGCGACGTACTCCGCGATCGGTTGGTCGAAGACTCCGCGCGCGTTGGTCACCACCGTGTCGGACGCGGCGAGTTCGGGGCACATGAGGTGGTCGACCCCCGCGCTCGCCGTGTGCACCCAACGGGGTCTGGGACCCGCACCGGGCCAGGCGTGGCGCACGGCGTGCGAGCTGAAGTCCCAGACGAGCAGCACATCGGCCGCCGACAGCCGGTCGGCCAGCGTGGAGGCGTCGGCGTGCTCGACCCGCACCCGCCCGGTGAGCTTGCCGAGGCGGGGGAGCGGTTCGGCGTCGAGGACAAGCAGAGTCGTATCGGGCATCGTCGGGAAACCGTTTCGCAATACGGGTCCGCTTCTCTGAAGGGGTGCTTCGTCGAAGGGGGCTTCGCTGAAGAGGTGAGGGTGGGCCGTAGCCGTCTGAGATGCGCGGATTGACCACGCTCGCACCCGAACCTACCTTCGTCAACACGGACCCGCTCATGGTCCGTTGCTCACCCGTTTCCCTTTGTGAGGCCGGTGCCTGCCATGGACGTCTCCTTTCTCGGCGGACCCCGTCCGCAACGCGGTGTCGGCGTCGTAGCCCCCTTCGATTTCGCCCTCGACCGCGAGCTGTGGCGCTGGGTCCCGGACGATGTCTCGCTGCACCTGACCCGTACCCCGTTCGTGCCGGTCGAGGTCAGCCTCGACCTGGCCCGCCTGGTCTCCGAGCACGAGACGCTCGGCGACGCGGTGCGCGCGCTGAACGCGGTCGCGCCCGAGATCATCGCTTACGCGTGCACCTCGGGCAGTTTCGTCGGCGGTGTCGCGGGTGAGCGGGCGATGTGCGAGGCGATGACACGGGCCGGCGCGGTCCCCTCGCTCACCACCTCGGGCGCCCTGCTCGAAGCGCTGGACGAGCTGGGCGCCCGCCGTATCGCGCTCGTCACCCCCTACACCGTCTCGGTCACCCAGTCCCTGGAGGAGTACCTCGCCGAAGCGGGCATCACCGTGACCGGCCGCGCCTACATGGGCCTCACCAGCCATATCTGGAAGGTCCCGTACCGAGAGGTGGTCGACATGGCCCGCGCAAGCGTCCGGGACTCGGCCGACGCGCTCTTCATCAGCTGCACCAACCTTCCGACGTACGACGTCATCCCCCAGCTGGAGGCCGAACTGCGGATCCCGGTGATCTCGGCCAACCAGGTCACGATGTGGGCAGCCCTGCGGCATCTGGGTACCCGAGCCGTGGGCCCCTATCAGGCGCTGCTGGACCAATCAGCTCGTAGGGGGCCCGTACTGCCGGAACAGAACCCGCAGGAAGGTTGGGCATGACCACACTGGGATTCCTCTACCCGGGCCATTCGGCCGAGGACGACTACCCGCGCATGGAGCAGCTGCTCGGCAGCGACATCCGGCTCTCCCTCGTCCACACCGACATCGGCGAGGACGCGCACCGCGTGGACGCGCTCCTGGAGATGGGCTCGCAGGACCGGCTCGTGGCGGGCATCGAGGAACTGCGTCTGTCGGGCGCCGAGGCGGTGGTGTGGGCCTGCACCAGCGGCAGCTTCGTGTACGGCTGGGAGGGCGCCCACGAGCAGGTCCGCGCCCTCGCGCGAGCGGCAGGGCTGCCTGCCTCCTCCACGTCGTTCGCCTTCGCGCACGCGGTGCCGGAGCTGGGGGTTCGGCGGGTCGCGATCGCTGCGACCTATCCCGACGACGTGACCGCGCTCTTCGCCGCGTTCCTGAAGGACGCCGGGGTCGATGTGGTCGCGGTGCGCGCCTCCGGGATCGTCACCGCCGCGGAGGTCGGCACCTGGGGCGAGGCCGAGACCCTCGCCCTCGCCCGCGCCGCAGACCACCCCGACGCGGACGCGATCCTCGTCCCCGACACCGCCCTCCACACCGCTTCCTTCCTCCCGGCCCTGGAGAAGGAACTCGGCAAACCCGTCCTCACCGCGAACCAGGTCACCGTCTGGGAGGCCCTACGCCTGACCGACCGCCGCGTGAACGCGCCCGAGCTGGGGGAGCTGTTCACGAGGGAGCGGCGGGTGCAGGTGTGAGGGGTGGGTTTTTCGCCCCCTCCGCCCCAGACCCCGCTCCTCAGCCCCGGCCGGGGCCAAAGATTTTCAGCCCGTCCGGCGTTTGAGGAGGAGGCAGAGCCATGCCGATCCCCCAGCCGCCCGTGGGGCGGAAGTCTTCATCCCCGGCCAGCACCATCCAGCCCGTCCGGCGTTTGAGGACGAGGCCGCTCAGGCCGACAGCGGGGGTCTGGGGGCGCAGCCCCCAGATACGGGACGGGTAGGGGCGGAGGGGGCGAAAACAGCTCCACCCCAGCACCCACCCGGGCCGCCCGGGAATAAACGGAGACACCCTCCTGTTCGTAATCCGCGGACGACACAACGTACGAAAACAGGAGGCACCCCCGGTGAACGAGACGGACGAGATCCGCGGCACGGCACAGGGCACCGCCCCGGTCCCCCTCTCCGTACTGGACCTGGTCACAGTCGGCGCAGGCCACACAGCGACCGAAGCCCTCCAGACCAGCGTCAAGATCTCCCGCCTCGCAGAATCCCGCGGCTACCACCGCTACTGGGTGGCCGAACACCACTCCATGCCGGGCGTGGCATCCTCGTCCCCCGCCGTGATCCTCGCCCACCTGGCAGCCCACACGACCCGCATCCGCCTCGGCTCGGGCGGCGTCATGCTCCCCAACCACGCCCCCTTGGTCATCGCGGAACAGTTCGGCACCCTGGAGGCAATGGCCCCGGGCCGAGTGGACCTGGGCCTGGGCAGGGCCCCCGGCACGGACGGCGCGACCGCCGCGGCCCTCCGCCGCACCGAGCGCCTGCACGAAGGCGCCGACGACTTCCCCGAACAGCTCGCGGAGCTGATCCGCTTCCTGGACGACAGCTTCCCCTCCGGCCACCCCTACGCCCGCATCCACGCGGTCCCGGGCCCGATCCAGTCGACCTCCCCCGGCGGAGTCCAGTCCCCGCACCGCCCCGTGATCTGGCTCCTCGGCTCCTCCGGCTTCAGCGCCCGGCTGGCCGGAACCCTCGGCCTCCCCTTCGCCTTCGCGCATCACTTCTCGGCCCAGAACACGATCCCGGCCCTGGACCTCTACCGCGAGTCCTTCCGCCCGAGCGCCGTCCTGGACGCCCCGTACGCGCTCATCGGCGTCTCCGCCCTCGCCACGGACGACGAGCAGGAAGCCCGTCGGCAGGTGCTCGCCGCCGCACTGAACATGGTCCGCCTGCGCACCGGCCGCCCCGGCCTGGTCCCGACGCCGGAAGAGGCCGCGGCATACGAATTCAGCCCCATGGAGCAGGATTTCATCGCCTCCTGGAACGCCAACGTCATCCACGGCACCGCCGGCGAGGTCCGCGCCGGCCTCGACGACCTCCAGAAGCGCACGGGCGCGGACGAGTTGATGCTCACGTCCCACGCCCACACCGGTGACGTACGGCTGCGCTCGTACGAACTGATCGCGGACGCCTACGGGTTGCCGGGAGCCTGAACCCGCTGCTCAGACCTGACCGCAGGTCGCCGCCGCCTCCAGCAGTGCGGAGATACGATCCGGCGCCACCGGGCGCGAGTACAGCCACCCCTGCCCGGTGTCGCAGCCGATACCGCGCAGGCGGGAGGCCTGTGAGGCGGTTTCCACGCATTCGGCGGTGACCGTAAGGCCCAGCCGGTGGGCGAGTTGGATGAGGGCCTCGACGATGACCTCGTCGGCGGGGTTGGGGTGGGCGTCGGTGCCGTCGCGGCTCTCGTACTGGAAGCCCCGTACGAAGGCGCCGTCCAGCTTGAGCACCGACACCGGGAGCCGGCTGAGGTATGCCAGGTTCGAGTAACCGGTGCCGAAGTCGTCGATGGCGATGCGTACGCCCATGTCGCTGAGGGCCTGCAGGGCCTGGAGGGGACGGCCCGCCGAGCCCATCACCGCGGACTCGGTGAGCTCCAACTGGAGGAGTTGCGGCGGGAGTCCGGTCTCCGCCAGGATCTCCGCCACGTCCGCGACCAGGTCGGAGTCCCAGACCTGACGCACCGCCACATTCACACTGACGAAGATCGCTGCGGCGTCCGGGTGGTCCAACTGCCAACGGCGGGCCTGTCGGCAGGCGGTGGCGAGGACCCAGCGGCCGAGCTGCACGATCGAGCCGTCCTCCTCGGCCAGTCCGATGAACCGATTCGGCGTGAGCATTCCGAACTGGGGGTGGTTCCAGCGGACGAGCGCCTCGACTCCGCGCACGCTGCCGTCCTCCATGCCCACCAACGGCTGGTACTCCAGGGTGAATTCACCGCGCTCGACGGCGGCGCGGAGGGTGGAGGAGAGGGCCTGGCGAGTCATCCGGTGCGCGTTGCGCTCCGGGTCGAAGAGGGTCCAGCGGCCCTTGCCGTCCGCCTTCGCCCAGTACAGCGTGGTGTCCGCGGCCTGCATCAGCCCGGTCGCCGAGGTCCCGGCGGCCCGGCGTTCGACGACACCGATGGACGCGGAGACGGAGAGCCGCTGACCGGAGAGGTCGAAGGGCGCCTGCAGTGACTTGAGGACGGACTCGGCGAGGTCGGCCAACTGCTCCGTTCCCGTGGAGTCCTCGACGAGCAGCGCGAACTCGTCACCTCCCAGTCTCGCCACCAGGGGAGTGGTCGCCCGTGCGTGGCCCGCCTCCTCCGCGCAGCGCGTGAGGCGTTCCGCGACGGCGGCGAGGAGCCGGTCCCCGACCCGGTGGCCGAGGGTGTCGTTGACCGCCTTGAACCCGTCCAGATCCAGATAGCAGAGCCCGATCCGGCCGGTGCCGCCCTCCTCGTACGCCTCCGCCTCAAGCGCGGCCGTCAGGCGCTCGAAGAACAGGGTGCGGTTGGGCAGCCGGGTCACCGCGTCGTGCATCTGCAAGTGCCGTAGCCGCGCCTGGAGTTCACGCCGGGCGCTGATGTCGGAGACGGAGAGCAGCACCGCCCGCTCCTGGGCGGGCAGCGGCGAGACCGTCACCTGGACCCAGAGCGAGTGCCCGTCGGGGTGCTTGAGCCGACGCGTGCAGCGCAGCCTGGCCTGCCGGCCGCGCAGCACCTCGCGGTACGCGTGCCAGGTGCGGGCGTCGGACGCCAGATCCATCAGGTCGGAGGCGATCTGCCCGGCGAGGACGCCGGAGTCGCTGCCGAGCAGCGTGCCCAGCGACTCGTTCGCCGTGACGACCAGGCCGTCGCGGTTGACGACTGCCATCGCGAGGGGCGCGGTGGCGAACGCGGCCTGGAAGGCACGGGATGACGCCACGTCAGGAGGCGTCATGGAGGGGTCGGATGCGACGGCAGGCGTCTCGGTGGGAGCAGGTGTGCCGGGAGGCGTCTCGGTGAGGTCGGATGCGACGGCACGCGTTTCGGTGGGGACGGATGTGCCAGGAGACGTTTCGGTGGGGACGGATGCGACGGGAGGTGTCCCGGGGGATGCGGAGGGGCCGGGAGGTGGCCCGGCGGGCGTACGGGGAGAATGATTGATGTGACGCTCTGTGACGGCCGGCCGGACGAAGTCTGCCGCGGGCGCCTGCCCTTCGGACGTTCCGCTCACCGCTCGCTCCCGCAGTGCACTCGTTCTTCGTATGGGTCTCTTGGGGTGGTCGGCCGGTGATGGGCGGCCGCACAAGCCGTGTCCGTGCAGGAAAGTGTGCCGATCATAGAGGCTGGCCCCGGGGAGTCGCAGCCACTGTCCAGTGTCCCGGAACAACCACCCGTTCTGACAGATCGTTTCTGCCTGCATCTGGACGGGTTCCTTCCTCCTCCGATCGCATGTGACGTTCCGTGAGTGTTCGGGGTGTCGCCCTCTCCTGCCCTCTCACCCTTCTGGTGTAGACAAACAGGGCAAAGTATGACGAACCATCACAGGCTGGGTGCGGTGTTCCGAAATCCGCATCCGGAGGTCGATGTGCCGCGTCCGCTCCCACTGAAGGAGCTCACCCGTGAGGTTCTGCGGGTCTTCACCCGTGACGGGGCGCCCCGTTGGCGCAGCACCGCGGCCGTGTTCACCTCGATGTCAGCGCTGGCCGCGACCTCACTGCTGCCGGGTCCCGCGCTCGCTGAACCCCGCTCGGAACTGTGCGCCCTGAAGCGGACCGAGGCGCATCACTCGGAGGGCCTCGACACCTGGAACGCCGCCTACACCCGCCCGACCCGCGCCCTCGACGCGGTGATGGTCTTCCTGTCCTTCCCCGACTCGCAGCCGCAGACCACGCCCGCCGAACTGACCGCCGACTACTTCCCGGCCACCAGCCACTTCTTCGAGCGCGCCTCCTACGGCAAGTTCACGGTGCGCCCGCACCCGCAGCGCGACTGGATCCGGATGCCGCATCCCTCCACGGCGTACGCCATACAGCGCGACTGGAACTCCGCACACCGCGCCGCCTATCTGCGCGACGCGATCGCCGTGGCCGACCGGCAGGTCGACTTCTCGCGCTACGGCATCGTCTACTTCGTGGCCGACCCAGATGCGCCGGGCGTCGACTCGGACGCGACGAAGGTCGTCAACCTCGACACCCCCCTGCGCGCCGACGGCAAGGCCATCCGCCGGGTCGTCACCGTCTTCGAGAAGCACCCGCCGGACCGTCTCGTCCTCGCCCACGAGACGGGCCATGTCTTCGACCTCCCCGACCTCTACCACCGCCCCGTCGACGGCAAGGGCGACTGGGACACCTATGTCGGTGACTGGGACCTCATGGGCAGCCAGTTCGGCCTCGCCCCCGACCTGTTCGGCTGGCACAAGTGGAAGCTGGGCTGGCTGGAACCGCGCCAGGTCGCGTGCGTGCGTGGCCGGGGGAGTACGCGGCTGACGCTGGAGCCTTTGGGGGCGGGGCCGGCGACGGTCGGCGCGGCGGGAGCTCTCGGCGACTCCGCCGGCTCCAGCACCTCCGGTGCGCGGGCCTTCGGTTCCGGTCGGGGCACCAAACTGGCCGTGGTTCGTACGGGTCCCGGCAGTGTGCTCGCCTTCGAGGCGCGCGGCTCGGCGGGCAACGACGGGTCGACGTGCACGCAGGGCGTCCTCGTCTACCGCGTCCGCAGCGAGGCCCAGTCCGGCCGCGGCCCCATCGAGGTCCTCGACGCGCACCCCCGCTCCGAGTCCTGCTGGGAGGACTCGGTCTACCCGCCGCTCGCGGACGCCCCGGTGGTACTCGGGGAGACTTTCACGGTACCCGGCGAGAACGTACGGATCGAGGTGGAGGACCGGACGGCTTCGGGGGCGTGGACGGTCAAGATCACGACCGGGTGAGCTTTCGAGCGGGCGGTCACCGTGGCCGACCTCGGCGGAGGCGTGGGTGGCGAAGCCCCCACAACGCGCGGCGAAGCCGCGCAAAAACAACGATGGCGAGACCGTTCGCGTATTCCGCGAACCATCTCGCCATCGCTAGCGTGCGCCGCCAGGGACTCGAACCCCGGACCCGCTGATTAAGAGTCAGCTGCTCTAACCAACTGAGCTAGCGGCGCCTGCTGACGTCGTAGACCTTAGCATCCAAGTCCTGGGGAGGAAAAATCGATATCCGCACTGCCGCGCGGGCTGCCCGTACGGTTGCCCACAGCAGGATCTCGGGGCCCGGGAGCCAGGGATGCCGGGTGTCGGGGGCGACGAGCCAGCGGGATTCCAGGCGGCAGGAGGGGCTCGGATCGCCGGAGTCGTGGGTACTCGGCGCGGGGACGGTGACCGCGTCGCCGATGCCGTGGCAGAGCAGGGGTGGAATCCCCTCGCTCCGGGAGCCCGACTCCTCCCATTCGAGAAGCGAGGGCAGTCGCTGTGCCGTACCGGGCGCGGCGAACAGCAGCATCCGCCCGCGGTACGCGGCCACCGGGCCCGAGCCCGGCCCCTCGTCCCACAGCCGGTCGAGCATCCACCGCCCGAAGACCGCCGGGACGTTCACGACGTCGAAGGCGCTCCCGCAGGGCAGCACGACCGGGGCGCTCGGCCGTTCCTCCCAGAGCGCGAGCGTGCTGCGTGGGTACGTTCCTGCTGAGGCGAGCCAGGCGACTCCCTCGGACGTGACACCCGAGACGTCGAACTCGCCCGCCGGATTCTGTGTGCTCATGGCAACAACATCTACCGGCGGTGAGCATGCGGTCTCCGAGAGTTGCCGGAAACCGGGACAGGAGAGGGTCGGATGCGGTATTTCAGCCCGTCCGGCGTTTGAGGACGAGCGCGTCAGCGCGTCAGCGCGTCAGCGCGTCAGCGCGTCAGCGCGTCAGCGCGTCAGCGCGTCAGAGGGGGCCTGGGGGCGGCAGCATCCAGGGACAAGGGACGGGTAGAGGCGGGTAGAGGTGGGGGGGGCGAAACCCCCCACCCCACCCCAGGCGCCCCCGGCATCACGCATGGTCCCCAACCCCATGCCCAAGCCCATGCGCCCGCCCGCTGCCTTCCACCCCCCGAAGCAGATCGCGGCCGAACTCGATCATCTTCTTCGCGTAGTCCTCGGTCCACTCGGCCCGCTCCGCGACCGCGGCCGCCGTGAGCCGGTCGAAGCGTCGCGGATCGGCCAACTGCGCGGCGGCGACCGCCTGGAACTCGACGGCCCGGTCAGCCGCGGCGCGAAACGCCAGAGTCAGCTCCGTCGCCCGCGCCAGCAGCGCCTGCGGATCGTCTATCGACTCCAGGTCGAAGAAATGCTCCGGATCGCCGGCGGCCTCCGCCGGCTCGAAGAGCAGGGGCGCGGGGCGTAGCCGCGGTTCGTTCTGACGCGGCGTGGGCTCCGCCATGTCTTCTCCTCCTCGTACGGTTCTCAGGGCACGCCTTGCGAGCGGGCCACCGTCTATTGTCCCCCGGCGGCGCAAGAGGGCCCGGGGAACCAGCGAACCGGGGGTTGCCCACCGAGCGGGAGCTGCGGGCGCCCACCGGGCGGTCGCCCACCGGCGGGAGCTGCCGCTCCCCACCAAGCGTGAGCTACGGCCGCCAAGCCACCCGATGCTCGCCCAGATGGGACAACACCGAATGGTTCGCCTCCCAACCATCGGGAAACTTGACGGTGACCCCCAGCTGAACCGGTTCCGTGGACGGATGATCGTCCAGCAGGTCCGTCACCCCCGCCCGGCACACCACGATGCACGCGTGCCGGTGCCGGGACGCGAGCACGCACAACCGGCCCGTCTCCAGATGGAACGCCGTCGCGTCGGGCCGCCCCGAGAGCGGATGCAGAACCACCGTCACATCGAACTCCCGCCCCTGAAGCCGGTTCGCCGTGTCGACGGTGACGTCCAAGACGCCGAGCTCGACCAGCGCGGCCCGCACCGCGGCGGCCTGGTCCCGGTGGGCCGTGCCGACGGCGATCCGGTCGGCGGTCAGCGGCACCGGCTCGGCGGACCGCTCCGACGTGGCCGCCCCACCCCGGTCCAGGAGTCGGCGTACGACCTGGGCCACGGCCCGTACCGCTTCGGGATCCGTACGAGGTGTGTGCCCGGCCGGCAGTTCCAGCAGCCCCCAACCCGCCTCCGCCGCCTCGTCGATGACCCGGTCGGGACCCGAACCGTCCGACGGGACACCGAAGTCGAGCCGCCGGTCACCGTGGCCCGTACCGCTGCGGAACGGCGTGTACGGGTAGAACGCGTCCGAGACGAGCGGCGCCGCCGACGCGGGCAGCCGCCAGGACACCGGCAGCCGGTGCTGGGGCAGTTCGGGATTGTGGGCGAGCAGCGTCGTCACGGCGGACGCCGACGGGTCGTACGACAGGCCCGCCCACTGCTCGGATCCCACGGTCGCGAACGGGTCCAACTGCCCCGGGTCGCCCACGAACAGCGCCCGCTCGAAGAGCCCCGCGACGGCCAGCAGCGCGTCCGAACGCATCTGGTAGGCCTCGTCGACGATCGCGTGCCGCCACGGCTCGACGCCCTTGACATGCGCCCACTTGGCGGCGGTCGAGATGACGACGTCGAGGCCCGCCAGATCGGCCGCCTTGGTGGACTTGCGTACGTTCGCCAGGCCGTCGAGCGTCTTGTCGTACGGGTCGGGGTCACTGCTGTGCAGCCGCCCGACGGGCAGCTCGGGGTCCTTCTCGGCGAGCCGCAGCACTAGGTCGTCGACCTGGGCGTTGGTCTGCGCGATGACCATCAACGGGCGCCCCGCGGAGGCCAGTTCGAGCGCGGCCCGGACGACAAGGGTGGACTTGCCCGCGCCGGGCGGGGAGTCGACCACGACTCCGCGATGTGTGCCGTGCAGCGTGTCGTGGAGGATCGCGTCGGTCGCCCGGGTGGCGGCGGTGCCCGGATCGAAGTCGGTGCTCGTCGGGGATGTCACAGGACGTCCTCCTCCGTCACCTGGTCGGGACGGGGTACTGCGTCGGCCTCACCCGGCGGCCCGCCGTGCGTCCAGGGCGTCTCCTCCGGGTCGGGCAGCTTCGCCCCGCCGCGCTGCTCGTGCTCGAAGAGCGTGAAGCAGACAAGGTCCCCCTTCTCCGGCACGGACCCGGCCTCGGGCTCCTTGCCGCGCCCCATCTTGTCGACCACGCGCAGGACGATCAGGGCGCCGTCCTCCTCGGCCGCGACGAACTCCGCCGCCTGCGGTTTCCCGCTCAACGAGCGGTACACCTTCGCCCGTTGCCCCAGATGCGGCCGGTCCTCCGTCCGTACGGTGACCAGGGGGCGCGGGCTCGGCCGCTTGCCCTCGCTGTACGCCATGACGACATCGATGACCTCGCCCGCGAAGGCCTCACCGCCGAGCCGCCGTCCGGCCATGACAAGGGTGTCGTCCAGGGCCTCCTGGGCTTCCAGGCGGGCCTGTTCCCGCTCGCGTGTGGCGAGTTTGTTGGCCGCGGTGACCGCGTCGTCGCGACGCGGCTGCGGGGGTTCGCCCGCGGTGATCCGGTCGCGATGACCGGTGAACGACCAGCGGTCGCGGGTCCACCGGTCGGCCGCGTGGGCGCCTTCGGGCAACTCCCGCAGCAGGTCCAGGCCACGCCACACGGCGTCCCAGGTGGGCCGCGTGACGCTCTCGACGAGGGAGTGGATCTCCCGCTCGGCATTGACGAGGTCACCGAGCCGGTCGTCCGCCTCGATGCCGTCCTCGGCGGCGGCGAGTGCGGTGCGTGCCCGGCTGTAGCGCTCGATGGCGGGGGCCAGCAGCCTGTTGTCGAAGGCCGGGTCGGTGGCCGGTCCTGCGGGCGGACAGACGAGCTGCCCCCGGGAGTCCCGCAGCAACTCCGCCCGCAGCGCCGCCTCCGCGCCCGACGCGCCGTCCGCCGGGTCGATCCAGGCGAGCAGCGCTCCCAGGTGCTGGTCCTCAAGACTGCTCTGCCCGGTGGCCCAGTGCCGCGACAGGACGTCGGTGAGGGCGAGCAGCAGCGCGGATCCGGGCACCCGGGCCCGCTCCCCGTAATGCGTCATCCACCGCCCGAGCAACGGCACCCGGGGCGGCGCCGGATGGGGCGCCTCCGGCTCCTCCTCGGCGGTGCGCCTGAAACGCATGGAGCGCCCCAGGAGTCGTACGAACTCCACGCCCGACCGGCTCGGCACGATCAACTGCGGTGCGTCCGCGCACAGTTCGACCTCGACCTTGACGCGCTTGCCGGTCTCCGGATCGGTCTCGTTGCGCTCGGCGGCCTCCACCACGTCCGCGTACGAGTCGATGTACGGCAGTACGACGTCCGCGAGCTCGGCGAGGAACGCGAACCGCAGGTCGCGGTCCCTTGGCTGCGGTACGACGAGCAGCCGTGGCGCGTCCCGCTCGGTCCCGACGAGTGCCCCGAGCGGCGCCCCGGCCTCACCCGCGGTGATCAGCGGCACGAACACGAGGGGCCGCTCGGCGAGATGGCGGTGCCGCACGGTGGCGGTGGGCTGGGCCCGGCCGCTGTCGACGGCTTCGAGACGGGCGAGCGTGGCGATCAGCGACATACGGCGCCCTCCTGGACTCCCGAGGGCCCAAGCTCCAACGGCCGTACTCCAAGGGGCTCGGCCCGCAGCTCCGCCGCTCTGCGCAGCGCCGCGACCGCCGGATCGGCCGGATCCCCGGCTTCTCCATGGGCCGCGGCCAGCACGTCACCCACCGTCGTCAGCCCGCCCAACTCGGCCCGCAGCGAGCGCCCCAAGGACGTCACCGCGCCCTGGGCGCGGGAGCGGCCGCGGCAGTGGAAGGCCAGCTCACAGGCGGCCAGGCACTCGGGGGCGTACGTCGCAGGGACGGACTCGACC
The DNA here is from genome assembly GCF_042721055.1 of Streptomyces sp. NPDC058470. Lineage (NCBI taxonomy): Bacteria > Bacillati > Actinomycetota > Actinomycetes > Kitasatosporales > Streptomycetaceae > Streptomyces > Streptomyces sp. NPDC058470. The sequence continues at coordinate 176,410 of NZ_JBHXMF010000004.1, forward strand.
GCGGCCGTGAGGGCGTCGGCGGAGAGGTCGGGGGAGAAGCAGGTGCCTTCGGGGAGGGCGTCGGCGATGTCCTCGACCCGGGTGAGGCGGGCGAGCTGGCGGCGGGTGACCGCGCGCTGCTTGCGGACGTCGACGGCGGACGCGGTCGGGAGATTGGAGAAGTCCTTGGGGCAGACCAGGAGGATGCGGTGGCGGACCTCGGGAGCGGGGTCCAGCCGGGCGGCCACCTCCTCCAACGCCAGTACGTACACAGCGGACTGGCGCGCGGCCGCGCCCACCTTCGCCGGATCCGCCGAACCGTCCAGCATGGGGAAGGACTTGATCTCGACGACGGTCCAGCCGCCGTCGGGGTGCACGACCACCGCGTCGGGCTCCAGGAAGGCCGGGGAGCCGGCGACATCGAGGGCGATCATGGGATGGTCGAGCAGGGTCCAGGCGCCGACATCGGTGGCCTCGCGCAGGGCGAGGGCCGTACGGGCCGCGCGCCCCTGGGGGCCGACCGCCGAGAGGTCGGGCACGCGCCCCGACGCGGGCGGCTCGGCACCGGGGTCCAGCTTCTCGTGCACGAGGCGGAGCAGCTCCGCGCCCCCGTCGGCCTTGACCCGGGCCTCGAACGCGTTGCCCCGCATGAAGGCGAACTGTGACTGCCCGAAGGCGGACGGCGAGCCCAGGCCTTCCGCCAGCTTCGCCTTGTCAACCCCCGCGCCGTCCAGGAGAGCCCGCCGGTCGCACCCGGGGTTGGCGGCGAGCGCCGCGAGGGCGCGCGCATCCAGCGCCTTGGGGGGTACTGCCGGGCCGCGCAGGTCAGCGAGCCGCTGCCGCAGCGCCGTCCCCCGCGTCCGTGGGGGCGGCACCCGGCTCGGCTTCGGGCCCGGTACGGGACTCGCGCTGTCGGGGAAATCGTTCACCCGCGGAAGTCTGGCACCCCGCACTGACAATTGAGGAACCTGCGCCGCGCGAGGTGCCCGAGGCCCGTGCGATCAGGGCGCCGGGGACCTTGGTGAAAGGCACGCCCACGACCTGTGCGAAACGCGCGCCCAGTGTCGTCCTCGCGCGGTCGGCGACCCGCATCATGAAGGGGGTCAACAGCAGCCCGGCCCCCATCACCGCGGCGCCCGCGACCGCGTCGAGGAAGTAGTGGTTCGCAGTGCCCATCACGACGATCGTGGTGATCAGCGGATACGCGACGGCCGCGGCCTTGGCCACCGGCGTGCGGCCGTACTTCCACAGGATCACTCCGCACCACAGCGCCCAGCCCACGTGCAGGCTCGGCATCGCCGCGTACTGGTTCGTCATGCCGCCCAGGCCGCGCGGGGCGCTCGCATCGCCGGCCCACCAGCCGTAGTCGCTGTACTGCGCCATCGTGTCGACGAAGCCATGGCTCGCGTCGAGCAGTCGGGGCGGGCAGGTGGGCAGCAGCGTGAAGCCGATCAGGCCGATGAACGTGGAGGTCATGAGCCAGGTGCGGGCCGCGCGGTAGCGCACGGCGCGGGACCGGAAGAGCCAGATCAGGATCGTGGGCGTGACCAGGTAGTGCAGGGACGCGTACCAGAAGTCGGCGGGTATGCCGAGCCAGGCCTCGCGGGTGAAGAGGCGGTTCAGCGGGTGCTCGGCGTTCAGCCGGAGCGCCTTCTCGATGCGCAGGATCTCCACCCCGTGGTCGACCGCGCCCGCCTCATTGCCCCGGGCGAGCAGCCGGCCCGCCGAGTAACACGCGTACACCATCAGGATCAGCGGGAGCTCGGTCCACCAGCGGAGCCGGGCCCGCGATCCCCCGGAGGTACGCAGCTCCGTCCACCGGCGAAGCCGGGCGCGTGGTGCCGCCTCGGCGCGCGGTGCATCGGTCTGCGGCATCCGATCGCCCTCCCCCATCTGCTTGCGGTGACCCGACAGTCTGCACGGTCCGCCGACAGCGAGGTCTGCACAGTCTGCACACGAAGATCCGTGGCCACATTCGATTTTACGGTGTATGTGAACTCCCCGAACGGGCGCCCCTCGGTCGTCAAAGACGCAGAGATCTCCCCCCGGGTTGCCCGGCGAGGGGGTGCGCGATGATGGGAATGACCGATCCCGCACACCTTGACGACCCACCCAGCACACCTGAAAGACCCTCTCCCCACACCCGAACAACTCTCTCCCCACACCCGAACAATCCCTCCCCACACCCATCGGAAAGGCATCTCTCCATGGCATCGCGCATCCTGCTGGCCCGGCATGGACAGACGGCATGGTCGCTGTCCGGCAAGCACACCGGCAGGACCGACGTCCCGCTCCTGGAAGAGGGCAGGCGCGGCGCCAAGCTGCTCGGCGAGCGGCTGCACCGGGCGCCCTTCGACGGGCTGGACGGGGTGGAGGTGCGCACCAGTCCGCTGGCACGCGCGCGTGAGACGTGCGAACTCGCCGGGTTCGGGGACCGCGCGACCACCTGGGACACGCTCATGGAGTGGGACTACGGCGCGTACGAGGGCATGACCCCGGCCGAGATCCAGGCGGTCCGGCCGGGCTGGCTCATCTGGCGTGACGGTGTCCCCGAGGGCGAGACCCGGGAACAGGTCTCCGCGCGCGCGGACGAGGTCGTCGCCTGGGCCCGCGCCGCCGACCGTGACGTGCTGATCTTCGCCCACGGCCACATCCTGCGCTCCATAGGAGCCCGCTGGCTGGGCCTCCCTATCGACTTCGCGGCCCGCGTCCGCCTCAATCCGACCTCGCTGTCGATGCTCGGGTGGGCCTATGGCGAGCCGGCGATCGAGTCGTGGAACGACTGCGGCCATCTGACCGCGTGATCACAGGGGCTGATTCTCGGCGCCGGCGACCGTCCTCACGCCGATCGCGGCAGCGACGCGTGCCGGTCCAGGAACGCCCCGACGCCCGACGCCCTCCGGTGCGGCAGGAGCACCCGCGCCGTTCCCGCCAGCATGGTCTGGATGCGCGAGGACTGGACCTCGTTCAGAAGGTCCAGGACACGCAGTCCCGCGACGGCGGCCTCGTCGGGGCGGCCACCGCGGGCGAGGTCGTCGGCGAGTTCGGCGGTGTACAGGGCCAGGTTGCGGGCGAAATGCGGGTCCTGAAGGGCCGCGGCCCGGTGTGCGTGCCGGGCAGCGCGGGGCCAGTCGCCAAGCGTCGACCAGCACTGCGCCTCCAGACCCTCCAGTTCGGCCTCTCCGTAGAAGGTCATCCACTCGGGATCCGTATCCGAAGGACCCCGCTCGTAGAGGGCCTGCGCACGCGCCAGCGCCTGCTCGCACCCCGCCCGGTCGGTGAGCCCCGCCCAGCCGCCCGCCTCACGCAGCGCGAGCAGCGACAGCAGTCGCGGGGAGCCCAGCGGGCGCGCGGCCCGCTGCGCCGCCTGCGCCGCGCGCACGGCCTCGCGCGGGCGCCCCGCGTCGCGCGCGAGGAACGCCGTGTTGCAGAAGGCGTGGGCCTCCAGAGCCGGGTCGCCGGACATCCGCGAGGTCGCGAGCGCCTCCGCGTAGTGCGAGCGTGCGTCGTCGAAGCGCCCGGAGTCGTGCGCCAGCCACCCCACCGAGATGGCCAGTTCACCCGCGCCCGCGTACAGCCGGTCGGCGGTCGCCTGCCGGGTGGTGCCGGCGTCGAGCAACTCGTACGCCGTCCGCAGCGGCGCCGCGGCCCGCCGGTAGAGACCGTCGGCCCCGTGCCGGTCGTCGAGCAGCCGGATCTTGCGTACCGCCTCTTCGAGGGCGCCGGCCTCGGACGTGCCCGCCCGGTGGACACGCCGGTCCGCGGCCGCGGCGGGGGAGCCGAACGCGACCCCGAAGGGCATCAGTGAGGCAGCCGCCACGGTGGCGGTGCCTCCCGTCATGAATGCGCGACGCTGCACGTCGCTCTCCTCGTGGTCCTGTTCGTGGTTCTCGTACGGATCGTGCGGGTCGTACGAGTGGCACCGATCGTGCGGGTCATGCGGGTCGTATCGAAGGTCTTGCGCTTCATACGGCCGGTCTTGCGCTTCGTACGTCTCATACGTCTCGCGCGCCCCCTCCGTCTCAGGTGAGGCGTGAGAAGGGCGTGCAGGGTGCGGAGGGAGCGCTTCGTCGGTGTCGCGCGCTCCGCGTCCGCGTACCGATGAGCGGGGCGCGAAGCCCAGGTCGGTGAGCGTGCGGCCGGGGAACATGTGCAGGAACACCCGCTCGTACGCGTAGTTGGGGCACCGGATCTCGCCCGCCTCGACGCGCCCGATGTAGCGCGCGTCGCAGCTGACCCGCTCGCCGATCTCACGCGCGGCCCGCCGCACCGCCGCGGCGAACTCGCCGGGCGAGCGCTGCGCGCGCAGCCGCCGGAAGGCGAGGTTCGGTCGCGATGCCCTGGGGGGCTGGGACGAGGTCACCGTTGACGACGCCATGGTCGGGCCCTCTCTTGCGATCCGTCGATCCGTCGAACCGTGCCGGATTCAAGACGAGTTACCCGGGTTGTGCCCTATGGGTGCCCTGCGTCCGGCGGAGCAAGAACGTACCTGCTGTGACGGTGTCCCTACGCTGGGTTTGGCTACAAACCGGATATCTCATCCACGATCTGCCATGAACTGCCATCCTTTGCGGCGGTGTTACGCCGTAGCCGTTGACGTTCTGACGCGTTGAACTCTGTGGACCGGGAGCCCCACCCGAACTCCCGACCCACTCGTCAGGAGGAGGGGTTCCGTGTTGGAGGCCGGGATGGAGACCAGGCAGACCACCGAGTTCCGTACGCCGCTGTCGACCGCGCAGCACCGGCCGTCGCCGGAGTCCAGCGCTCCACCGGAACCGGTTGCCGACTGCGACCTGGTGACGGTGCCCACGCGGCAGGGCCTGGAGGCGGTCGACATCCTGCGCCGTGGCTCGGGCGACGCCGTCGGACCCGTACTGCACGACGACGGCTGCGACACCCTCGGCTTCCTGGTGCCGCCCGGCACCGCGGACGCCTGGGACATGCCGGGCAGCACCTGTACGCACACCAACGGCCGCGGCCTGAGACTGGCCCCCGAACCCCCGGTCGAGGGCTCGGACTGGCTCCTTCCGCCGGGCGACGCGGACCTCGCGACCGACCCGGCGGTACTGCGAGCGGCGCTCGGAGAGGCGGCGCGGCTGATCGAGGCGGCGGACAACTGCCGCTGAAACGCCCAAAGGGCCGCCACTGAATTCGCCACCGAACCCGCCGCTGGACCCGCCACCGAATCCGCCGCTGAGCCGACCCGCCCTTACGCCCCGATAATGGCGGGATGGCAAGGGCGAGGAACAAGCGGTCCGACGACGGGCGCGACGCGGGTCGTGACGCCGGGCGTGGCTCGCGGCGCGGGCAGGCGGCCGCGGCCGAAGCCGTCGTCGAGGCGGTCGACGGCGGGCTCGCCGAGCTGATGCCCGACCGGGACCGGGCGCGCGCCTGGACCCTGCTGATCGACGGCGCCCCGCAGTCGCACGTCGACCTCGACGACCCCAGGTATCTGAACTTCGAGTACCAGCGCCGCCTCGGCCACGTCATCGATCTCGTCGCCCCGCCCGGCAAGCCCGTGCACGCCGTGCACCTCGGCGGCGGCGCCCTCACCCTCGCCCGCTACACCGCCGCGACCCGCCCCCGCTCCACCCAGCAGGTCATCGAACGCGACGCCACTCTCGTCCAACTGGTCCGCCGCGAGCTGCCGTTGGATCCCGGCGCCCGCATCCGGGTGCGCTCCCTGGACGCCCGTGAAGGACTCGCGAAGGTGCCGGACGGCTGGGCGGACCTGGTGATCGCGGACGTGTTCAGCGGGGCACGCACGCCGGCCCACCTCACCTCGGTCGAATTCCTCACCGACGTCCGCAGGGCCGTCAAACCCGGGGGCCTGTACGCCGCCAACCTCGCCGACGGCCCGCCGCTCGCGCATCTGCGCGGCCAGATCGCCACCGCCGCGGCCGTCTTCCCCGAACTCGCGCTGATCGCCGACCCCACGGTGCTGCGCGGCAAACGCTTCGGCAACGCCGTCCTCGTCGGCTCCGCCCGTCCGCTCCCGCTGGCCGAACTGACCCGCCGGGCGGCCTCGGACCCGCACCCCGGACGAGTCGAACACGGCAAGGATCTCGCCGACTTCACCGGGGGAGCCATACCGGTCACGGACGCGGCGGCGGTGGCGTCACCCGCGCCGCCGCCATCGGTCTTCCGCTGAGCCGTCCCCGTCGACGCTCAGTACACCTGTACCTGCGGCGCGCTGTCGTGCCACGTGCAGAACACCGTCAGCCGGTCCACCCCCGAGCTGAACTCCACCCGGATCCACGTCTCCGTCTTCCACACCTGCATCGACCAGCCCGAACCCGGGGTCGCCGAGACGAGCGTCGCGGACGCCTTGCCGAGCGCGAAGACCGCCCGGCCGCCTTCGGTGTCGTAACTCTTGACCTGGGCGGACGAGGTACCGGACGAGGACGGCGAGGGGCCTGCGCCCAGAGTCTTCGAGGAGGTCGGAGTCGGCACAGGGCTCTGCGGCGCCTTGCTCGACGGGCCGTTCGACGGCTCGGCCCGTTCCGCCGAGGTGGCGAGCGGTTTCGCCTCCGGCGGCGTCGCGTCGCCCGCCGTGATGGGCAGGGCGCGCGGCGGGTCGTACGCCGTCCCCGTCATCACCGAGTGGACACCCCACCACGACAGTGCGACCGCCGCGCCCGTGGCGAGCGACCAAGCGAGTACGTGTACGAGTCCTCTGCGCATCGCGGCCATACTGCCTCACGACCGCCTCACACGTCCCAGGGGTCTCTCAGATTTCGCGCGCCGCTGGGCCCTGGTGGCCTTGTCCACAACCGGCTCGTGCGGACTCGTACCGAGTTATCCACAGGCACCGGAGCGGCTCGCCCCGATGGCGTACGGTCCTGCCCATGGCAAGTGTGCTCGTGGTCGAGGACGACCAGTTCGTACGCTCAGCCCTCATCCGGCATCTGACCGATGCCGCGCACATCGTGCGCAGCGTCGGCACCGCCCTTGAGGCGCTGCGCGAGGTCGCCCATTTCTCCTTCGACGTCGTGATCCTCGACCTCGGTCTGCCCGATCTGGACGGGGCCGAGGCGCTGAAGATGCTGCGCGGAATCACCGACGTCCCGGTGATCATCGCCACCGCGCGGGACGACGAGGCGGAGATCGTCCGGCTGTTGAACGACGGCGCCGACGACTATCTGACCAAGCCGTTCTCGGTCGAGCACCTGTCGGCGCGGATGGCGGCCGTCCTGCGCCGCACCCGGGTGCCCGCGGGGGACGTGCCCCCGTCGTCGGTCATCCGGGTCGGCGGACTCGCCATCGACCCGCTGCGCCGCCAGGCCGAACTGGACGGCGTACGGCTGGATCTCACCCGGCGTGAGTTCGACCTGCTCGCCTTCCTGGCCGGGCGGCCCGGCGTCGTCGTGGCACGCAGGGAACTGCTCGCGGAGGTGTGGCAGCAGGCGTACGGGGACGATCAGACCATTGACGTCCATTTGTCGTGGCTGCGGCGGAAGTTGGGCGAGACGGCGGCCAGGCCGCGCTATCTGCACACCCTGCGGGGTGTCGGCGTGAAGCTGGAGCCGCCGCTATGAGCCGGATCTCGGTCGGGGGGTGGGCGTCATGAGGTGGGCGCTGGTCAAGGTGTGCGTGGCGGTGACCACGATGGTCGTGGTGGCCTTCGCGGTGCCTTTCGGCCTTGTCATCAAGGAGATGGCCAGGGACCGGGCGTTCTCGAACGCCGAGCGGGAGGCCGCGGCGATCGCGCCCGCGCTCTCCATCACCACCGACCGGGACCAGTTGGAGCGGGTCGTCGCCTCCGCGGGTTCGGACCAGGGCATCGCCGTGCACATACCTGCCGCCGACGGCGCGGCCGCCGTCGAGATCGGCAAGCAGCGCGCCGCCGACGCGGACATCACCACGACCCGGAAGCTGGGCCGCGCCTCCACCACCGAGGTCCCCGGCGGCTCCACCCTGCTCCAGCCCGTCGCGCTGAGCTCCGGCAAGATCGCCGTCGTCGAGGTCTACGTCCCCGAGTCCGAGGTCGGCAACGGGATCGGCCCGGCCTGGGCGGTACTCGCCGCGGTCGGCGTCGCGCTCATCGTCGGCTCGGTCGCGGTGGCCGACCGCCTTGGCGTGCGGATGGTGCAGCCCGCGCAGCGACTGGCCGAGGGTGCGCACGAGTTGGGCGAGGGCAAACTGGGGGCGCGGGTGCCCGAGGAGGGGCCCACCGAACTGCGCCTCGCGGCGGTCGCGTTCAACTCGATGGCCGATCAGGTCGTACAACTGCTCGCCAACGAAAGGGAGTTGGCGGCCGACCTCTCGCACCGGCTGCGCACCCCGCTGACCGTGCTGCGGCTCAACACGGCCTCGCTGGGCGACGGACCGGCCGCCGAGCAGACCCGGGCGGCCGTCGCACAGTTGGAGCGCGAGGTCGACACGATCATCCGGACGGCCCGGGAGGCCAAACCGCAGACCGCCGCGATAGGCGTCGTCGCCGGGTGCGACGCGTCCGAGGTCGTGCGCGAGCGGATGGACTTCTGGTCGGCGCTCGCGGAGGACGAGGGCCGCAAGGTGCGGGTCGCGGGCGTGGACCGTCCGGTACGCATACCCGTCGCCCGCACCGAGCTCGTGGCCTGCCTCGACGCGCTGCTCGGCAATGTCTTCCGGCACACCCCCGAGGGCACCGCCTTCGCGGTCGACGTGCACAACAGCGAGGACGCCGTGATCGTGCTGGTGTCGGATGCGGGTCCCGGGATCAGGGACCCGGAGGCGGCGATGGCACGCGGGCGCGGGTCCGGGAGCGACGGCTCGACGGGGCTCGGCCTCGACATCGTGCGCCGGCTCGCGGAGTCGACGGGCGGGGATGTGCGGATCGGTTCGTCCGTGCTTGGGGGGACGGAGGTGCGGATCTGGATCCAGCTGGACGGGCGCGCGCCGGTCCAACGCGGGCATCGGGGGTCAGTACGGCGTCGTCGGCGCGGAGTGGGTGTGGGCTGACGTTTGTCAGGGCCGTCCGAGTCGTCCGGGTCGTCCGGGCGGGTGGGTCAGTTTGCCTGGGCTTCGGCTTGGGCGGCCTGGACCTGGGCTTCCGCTTGGGCCTGGGTTTCCGCTTGGGCCTCGGCCTGGGCTTCCGCTTGGGCCTGGGTTTCCGCTTGGGCCTCGGCCTGGGCTTGGGCGGCCTGGGCCTGGGTTTCCGCCTGGGCCTTGGCCTGGGCTTCGGCAGCCTGGACCTGGGCTTCCGCCTGGGCCTTGGCCTGGGCTCCCGTCGGGGCTCGCACCTGGGCTTCCGCCTAGGCCTGGTAGCCGGCGAAGAGGTCGAGCAGGCCCTGAGGGGCGTCGTCGCGGAAGCAGGTGATCAGGTTCTCGGCGGACTCGGCCGCGGAGGTCTCGCTGCGGGGGAACAGTGCCTGCTCGTAGGCGGCGAGGGCGGCTTCGGTGTCGCGGGGGTGTGCGGCGAGGGCGGCGCCGAGTTCGGCTCCGTCCAGCATGGCGAGGTTGGCGCCCTCGCCGGCGAACGGTGACATGACGTGGGCGGCGTCGCCGAGCAGGGTGACGCCGGGGACGCGGTCCCAGCGGTGGCCGACGGGCAGGGTGTGGATCCGGCGCGGGACCAGCGCACCGTCCGCGTCGGCGACCAGCGCCCGCAGGCTCTCGTCCCAGCCGGCGAATTGATCGAGGACGGCGGCCTTGGCCAGGGCGGTGTCGGTGAAGTCGATGCCGTCGATCCACTCCTCGGGCACCTTGAGCGCGGTGTAGATGTGCAGGCTGCCGTCGGGCTCGCGGTGGGCCAGGAAGCCCTTGCCCGCGCCGAGGGCCATGAACATACCGCCGCCGACGACGCCGGCACTGTCGGGGTGACGGGTGTCGGCGTCGAGCAGGTCCGCCTCGACGAAGGACAGGCCGGAGTAGACAGGGGTGGCGTCGGAGACCAGCGGACGGATCCGGGACCAGGCTCCGTCGGCGCCGATCAGCAGGTCGGTGGTGAAGACGGAACCGTCGGCGAGGGTCACCTCGTGGCGGCCTCCGCCGAGCGGGCGTGCCCCGGTGACCTTCGCGCCCCAGCGGATCGTGCCTTCGGGCAGCGAGCCGAGCAGGAGGTCACGCAACCTGCCGCGCTCGACCTCGGGGCGGTCGCCGTCGCCCTCGTCGTCCTGCTTCATACGGACGACGGAGTGCTGGTCGAGGACGCGCATGGCCTCGCCGCCGGGGTGGACGAGGGTGCGGAAATCGTCGTGGAGGCCGGCGGCGCGCAGTGCGGCCTGACCGGATTCCTGGTGGATGTCGAGCATGCCGCCCTGCGCGCGGGCGGTCGGTGAGGCGTCCAGGTCGAAGAGGGCGGCCTCGATGCCGTGGACGTGCAGGACGCGGGCGAGGGTGAGGCCGCCGAGCCCGGCACCGATGACGGCTACGGGGTGGTGAGTGGGCGTGGCTGTGGTCATGGTCGTGCTCCTTAAGTCGAGGTGGGCGTGGGGGTGTGCAGGATGCCGTTGATCAACATCTGGAAGCCCCAGGTCATACGTGCTTTCGGGGCGCCTGCCAGGAGTTCGTCGGCGAGCGAGGCGATGTGCGGGTGGGTGTCGCCGGAAGCGTTCTGAAGGGCGTGGGCGAGGGCGTCCCAGTCGTCCTGGGCTCCGGCGGCCCGGTCCTGGACGGCATGCTCGGCCGCGGTTGCGGTCGCGACCTGTAGCAGCAGGTCCACGCCCCAGGCCGCCTGTCCGGGCGGCACGCCGCCCTCGTCCAGCAGGGTCAGCAGCCTCTCGACGAGGTTCAGGTAGTGCTCTCCGCTGGGGCGGGCCACCAGAGCGGACTGGGCGAGGCCCCGGTACGCGAACAGCACCCCGGTGTAGGAGGTGAGGACCTTCTCCAGACGCTCGCGCCAGTCGCCCTCGTCGGCCGGGGGTGACTCGACGGTTCCCAGGAGCTCGTCCAGTACGGCGGCGTGCAGCTCCGCGGTGTTGCGGACGTACACGTACACCGAGGCCGGGCCGGTGTCCAGCTCCTGCGCCAGCCGCCGCATGGTGACCCTCTGCAGGCCCTCGGCGCGCGTGATCTCGACGGCGGTGGCGACGATGCCGTCCCGTGTCAGGGCCGGTTTGGCCGGGCGCTCGCGGCGACTGGGGCCGCGACTGCTCGGTGTGTCGGGGTGATGGGCTGCCATGTCTTCCAGGGTAACGAACATGTTCGTTACGAACAAGTTCTTGACGAACATGTTCGTTCGTGACTCCATCGGCAGCTCCGCGTGGGGCTCAGTTCGCGGCTCAGCGTCGCGGAAATTGGTCTCGACCTTTAACCGCCCCCGATGCCTTCCTTAAGCGCACCCTAAGATCGCCAACCTCCGTCCGGATGAAGCGGTTTGCCCGAATCCGGATCGCTAGCGTGCTGCCGCACCCACTCCCCGTGAAACCGTGAAACCGCGAAGGCAGGCACACGCGATGAGCAGTACGCAGCACCGGCGCAAGGTCAGTGGCAGGAACAAGGCGATAGGCGGCGTCGTCGCCGCTGCCGTGGTCGGCGGTGGCGCCCTCCTGTTCTCCGGGACCGCGCAGGCGGCCGATGTCGGAGCCGCGTACACCAAGACCAGTGACTGGTCGACCGGCTACACCGGGCAGTACGTCATCACGAACGGCACCGGCCAGGTGAGGGGGGACTGGACGCTGGAGTTCGACCTGCCGTCCGGCGCCACGCTGAGCTCGCTGTGGAACGCCGAGTCCGCGGTGAGCGGGCAGCACGTCACGGTGAAGCCGCCGGCCTGGGACAAGGACGGCCTGGTGGCCGGTGAGTCCGTCACCGTCGGGTTCGTCGTGAACGGCACCGCGAACCCGACGGGCTGTCTCATCGACGGCGCCAAGTGTTCGGTGGACGACGGCGCGACACCGGAACCGAGCGGCCGCCCGACGGAATCGGCGACCCCGAGCTCCAGCCCCTCGCCGACCGCTTCCCCGACCCCGACCCCGACCCCGACGGTGACGGCGACCGCCACTCCCACCCCCTCCGAGACCTCAAGCGGCGGCACCACCGCGAGCGCCGGTTTCGCTCCCTACGTCGACACCTCCCTCTACCCCGCCTTCGACCTGGGCGCCGGCGCCACAGCCACCGGCGTGAAGCAGTACAACCTCGCCTTCATCACGGACGGCGGCGGCTGCACGCCCAAGTGGGGCGGTGTGACGGACCTGGCGAGTGACGCGGTCGCGGCGCAGATCGGCGCCCTGCGGGCGAAGGGCGGCGACGTCCGCGTCTCGTTCGGCGGCGCCTCCGGCTCCGAACTGGCCACGGCCTGCTCATCGGCGGACGCGCTGGTAACGGCGTACAACAAGGTCGTGGACGTCTACGACCTCACGAAGGTCGACTTCGACGTGGAGGGCGGCGCGCTGCCGAACACGGCGGCGAACACGATCCGCGCGAAGGCCATCGCGCAGCTCCAGCAGCAACACCCGTCGCTGGACGTGTCGTTCACGCTGCCGGTGATGCCCGAGGGCCTCACCCAGGACGGCGTGAACCTGCTGTCCAACGCCCAGGCGAACGGCGTCTCCATCGACACCGTCAACATCATGGCGATGGACTACGGGCCCGCGTACAGCGGTGACATGGGTACGTACGCCGAGCAGGCCGCGACCGCGACGCAGGCCCAGGTCAAGAGCGTCCTCGGGCTCTCCGACAGCGCGGCCTGGAAGGCGGTCGCGATCACCCCGATGATCGGCGTCAACGACGTGGCGACGGAGATCTTCAAGGTCGAGGACGCCACCCAGCTGGTCGCCTTCGCCAGGTCCAAGGGCATCGGCTGGCTCTCCATGTGGTCCGTCACCCGCGACAAGCAGTGCCCCGGCGGCGCGAAGAACTCCGCCGACGCGACCTGCAGCTCGATCGTCCAGGACGCGAACGCGTTCGCGAAGGCCTTCAGCGCCTTCAACTAGCCCCCTGTACGGGGTACGCATCCCCTCCAGCCCCCTCTGTCCGGGGGTACGCGTCCCGGCCGGACTTTCCCCATCCGGCCGGGACGCGTGGGACCACAGCGTGTCCGTGGGGACGTGGGGACGTGGGGGCGTGCGGACGTGGGTTTTGCACGGCGGTGGGTGGGTGTCGTCGAGTTACTCGCGGAATGGAGCGTTCACCGGGGGATGCGCGTCAGTGATGTCCGCGCCCAGGCCCGCGAGCAGGCGCAGCCCGTCCTCGGCGGGGCTGCCGGGGGTCGCGGACAGGACCAGCAGCTCCATGTCCGACTCGTCCGGTAGCGTGAAGTTCTCCTGGTGCAGTTCCAGCAGGCCGACCAGCGGGTGCCGGTACGCCTTGCGTCCGTGGGTGCGGGCGCGCACGTCCGCACGGGCCCACAGGCGGCGGAAGCGCTCACTGCCCATCGCCAACTCGCCGATGAGCGAGGCCAGCCGGGGATCCTCGGGGTACTTGCCGGCGGCCAGACGCAGGTGTCCGACCACGTCGAGGGTGCAGTTCTCCCAGTCCGCGTAGAGGCCGCGTTCGGCCTCCTCGAGGAAGATGTGCCGGGCGGTGTTCAGGCCCGGTAGCGGCCGGCCGTAGAGGAGCCAGGCGAGACGGTTCCCGGCGAGCACGTTCAGGCGGTGGTCCATGATCAGCGCGGGTGCGTCGGTGACCAGGTCGAGGACGCGCAGCAGCTCCGGCCGGACCCGCCCGGTCGGCGCCTTCGCGGGGCGGCGGCGCTGCTGGGTGAGCCGGCAGAGGTGGTCGCGTTCGGTCTCGTCGAGGCCGAGGACGCGGGCGAGCGCATCGAGGACCTGCTGGGAGGGCTGGGTCGCGCGGCCCTGCTCCAGCCGTACGTAGTAGTCGACGCTGACTCCGGACAGGTGCGCGACCTCTTCGCGGCGCAGCCCCTCGACCCGGCGGCGGCTGTCGGTGGGGATGCCGACGGCCGCCGGGTCGACCCGGGAACGCCGGGTCCGCAGGAAGCCCGCGAGATCGTCCATGTCCTCAGTATGGCCGCGGTGGTGCCCGTGAAGGTGGTCCTGCCATTACCAGGAAGTCCGGTACCAGGAAGTCCGGTCCTACGGAAGAAGCGCCCCTGAACGCCGGGCGCCGCGGCGCCCAGTATCGAAGGCACCCGATCCGAAGGAGTTCCCATGAAGACGCTGATCGTCTACGCCCACCCGGAGCCGACGTCGCTCAACGGCTCGCTGAAGGACCTCGCGGTGTCGACGTTGGAGACCGCCGGGCACGAGGTACGGGTGAGCGATCTGTACGCGATGAACTGGAAGGCGGTCGTGGACGCCGCGGACTACGGCCCCGAGGCCTCAAGTCCGCTGAAGGTCGCTCCGGACTCGGGCCGGGCCTTCGACGCCGGGACGCTCACCGCGGACGTCCGCGCCGAGCAGGAGAAGCTGCTGTGGGCCGACACGATCATCTTCCAGTTCCCGTTGTGGTGGTACACGGTGCCCGCGATCCTCAAAGGCTGGGTGGACCGGGTGTTCACCTACCACTTCGCCTACGGCGTCGGCGAGCACAGCGACACCAAGTACGGCGAGCGCTTCGGCGAAGGCACCCTCGCGGGCAGGAAGGCTCTGCTGTCGGTGACCACCGGCGGCCCGGAGTCGCACTACGCCGCTCGCGGGATCAACGGCCCCATCGACGATCTGCTGTTCCCGATCCACCACGGCATCCTCTACTTCCCGGGCATGGAGGTGCTGCCGCCGTTCGTGCTGTACGGCGCCGACCGGCTTACCGGCGAGGACTACCCGGACGTCGCCAAGGCCTGGGAACAGCGCCTGCTCACCCTGGAGTCGACCGAGCCGATCGCGTTCCGGCGGCAGAACTTCGGTGACTACGAGATTCCCTCGCTGCACCTGAAGGAGGGACTGGAGCCCGCGGGCCGCACGGGTTTCGGGCTGCACGTGCGCGGCTGACCTCCGGCGACGGACGGGACGAGCCGGGGCGAACCCGAGGAGCGGCCCGAGGGCCGTGGCGGAGGTGAGGGTGAGCGCCACCGGTCGGGGTGTGCGGGTGGGGCACCGACTCGGCGATCAACCCGGTCGCGGCCGGCGGCCACCAGCACACCGAGGAGCAGCCGTGCTGGATCGCGCGCCGCAATCCGACCCGTGAAAGCGCTCGAAGCCCTGGGCAGCATGGAGCACGCCCCCTCCGAGATCGCCGCTTCAACTTCCTGAGCCCGATGGACTGCCTCGGCCGGCCGCTGGGAATCGCCGCCGAGAGCCGACTCGACGGGGCGCTCGCGGCGGCTGCGGCTGTGGCCGCTTGGCGGCAACTGGACTCCTCTGTAAGGGGGTTGAGCGCCCCGGCCGGATCTTTTCTGCATCCGGCCGAGGCGCTCGGCACGTCACTCACCTCCCGCCACCCGACGACCACACCGTGACCGCGAGCGCGATGGCGGAGGTCACCGCGGCCAGTGCCGGCAAGGGCCACCGGGTCCGTTCCAGCGCGTCGATCCGTTCCTCGTGGTCGTTGAGTGTCTTGTCGGTCTGGTCGGCGCGTTGCAGCAGCAGCGCCAGGTCGCCGCGCGCGGTGGCGAAGCCGACGTCGACGGCCCGTCTCAGCCGCTCCAGTTCGAGAGCGACTCCGGCGCGTTCGTCACTGTTCACCATCCGCGCCCTCCCGCGGCCGCAGCCAGCCCGGCAGCAGCCGTTCGACGGCCGGGACGGTCCTCAGCCGGCTGAGGACACCGGCGGCGGCCACCACGGTG
>NZ_JBHXMF010000004.1:192005-233216 GCF_042721055.1 Streptomyces sp. NPDC058470
ATCTCGCGGCGGCCGCGCGGCTCCCGCCTGCCCGGGCCGCGGCGGCCCCCGGCCGGCGCCCCCCCCGCCGGTATGTCGGCGAGGGCGGGGGAGTCGGCGAGCAGGAGAAGCGCGGCCGCCGTCGCGACGACGGCCTGGACGACGCTGCGCAGGGCTCTGCGGGTGGGTTCGGCAGCGCGCTGGTCTGGTCCGACGGCCAGGAGATGGAACTGTCCGAAGGAGGCATCGTCTTCCTGCCGAAGAACGTCCCGCACGGCTACCGGATCACCTCCGACACCGCCGATCTGCTGATGATCTGCACCCCCGCCGGCATCGAGGGCATGTTCCGGCACGCGGGACGCGACCTGGCGACACCCCGGCCCGACGGTTTCCGGATCTCCCCCGACCTCCTGGCGGAAGCGGCCGACGCGTACGGCCAGGTCATCGTGGGCCCACCGCGCTGACCACTGGACGCTCGCTGAAAGGGAACAGGGCGCGGCACTCCCCTCACAGCGCCGCGCCCCGTCCCCCGTCCCCCCGCTCTCTCCAGGCAGTGGCCTACTCGACGGCCACCCCCGGCAGCACTCCCGTCCGCGCCGCCTCCCCGTACCACCGGGCACTCGACTTCGGCGTGCGCGCCAGCGTCGCGTAGTCCACGTACACCGCCCCGAAGCGCTTCCCGTAGCCGTACGCCCACTCGAAGTTGTCCATCAGGGACCAGAGGTAGTAGCCGCGGACGTCGGCGCCGTCGGTGACGGCGCGGCGTACGGCCGACAGGTGGCCGTGCAGGTAGGCGATCCGCTCGGGGTCGTGGACGCGGCCGTCGGGGTCCGGCTTGTCGTCGTAGGCGGCGCCGTTCTCGGTGATGTAGAGCGGCAGGCCGGGGGCCTCGCGGGCGTACCGCATGATCAGGTCGTACAGGCCCGTCGGGTCGATCGTCCAGCCCATCCCCGTACGCTCGCCCGGGGTCTGGTGGAAGGCGACGTCGTCCGCGCCCGGCCAGGGGGAGTGCGAACTCGCGCCATGGCCGTCCGCTCGCGGCCCGTCCGGCACGGTCGGTGCGGCCGAAACCAGCGTCGGGGTGTAGTAGTTGAGGCCGAGCGCGTCCAACGGCTGTTTGATCAGGGCGAGATCGCCGTCCAGGACGTACGACCAGTCCGTGACGGACGCCGTCGACGCGAGCAGACCCTGCGGATACGCGCCGTGCAGGATCGGCCCGTGGAAGACCCCGTTGGCGAGGTCGTCGATGCGGCGTGCCGCCGACCGGTCCGCCGGGGCCTGTGAAACCGGCCTGACGACCGAGGAGTTGAGGCTCACCGCGATCGTGTTGCGGTGGGGCATCACGGCGCGCAGGGCCGAAGTTCCCAAACCGTGCGCGAGGTTCAGATGGTGCGCGGCTTTCAGGGCCGCCGCCGGGTCGGTGCGGCCGGGCGCGTGTACCCCGGAGCCGTACCCCAGAAAGGCGCTGCACCAGGGCTCGTTGAGGGTGGTCCACTGCTCCACGCGGTCACCCAGGGCGTCGCCCACGATCTGCGCGTACTCGGCGAATCGCAGCGCCGTGTCGCGCGCGGGCCAGCCGCCCGCGTCCTCCAGCTCCTGCGGGAGGTCCCAGTGGTAGAGGGTGACGGCCGGCTTGATGCCGTGCGCGAGCAGCTCGTCCACCAGGCGGCGGTAGAAGTCCAGGCCGCGCTGGACCGCGGGGCCGCGGCCCGTCGGCTGCACCCGGGGCCAGGAGACCGAGAAGCGGTACGCGGTCAGGCCCAGGTCCGCCATCAGGGCCACGTCGTCGCGGTAGCGGTGGTAGTGGTCGACGGCCACGTCACCGGTGTCGCCGCCCGCTGTCCTGCCCGGCGTATGGCTGAAGGTGTCCCAGATCGAGGGCGTGCGGCCGTCCTCCCGTACCGCCCCCTCGATCTGGTACGCGGAGGTCGCCGCGCCCCAGAGGAAGGCGGGAGGAAAGGTCACGGGCGTCACAGGCTCAGGCATGGAAGCGCTCCCATAGGAGGTCGTGGAGACCGACGGTAAGAGGGGGAGAGGGAGTTGGGTGGGAAAGGGGCCGAGACGGCGGTGGCTCGGCCCCACAAGGGTGTCATCCCTTGACGGCGCCCTGCATGATGCCGCCCACGATCTGCTTGCCGAAGAGCGCGAAGACCAGCAGCAGCGGCAGTGTGCCGAGCAGCGCGCCCGCCATGATCAGGGACTGGTCGGGGGTGAAGCCGCGGCCGAGGCCGGCGACCGCGACCTGCACGGTCGGGTTGCCCATCTGGGTCAGCACCAGGAACGGCCACAGGAAGTCGTTCCACGTCTGGACGAAGATGAGCATGCCGAGGACGGCCATCGCGGGGCGCGCGGCCGGGAACACCACGTGCCAGATCACCCGCCAGCTGCTCGCGCCGTCCACCCGGGCCGCCTCGATCAGCTCGTTCGGCAGCGCCTGGATCAGATACTGCCGCATGAAGAAGACGCCGAAGGCGCTCACCAGGGACGGAAAGATCACCGCCTGGAGCTGGTCGGTCCAGTCGAGCTTGGCGACCATCATGTACAGCGGGATCACGCTGAGTTGAGGCGGGATCATCATGGTGCCGATGATGATCAGCATCATGGCGTTACGGCCCCTGAAGCGCAGCTTGGCGAAGGCGAACCCGGCGATCGTGGACAGCACGACGACGGTGACCGCCGAAATCCCGGCCACGATCGTGGTGTTGAGCATCGCCTCGCCCAGATTGGCGTCCTTCCAGGCGAGTTCGAGTTTGTCGAACAGGCCCGAGCCGAACCAGAACGGCGGCGGTGTCTGCGCCAGCCGGTTGTTGTCGCGCGAGGCGGCGATCGCCGTCCACACCAGTGGGAAGAGCGAGCCGAGGGTGAACAGCACGAGTACGGCGTATGCGATCGGGCCGCCGTGCAACTGGCCGCCCGCGCGCGCGGACTTGGGGCGCCGGACGCGCTTGGGCGGTTCCGTTGCGGGGTCGGACGGAGGCGTCAGGGTCGTCGTCACGGCCGGTTCTCCTTAACCGTCATGGTCACGCCGGTTCTCCTGTCTGCTGGCTTACCTGCCGGCTCAGCTACTGGCGCGCAGCCGGCGCGAGATGACGTAGTTGACGATCCCGATCACGATGAGGATCAAGAACATGGTCCAGGCGATAGCGGAGGCCCGGCCCAGGTGCTGGTTCACCCAGCCCTGCTCGTACAGATAGAGGCCGAGCGTCTGGAACTGGTGCTGGGCGCCGCCCGAGGCGCCCTTGTTGGCGTCGAAGAGGAGCGGCTCGCCGAAGACCTGGCTGGCACCGATCGTCGAGACGACGACGGTGAACAGGATCGTCGGACGCAGCGACGGCAGGGTGACGTGCAGGAACTGCTTCCAGCGCGAGGCGCCGTCCAGGGCCGCCGACTCGTACAGGTCCTGCGGGATGGCCTGCATCGCCGCCAGATAGATCAGCGCGTTGTAGCCGGTCCAGCGCCAGATGATGATCGACGAAACGGCTATCTGCGAGGGCCACTTGTCGTTCTGCCAGTCGACGTGGTCGAACCCGGCGGCGTTCAGCGCCCAGTTGATCATCCCGTAGTCGCGGCCGAAGAGCAGCACGAAGACGAGAGAGGCCGCGGCGATCGAGGTGGCGTACGGCGCGAGCATCGCGACCCGGTAGAAAGTCGAGCCGCGCAGCTTGTAGTTGAGGATGTGGGCGAGACCCATCGCCATCATCAGCTGCGGGACGGTGGAGATGATCCCGATGGTCAGGGTGTTCTTCGCCGCGTTCCAGAAGAAGTCGTCGTCGAAGATCCGCGTGTAGTTGCGCAGACCCACCCAGTCCATGTCGGTGGGTGCCGTCAGCTCCACCGTGTGCAGCGAGGCCCAGCCGGTGTAGATCAGCGGGAAGAGGCCGAAGGCGAGGAAGAGCAGGAAGAACGGGGAGACGAAGGCGTACGGACTCCAGCGCATGTCCCGCTGCCAACGGCGGGAGAGCCGGGCCCGGCGCCGAACGTCCGCCTCCGCGGGCGTGGTTGACGGGGTCCGGTCGGCCGGGGCCGCGCCCCCCTCCTGCTCGGGGGGCGCGGCGATGTCGTGCCGGGCGGCCATACCGGTCACTTCTCCAGGTTGTTGTCGATGGTCTTCACGGCGTTGTTCCAGGCCTCTTCGGGAGACTTGCCCTGGGTCACCAGGACCACGCCGTTGTCGGTCAGCCCCTGCTGGATGATCTGGTCCTTCGGGCCGATCGTCTGGACCGGGATGTTCTTGGCGGCCTCGGCGAAGATCGTGCCGATCGGCGCCGTACCCGTCATGTCGTTCTTCGCGTCCTTCACCGCGGCCGAGTCGTACGCCGCCGGGGTGCTCGGGAAGCTGCCCTGCACGGCGAACAGCTTGGCCTGCTGCTCGGGCGCCGTCAGCCAGGCGGCCAGTTTCGCGGCCTCCTCGGTGTTCTTGCCGGCCTTGGGCACGGCGAGGAAGGAGCCGCCCCAGTTGCCGGCCTTGGGCGCCTGGGCGATCTCCCACTTGCCGGCCGCGTCGGGCTTCGACTTGCCCTTGATGTAGCCGAGCATCCACGGCGGGCAGGACATCGCGGCGAACTTGCTGTTGGCGATCGTCGTGTCCCAGGCGGGCTGGAACTGCGTCTGGTTGCCGATCAGTCCGTCCTCGGCGGCCTGCGCGGTGAGGTCGAACGCCGACTTCACAGCCGGGTTCGTCTTGTAGATGACCTCGCCGGCGGAGTCGTAGAACCGCTCGGTCTCACCGCTGAGGATCGCCTGGAGCAGACCGCCGGGGGAGTCCAGGAAGGTGGTGCCCTTGGGTGCCTTCGCCTGGTACTGCTTGCCGACGTCCACGAACTTGTCCCAGCTGCCCGTCCACAGCTTGGCGACTTCCTCGGGGTCGGTGGGCAGGCCGGCCGTCCCGAACAGGTCCTTGCGGTAGCAGATGGCCATAGGACCGATGTCGGTGCCGACCCCGATCGTCTGCCCGTCCTTGGTGGTGGCCTGCTTCCACTTCCAGTCGAGGTAGTCGCTCTCCTTGCCGTACTTCGACAGGTCGAGCAGCTTGGAAGCCTGGGTCTCGACGATCTCGGCGATGTTGCCGACTTCGACCATCTGGATGTCCTGGAGGCCGCTGCCGGTGGTGAGGTGGTTGACGAGCGCCGGGTAGTAGTTCTCGTTGCGCTCCACCACGGTCTGCTGGATGTCGATGTCCGGGTGGAGCTTCTCGTACTCCTTGTACAGGCCGGATTCCTCGAAGCCCGCGGTGCCGAAGAGGCCGAGCGTGATCTTGGTCTTGCCGCCGCCACCGCCTGCCGACGAGTTGGAGCCCTCGTCCGTGCCGTCGTCGGCACATCCGGCCAGCAGCCCGGTGCCGAGCGACGCTATCGTCGCGAGGACCACCACCCTGCGGGCGGCTCCTGTACGTGCTCGCATTGCGTCCTCCTGTTGCCCTGACGTGCCGACCCCCCGGCCAACTGCATTGTTGGGCCCGTTTTTTGCACGCTGCGGCTCGGGCGGGGAACGTGCGGGATGTGTATGTGTCAGGTACCGTGGGAGCGCTCCCACAAGTGATGTGTTGAAGAGTCGTCGGTTCGCGCAGGGGTGTCAAGGGAGCGGACGCGGAGAACCGCCTTCAGTTATCGGGCTGTTAGCCAACTGCGGGAGACGGTACGAAATCGGCTGAGGCCGGGGGTTTTTCAGTCCGTCACCGGGGGCCTCCGGTACAGGCGACACCTGTGCCGGGCCCGGGTTCATGAACAGGGCTGTTAGATTCCAGGCCAGTCGCGGAGTGATCCGCGGTGTGACGGGAGGCGACGACGATGGCAGGCCACCGAGCGCGGGGCCGGAGCGGTGGGCGGCCGACCCTTGAGGAGGTCGCCGTGCGGGCCGGAGTGGGCCGCGGGACGGTGTCCCGGGTGATCAACGGCTCCCCACGGGTCAGCGACGCGACCCGCGCGGCCGTCGAGGCAGCGGTCGCGGAGCTCGGCTATGTCCCCAACACGGCGGCCCGTGCCCTCGCGGCCAACCGCACCGACGCGATCGCCCTCGTCGTCCCCGAGCCCGAGACCCGCTTCTTCGCGGAGCCGTACTTCTCGGACATGCTGCGGGGGGTCGGAGCGGCGCTGTCCGACACCGAGATGCAGCTCCTGCTGATCTTCGCGGGCAGTGACCGCGAGCGCCAACGCCTGGCCCATTACCTGGCCGCACACCGGGTGGACGGCGTCCTTCTGGTCTCGGTGCACGCGGACGACCCGCTGCCCGATCTCCTCTCCCAGCTGGGGATCCCGGCGGTGATCAGCGGCCGCCGCTCGGCGGAGGAGATCCTGCCGTCCGTCGACTCGGACAACTACGGCGGGAGCCGCGCGGCCGTCGAACACCTGATCGCCCAGGGCCGCAGCACGATAGTCCACCTCGCCGGCCGGCTGGACGTCTACGGCGCCCAGCGCCGCGTCGACGGCTACCGCGAGGGCCTGCGCGAGGCCGGCCGGGAGCCCGACGACCGGTTGATCGTCCCTGGCGACTTCACCGAGGAGGGCGGCCGCCGGGCGATGACGGAACTGCTCTCCCGCTGCCCGTCCCTCGACGCGGTCTTCGCCGGCTCCGACGTCATGGCCGCCGGCGCCCGCCAGGTCCTGCGCGAGCAGGGCCGCCGTATACCGGATGACGTGGCCCTCGTCGGCTACGACGACTCCGCCATCGCCCGTCACATGGACCCCCCTCTCACCAGCGTGCGCCAGCCCATCGAACTGATGGGCCGCGCGATGATCGACCTCCTCCTCGACGAGATCGCGGACCGCCGCCCGCCGGTCTCCCGGGAACTGGAGAAACGACAGGTCGTCCTCCCCACGGAACTGGTGGTCCGGGCGTCTGGGTGACGCGGCCACTGGCCGGCCTCGGTACTGGTCGGCGTGGCCGTCGCCGAAGGGCAGCGGGGGCGCGGTCCGGTGAGGCAGTCTGACGCCATGGTTCTGCATCCCCTGCTCGGAGTCGACGAAGTGCCTGCCGTGGAGCCCTATCTGGGCCGGGTGGGAGAGGTGTTCAAGGCGTACCGCGAGCAGGACTCGGGGTGCGTGTCGTACGGGGTGCAACTGCTCGACGGCGCACGCTGGTTCGTGAAAGAGGCGATCACCGACGACGCGCGGCGGTCCCTGGAGCGCGGCTGGGCGTTCCACCGGACGGTGCGGCACCGGGCGATCGTGCCGCAGGTCCACCGGATCGCCGTACGGCAGAGCTGGGCGGTGGTCATGCCCTGGCGGGACGGCGAGGTGCTGTACCACCCCACTCTCGGCGGCCCGCAGGACCGTACGAACCCGGCCGGCCCGATGGCCCGCTTCCGTGCCCTGCCGACCGACCGCGTCCTCCGCGCCTTCGACCGGGTCCTCGACGCGCACCTCGCGGTCGAGTCCGCCGGCCAGATCGCGGTCGACTTCTACGACGGCGCGCTGCTCTACGACTTCGCGGGCGACGTGACCCACCTGGTCGACCTCGACGAGTACCGGCCGGGCCCCTTCGTGCTGGAGGAGGACCGACTGCCGGGCTCCCGGCGGTTCATGGCGCCCGAGGAGTTCGTACGCGGGGCCGTGATCGACACCCGTACGACCGTCTTCACCCTGGGCCGCGCCGCCCGGCTCCTCCTCGACGCCGGTGACGAGGAACGCGCCTGGCGAGGCACACCCCAGCAGCTGGCGGTCATCGAACTCGCCACCGAAGCCGACCCCGACGCCCGCTTCGAGGACGTCCGACGCTTCACCGACGCGTGGCGCGCCGCCAACACGCCCCAGGACGCGTGAGGTTACGGCCGCAGCGACAGCTCCCACCGGACCTCGCCGTCCTGGCAACGATCCGTCGGCGTCAGCCCTGCCGCGCCGGCGACGGCCGCGGAGGCCCGGTGACCGGGGTGGATGTGGGCGACGACCACGCGGATACGGGGCTGCCACCCGAGCCGGTCGACCAGCCCCCGCACCGCTTCGACGGCGAAGCCACGCCCCTGCCAGGGCGTCCCCAGCACCCAGGCGATCTCGGCGACGTCTCCCGTGACCGTCGCCTGGACCGTCCCCACCAGACATCCGTCCTCCCGGCGCCGGAGCACCCAGTTCCACCAGGTGACAGCGGGGTCCGGGGAGCCCGCGACGAGGCGTTCGTAGCGCGAGCGCAGCGCGTCGGGGGTGGCGGGTCTACCGCCGATGAAGGCGTGCAGCGCCGGATCGGCCAGGACCTGGGCCATCTCCTGGGCGTGCTCGACGCGTAGGGGGAGGGCGTCCAGGCGGGCGGTGTGGATGATCGGGGCGGAGGTGGGGGGCTCGGGCATGGGGGGTGTCCATGGCGAAGTCGGGGTGAACACCAACAAGGCCCGGCCTGTTTCCAGGTCGGGCCTTGATCATTCAGGGTGAGTGACGGGACTTGAACCCAATCCTTTGTGAAGGCTTGACCTGCGGTTATCCGCAAAAGCGGACATGTGGGTTGCAGTGGGCGTCCCGTCGATTGCGTTCGATGCCGTCTGTGTGGCCACGCGTGTGGCCGCGTCCACACGCTCATGGGGTGATCACTCTGTACATTCAACTCCTGTAGTACAGGCCACCGTTGGTCCGGTGACGGTACCTGTCCAGGTGTGGGGACGCGAAGAGGCCCCGACCGTCCCCAGACAGTCGAGGCCTCTCTCCTCACGGGTAGGGGGGAGCCATCTGGATCAGGTGGCCTCTACCTCGCGAGGGTCTCTGGGGGGAGTGGGTCACCAACCCTGCTCCTGCTTCCGCTTGAGGCGTTCCTCGCGGGAGAGGACGACCTTCAGCTTCTCGTCACTGGCGGCCGTCCAGGTGGCCGCCCACATGTAGACGGGGCCGATGACGTACGTCCCGCCCTGCATGTCGGTGACGATCCCCTCCCTGCCCGCGTCGTCGTCCCACACCTGATCGCCGATCCCCACGCGGGGCCTCTCCTCGGTCATTCGGCCGGCTCGCTCAGCAACTCGGCCCAGACCTGCTTGCCCCAGCGGTACATGTCCGTCCCCCAGCGCTCTGCCAGGGCATCGATCAGGAGGAGCCCCCGGCCGCTGGTGAGCAGGTCGTCACCGGGCTTGGTCATCTCCGGCATCACGCGGGCTTTGTCGGTCACGCCGATCCGTACGAAGCGCTCACTCGGTCTGGAGACGATGACTCGGATGCTCCGCGTGTTCGTGTGCTTGACCGCGTTGGCCACCAGCTCGGTGACCAGGAGGATCCCGGAGTCCGTCAGCTCGTCCAGATGCCAGGTGGCCAGCGCGATCCTGACGAGGTTGCGGGCTGCATCGGCGCTCTCCTCCAGGGCGGGGAGGGTCTCGGAGTATCCGGGGTGCCCCGTAGGGCGTACGACGCTGCTCACAGGCATCAGGACCTCGGTCGGTGTAGGTCGAGCTGGGCGTCACCTCCGCGCTGTCGCTGTTAGTGCTTGCGCGCCAACGCATGGCGATGCCTGTTGACCGTAGGGAGGCGCTAGTGAACGGCTCAACGAGCTTGCGCGGACTTGCACGGATTCACCCGAGCGCGTTGATGGCAGCGGTGATGAGGGACCTCGCGGGGGCGCCGTACACCGCGATTGCGGACAGTTCGGTGAAGGCCCGTGCGTACTCCTCGATCTCCCGTGGCTGCGTCACGGTCAGATGGGCCGACACAAGCTCCACATTCACCTGTGCTTCGTCGTACATGGTGAAGGACTCGACAGGCCACCCGACGCCGCGAGGCAGACCCAGCGGGATGATCCCCAGACTTACCGACGGCAGTGAGGCGACGGCGATCAGATGCCCCAGTTGTCCAGCCGTGGTCTCCGCGTCTCCGATGACCGTACGGAGTACCCACTCCTCGATCAGCATGGCGAAGCGGTGGTTGCCTGAATGAAGGATCCGCTGACGGTCCATCCGCACCGCCACGGCCTCGTCGATGTCGTCCGGCACGTCCCGGAGTTCGCTGACTGTGCTCAGCACCGCACGCGTGTAGGCGTCTGTCTGGAGCAGGCCGGGAATCACCCACGACTGGTACGTACGGAAGCGGCGCGTGCGATCGAACAGGGGACGCACCGACTCCTGTGCGCGTTTGAGCCCGGCTTGTTCCATGCGGCGCCATTCGACGTACTGCCCGTCGATGCCCCGCGCGGTGGCGATGAGGTCCGGCGCCTGATCGGCCGTCCCGCAGATCAGCGTCCACGCGCGGATGTCCGCGTCGGAGGGAGGCGTTCTGCCGTGCTCCAGGCGCGAGGTCTTCGACTCGTGCCAGCCGGCGCGCTTGGCCAGCTCTCTGCCGGTGAGACCCGAGTCCTTCCGGATCTCACGGAGACGCTGGCCAAGCGCACGACGTGCTTCCTGGATGCTGGAGGACGGGGACGCCACTGTTCTTGTGCTCGCCCTCAGGCGACCTTGTAATCGCCGTGGGCGACTGCGCGCGCCCACACAGCGGCGAACGCTTCTGCACACAGCTTCAAGGCCGCGCTGTCTGTACGTACTTCCTCGTCGTCGGGGGCCAGCTCTCCATCCCCGCCGAAGTGGTGGAAGACGGCAACTTCGTCGTCGAAGAGCCAGAAGTCGTTCCCCGGCAACGCCAGATCCGATGCCCTTCGCCGGGGCAGCCAGCGGACCTCCTCGCCCGCAGCGACGTTGGCACCGGTCAGGTGGTGCTCAAACCTGACGTAGTCGCTCACGGGCTCGGACACGATGCGTGCCCGGCGTACGAGTACGCCTCGCGAGGTGACGTCCGAGATCAGGGTCAGCCACGAACCGGCCACGCCCAAGCCGTCCCGGACTCCGGTCTGCCAGGCCACGAAGCGGGGATCGGATCGCATGTACCCGTCCCGCATCTCCAGGTGCACGGCGGTGCGGGTGCAGGCGCGGAGACGATCCTCAAGAGTCGGTGCCGGTGCCGCCACTGCCGTTGACCTCCGGGAAGAACTGCATCATGCGCTTCGGGAATTCGATCACGGTCTCATGCTCGGGGATGTCCATCTGTCCGAGGCGGTCGTCGTCCAACACCTTCCATCCCTGCAACAGGTAGTTGTCCGTCGCGTCGTCGTAATAGACGGTGGGGGACTTGCCCTCTGGGCTGTCCGGGTCCTTGCCCAGCTTGTGCAGCGTCATGATCCCCTCCACGGAGTTCGTGTACGAACTGTCTCTACGAGCTTGCTCCAAGTCACCCGTCCAGCACACTGCCTTGCACGAATTTGCACGGGATGAGGACCTCCGGTGAGCCCGGAGGCTGAACGCACGAAAGAGCCCCTGATCTCCACGAGGGAGATCAGGGGCTCAGTGACGGCCATACAGGTGTCCCGCCAGAGACACGAGAAGGTGCTCTGATACTACGCCTTCGGGACGTGAAGAGCGTCCCAACTCGCCTTGCCCGGGGGTCAGGTGGCCGCCGAGCCGGTGTACTTCAACTTCCGCTGCCACGCCTCGTACGAGGCGACGTCGCCGGAGCCGATGGTGTTCTTGTTCGCGCTGCTCTGGTACTTCCCGCAGCCCTCCGCCACGAGGCGGTCGTGCATGCGGCCCACGATCGGGCTCGTACGGCCGACGGAGAACCAGGAGGCCCCCGGGAAGGGCTCGTACGTCTTCGCCGGAGGAGTGGCCGGCTCGGTGCCCTTGGGCCGGGGAGCACCCTTCTTCACCCAGGCGTAGAGCGGACCGCCGGGGCACTCGGTGGCGTACCCGTCGCGGTGACCTTTGATCTCGTCCCCGGCTCCGTGCTGACGGAGCAGCTCGATGCCGTTCCGGATCGCTCCGAGCATGGCGTCCGTGGGCTCGGTCAGACCCTCGTCGCCCACCAGGCCCACGATGGCGTAGTGCGCGACGTTCAGCGGCTGGTTGCCGTCGGCCCCCGTGCGCTTGCCGATGCCCCGGCCCTCCAGGAGGTAACCGTGCGGGCAGGCGCCGTAGTTGTACGCGATGTCGGCGTAGTGCTCGGTCGGGTTGGCCAGGTGGCTCTTCCGGATCGCCTGCCACTCGACCAGGCACTTGGCGTGGTCCTTGAGCAGGGCGGCCGAGACGCCCGTCCCCTCGTAGTGGACCTTCACGCCCTTGGTGGAGGTCTGGGTCGGAGCGGCCGAAGCGGGCCATCCGAGCTGGGTTCTGGTGATGAGTTTCATGGGTGCCTCCAAGAGGGGCTGGCGGGCATGAAGAAGTACCTCCGGTGCCGTTACGCGTTACCCGGAGGGCGGTCGGAGAGGTGGGCTCAGGAGGCCGCGGTGGGCCTATGACTGGGGACGAGGCCATCCATGAAGCCCTCGTACGTCGCTCGGTTGTGGGCTTGGAGTTGTTCCCTCACCCGGCGGCTCTCGGTCAGTCGGGCCTGGGCCTCGTGCATCCGGGCCTGGGCCTGCTGGAGGGACTCCTCGGCGGCCCTCTTCGCGGTCTCCGCCTCGGGAGACGCCTGCGGCTGTCGGGTGAAGAGCCGCATCGCCAGGCGCTCCTGGGGAGTTCGGGCCGGTGCCCGAGGTCTTCGAGCAGGCGGATCAGCGTCTTCGCCTGCTCGGTGGCCACGTCCCCGCGCTCCTCGGCCTTCGCGAGCTGCTGCCGAGTGAGATCGTGGGCGTCGCGCTCCCTCTCGAACGCCAAGCGCCAACTGTCCCTGTCCGCCGTGAGGTTGGACATCACGTACTTCGGGACGATGTACCCGACCATCAGCATGACGACGACCACGCCGACGATGGCGTACTGAGCGAACTGGCCGATGAGCTTGCCGATGTCGGGGCCCGAGTCCTCGGCTGCGGTCACGGATCTGAGCAGCTCGGGGAGCAACAAGGGGACCTCCTCGCGGAGTTGGCGCAGGGAGGCCCGGCGCGGTACGGGGGCATGCGAAAGGCCCCGACCGGAGCCGGGGCCTTCGAGTTGTGGATCAGCCTGTCTGGGTTTTGATCATCTTGATGTTCTCCGGGGCGAGCGTGGGACCGTGCGAGACGGACATCGTGGCCACCATGGACGGGGCGCTGGCTTTTCGCAGGGCGGCCATCTCTTCCGGCCCGACGACCGCGAAGGTGCACATGGAGCAGGCGAAGCCGTCCGCGCTGTAGTGCGTGTTCGTGGCCGTCTGCTCAGTCGGCTCGAAGGTCAGGATGCCCCGACCACCACAGGCGGGGCAGTCGCCACCCGAGGTCTTGAAGATGGGAACGCCGCCCGCCCTGATCTCCACTGCCTCGATCCAGTCCGAGAGGGCGGGGTTCGGCGTCGCCATGGCCCGCTCCTTGGCCCCCGGCGGGAGGCCCTTGAATCGGTCCTCGAAGACGTGCCGGGCCTGCCTGATCCGAATCTCTACGAGCCGTTCGATCTCGGTTCGCTGCTCGTTGACCGCCATGTTGATGGCGCTCGTCCAGCGGTCCCAGAAGTCGTGCTCCGAGATGCCGAGGTGCTCCAAGATGGCCGAGACGGCCTTGGCGAGGGTCGGAATGTGCGTCTTCGCCTCATCGCCACCAGCGGTATGGACTGTGCCGTTGCGGAGTTCGATCAGCAACTTCAGGTCGCTGTCGACCTTGCCGACGCCGAAACTTTGCAGGCGAGCCAGGGCTTCTGAGGCACTGATCGTGTAGATCTTGACCTTGTCCGGCGAACCGATGTGCAGCTTGCCGCTCGCGACGTAGAGCGGGTTCATCTTCACCAGGGCCGCCTTGGCGAGGCGCTCGATCGCGACTCCGGCGTGGAGGGCGAACTCGTCGTACTCGCCGTGCGCATGATCGTCCATGGCCTTGGACGCGGCCCTCTTGGCGCCTTCGAAGAGGCTCTCGAATGAGAGCGATTCGTTCATAGATGGACGGTAACGGCCCCTGTACTACAGGGCGATGGGATTAAATTAAACGGACTGGCCCCGACTCGGGGGAGCCGGGGCTTTCGGGGTGTGGATCAGCGGGTGGCGAACAAGTACCCGCGATCATCACCATCTTGGAACGCGTACCACGAGGCTTCTTCTTCGTGGGTGAGGAGCCTCTCGCCGTTCTGGTCAACAAGCAGCACACGGCCATCAATGCTTGCTGACGCAAGTTCCTCTGGGGTCTTCAGGTCGAGTTCGCATACGCGACAGAAGAATCTCAGGGGAAGAGCCTCTCCGGGCCTCCCTCGTCTGATCATGACCGGAGGACCGGTAATCAGTCCTGCGAAGTTGTGGCAGGCGGGACACTCGCGCGGCAGAACCAGGCACCGGTGCTCGGGCCAAGCCGCAGCCGTACGCTGCGAGCGCGCTTCCACGAACGCCTCCAGGGCGGCCTGAGGAAGGCCCTTGGTGCGTTCCGCAAGTCGGTAGCGTGCCTGCTCCACGAGCCTGCCGAAGTGACGGGCGGCCTTCTCCACGGCTTCGCTCAACGTCAGTTCCACCAGGCGGTAGTGGGGCCCCCAGTACCGCTCTGCGCCGACGTTGTCCCAAGATTCCAGCAACGTCGTGGTGGTTTTGGCAAAGACGGTCAGGCCGTCAAACGAGCCGTCATGTGAGGCAAGCAGGTGGGCGACGCCGTTCCGTAGCTCGATCAGCTCGTCCAGGTCAGGGTCTTTAGCCTGCGGGAGGATGCCGAGCCGCTTGAGCCGGACGATGGCCTGTGCCGCTCCGATGGTCCGGATCTTCGTGGCCTCTTCCAGACCGGCGATTTGGAAGAGAGCGTCATCGTTCCCTCTCATCTCCATCAACAGGAAGGGACTCTTCCGTGCCAGTACTGCCTTGGCGAGTCGCTCAATGCTGACGCCCGCGTGCAAGAGGAAGACCTCCTCGTCGTCGTTCGCGTGAGCGTCCAACGCAGAGTGCGCAAACTTCCTCGCACCCGATATGAGACCCGAGAAGGTGCTACCGATGTCCATGAAGTGACGGTAGCGGCGCCTGTAGTACAGGTGCGACTGGATTCCGATTTAAAGGGGCACGATGGGCATGTTGAGTACCTCGGGATGCGCCAGATCCATCATGGACTCGTACGGGATCGCGGCGCGGAGTGGCCACTCAATGGTGTCGTGTGGTGGCCACACAGGGCGTAGGACGGAGGAGGCACTGAATGGGGCGAGTATGTGGCCCTCGGCTAGTTTCGGTGCGCGTAGGACCTGCACCACCATGCAACCGATCTTGAGCGTGCTGATCCACGCTATGTCGTCGGCCCCTGAGATGCCGTAGCCCTGACACAGGGTGTCCACGAGAGGGACCGAGTCGTCAGGTGGGTAGTTCATGAAGCCCATCCGTCCGAGCATCGAACTGGTGGGCTCACGGACGTCGTGGAACCTTGTGAGATCGCTGACCGGGATCACACGCACTGCTGCGGGATGCGTGTACTGGAGCATGAGCATGGTCTTCACGGACCAAGAGGCCAGCGCCCGTTGAGCTTCCGTATTGAGGGTGCACGCGTTCCCTCGGATGAGGTCGGGCAGGAATTGCCTGACGTTCTCTTCCAGTTGATTCATCCAGCCGCTGTTGCATTCCGAACAGACAATCTTGACCTGGGCGTCCAGCGGGGTGGAATCGTGCTGTCGGACAGTGCCGTTGCTCAGCCGGATGTACCGGTGACGCCGGACGGTCGGATCGAGTGCCACCTTGAGCCACCTAGGGAGCACGTGCTCCTTCGTCAGAGGAGTGCCCCCGCAGAAGACGCAGACCTTTGCCATGCCCAGACGATAGACGGCATCGGCTGTCGCGTGATTCAAATTTCCCACCCCAGGGGGTGAACCACGCCCAGGAACTCCCCGAGGTCGGGGGCTTGTTCAGCTCCCGGCCGGCTCAGCGGCCGGAGGCTCCGAGCAGCAGGGCACCTCCGGCGCCAACTCGCTCACGCGGGCTTGGAGCCCCGAAGGCGGCACGACAGAGGCTCCAGCGGCCACGGTGGCCCACGCGAGGGGGATCTCCCAGGTGCCGTTGAGGGTCTGCGTCAGGGTCGGGAAGCTGGTGCCGCCCGTCCTGTACTGCACGGTGGTCGCGTCCGCCGACGGGTCGCGGCGCAGGACGATCAGGTCGTTGCGGGCTGATCCGCCACCGGAGTTGGTGGGGACGCTGACGTTCAGGGCCGCGCTGTTTGCGTAGTACGTCCCCTGGATCCACGCCTCACCGGCCGCGACCGAGACGGTCGAGGCGTTCGAGGCGTTCGAGGCGGTGACCTTCAGGTCGGTGCCGGTCTCGCTGGTGGCGAAGATACCGTCCACCTGGGCCATTCGCAGGTAGCTGGACCACTGGTCCTCGGTGCTGATCGACGAGGAGCCGTGGCTGGGCCTGGGCCACCTGCTCGGCGGCCTGCCTCTGAGCGTCACCCACGCCCCGCTGAGCGTCTGCCAGTTGCCGCTGGGCCTGCTCGACCTGCCGGGTGCCGGAAGCGGCTCCAGAGGCCGCTTCAGGGAGTCGGTGGCGCCGTCCAGGATCTTCTTGAGCATCCCGGTCTTGGCGAGGTGGCGAGGAAGTCGTCCCGGACCTGGCACGAGACCTGCGGGATCACCGGCAGGTCGGCCATGACGGCCCGGTAAGCCGAGCGGTCGATGACGGGGCGGACGGTGACGTCCAGGGTCCCCTGGATCCTGCGCAGTTCGGAGTCCAGGCCAGCTCGCAGGGCCTGCCCGTAACGCCTGCCGATCTCGCGGCCCTTGGAGACGGCGGACGTCTCGGCAGCGTCCAGCGAGCGGCGGAGCGCGCTGTCGATCCCCGAGAAGTCGAGCGCCCCGGTGAGGGACTGGGACAGCGTCCGGCCCAGGCTTCGTCCCAGCCGCTCGACCGAGGGGGTCAGCGCCGAGTCCGCTCGGGAGGCGAAGTCCGAGACGTCGGGGACGATGGAGGCAACGACGGAACCGACGTTGGTGGGCATCGCGCCCCCTGTTCAGTTGTGTGTCACACGGCTTGCTTGGCCGCCTGCCGCTTCTGCTCGACGGCCTCGTGCCACCGGCGCTCGACTTCGGGGTCCAGAGCAGGGGGCTTCACCGAGGCCAGGAACTTGGCGGCCCGTCGTGCGCGGTCCTCTTCCTCGGCGATCTGCTCGGGGGTGCGCAGGTCGGGGAGAGGCCAGGGGAACGTCTTCGGGGCGTCACTCGACTTGACCCCGTTGACCAGGCACAAGGCCCGGATCTGCTCTTGCATCAGGGTGAGCGCGCTGGCCTGCATGTAGTGCAGCTCGGTCCAACGGCGCCCAGTGTGATCCCCGGTCATGGCTGAGTAGGTGATCGAGTCGGGCGGCAGGGCGCGGAAGAACTCCCACAGCTCCAGCCACGTCATCGAGCCGTTGCCGTACTCGTTGCGGTGGAACTCGTTCAGGGAGCGGCCCGGGAAGTACCGGGCGATGTCGGCCCGCAGCTCGGAGTGGTGCTCCTCGATCAGTTCGAGGAGCTGGTCGATTCCCCCGGCCCCACGCCCGCATCCTCGTTCAGGGCCTCCATGATGTCCTGGAAGTCCCCCAGGGTCAGGCCCAGCTCCATGAGCTTGTCCACCTGCTCCTGACTGGAGATCAGCGCGAGCACCTGAGTGGCGTCGGCGTTGTCCTTCAGGGCGCGGATCTTCTTGACGACCGTCATCGGCCACCAGGCGGAGAGCGGGAAGACGAACTTCTCGTCGTCCAGCTCGACTTCGATCTCCTTGGTGCCCTGGGCCCCCAGACGCTGGGCGCGGAGGGTCTCCAGGTGAAGGCGCTTGCGGTTCGGCTTGCTCATGGTCGTGCTCCAAGTTCTCGCGGATCTTCGCGGGTCACAGCACTGGCCGGAGAGCAGACCCGCGAAGGACTCTCCGGTCAGTGGTCAGGGGTGGGTCAGGACGGCAGGGGGACCTGACCGAACTGACGGCTGATCGGGCTGC
The DNA here is from genome assembly GCF_042721055.1 of Streptomyces sp. NPDC058470. Classification (NCBI taxonomy): domain Bacteria; kingdom Bacillati; phylum Actinomycetota; class Actinomycetes; order Kitasatosporales; family Streptomycetaceae; genus Streptomyces; species Streptomyces sp. NPDC058470. The sequence goes on from NZ_JBHXMF010000004.1 coordinate 209,690, forward strand.
CGCCGTTCGGCGCCGTCAGGGACGAGAAGGTCAGCTCGAACGCCTGGTTCGTGTCGGCCTTGTACGTGCGGTCGCCCTTCGTGGTGACCTCGGCACGGGCGACGATGATCCGGTTCGGCTTGTCGTCGTCGATGACGTCCATGCCGAGCGCGTAGTACAGCGGCTCGGGGGTCTGCGGCTCCTCGAACGCGAGGAACTGGGTGGAGCCGGAGCCCGAGGAGGTCATGTCGGCAAGGTCGATGCCGTAGTACAGCGCCAGCGTCCAGGCGTTGGTCTGCATGAAGGTGATCTTGAAGGTGGCGGCACGGTCGGTGACCTGGGTCCGCACAGCGCCGCTGTACCCCCATGCCTTGAGTTCCGTGCGGTTCTCGTTGAGGGACTCGGTGAGACCGTCCTCGGTCACATAACCGAGGTCGATCCACCCGACGCCCCACGAGGAGTACGGGTCGGTCGGTGCGGTGGTGCCGACGGGAGCCACGTAGAACGTGCCCTTGACGCCCATCTCCACCTGAGTGTCGTCAGCCATTGATCCTCCTGTTGGAGTTGACGCCTGGACGAAGACGGGCATGACGAACCCCTCCGAACGGCTGGAATGGAGCCTGGAGAGGCCCAGGCGGATCGCGGGTCAGGCAGGTCGAACGCGCAGCCCGGCCGTGTAGCCGATGCGCGTGACGTTGGAGTTGGGCTCCTCGGGCCGGACGGCCGGCCCGGTCTCCTCCCAGGCGAGCAGCACGTAGCCGCCGTTCCGGGAGGTGCCCTGCATCTGCTCGACGGCGGCCCTGACTCGGGCCACGGCGTCGGTCGCCTCCACACGGGAGGGCGCGTACACGTCGAGCGAGATGCGCGCGTCGTCGTGCAGTCGGCGGCCTTCGAGGGTTCCGGTGACGCGTACGCCACCGATCCGGGAGACCTGGACGAAGGGGAGCGAGGCCGTGAAGGCGTCGCCCACGGGCCGCACCGTGGCGGCCTCGTACGTCAGGACGTCCAGGATCTGGTTGATGACCATCTCCTCGACGTCCGGGAAGACCAGGGCGGTCAGGGGAGTGGTCACCGTGGCCTCCTACTCGGCCGGAGTCTCCGGGGCCTCGTCCGTCTCGTACACGGCCCCCAGGAGGAGCGCGTCGAGCTTCGTGGACGCTTTGCTGAGCAGCCGGGCCGCGTTGTCGGGGACGGGCTCGGCGACCTCGGGGAGACGACCGAACCGGAGTACCGGCTCAGCGCCCTCCAGGTGACCGACACCAGCCCTCACGAGGTCCTTGACGGCCTCGTCCGGCACGTCCACGACGTCACCGGGCTGGTGGCCCTGATAGGCGAAGGCGAGCTTGAGCGTGGCCATGATCAGCCCCTTGCTGCATCGAGTGCGTTGGCGATGGTGTGGTGGGCGGGATGGCCTGCATCTCGCGTGCCGAGTTCGATCACCGCCGCGTAATCGACGTCCGAGACGATCAGGACCTCGCCGTCGGGGCCGTCCTCGGCATGGATGGAGTCGCGGTAACGGCCCGTCTTCACAGGCGCGTTGCCCTGTGCGACGTTCACCACCCGAGCGGCCCGCTCATGCAGGTCGGTCTGGACGAAGTCCTCGTGGACCAGTGAGGCGATGGCAGCGTGGTCGGGCTGGAAGGCGCCCATCAGCCGGTCATCTGCTTGAGCACGACCCGCTTGTACGCGAGGACGGCCAACGGCCCGTGTCCGGACTGGACTTCGGGCTTGCCGTCGACCTCGTACGTGACGCCGTCGACCTCGGCCCGGTCGTACTCCGTGACGGCCGCCGAGGGGGGCAAAAAGCACGTGAGGTACGTGATGACCTGATCGTTCTGCTGGACCGTCTCCGAGGAACTGAGCGGCTCCGTAAGGCCGTTGTACGCGGTCCTGGTGGCAGTGGACCAGTCGACGATCCGGTTGTTCTGCCGGTCCCTCGTGGCCTCTGGCTTGGTCAGCACGGTGATCGTGTGCGTGGGGAGGAGCAGCACGGCTCACCCCCAGGTGTACGGGTACACCGGCCAGAGGCCCTCGACCTGGAGCAGTTCGAGCATGTCCGGGGAGACCCGGGGAGTGCCGCTGCCGACGACCGAGATGGCCCGGACGATCTGCTGGTTGCCCAGAGACATCTGGGAGACGTTGGCCATGGCCCCCGTCTCGTCCCCGAGAGCGGCGATGTACTGGGCCTGGATGCAGACGGCCTCCCGGAAGATCTCAACGAGATCGGGATCCGTGGGGAGGCCGTTCTCGTCCGTCTCGTACACGGCGCCGATCAGGACGCTGTCGAGCCGCTTGGACGCCCGGTTCAGGAGCCGGGCCGCGTTGTCGGGGACAGGGTCCGGATCGAGGTAGTCCGTGAACTCCTCGACGGTGGCATAGGCCATGACGCCTCCTGTCAGAGAGTCAGGCAGGCGACCGTCACCGTGGTCACGGAGCTGAGGTCGACGAACACGGTGTCGGTGCCGTCGAGCTGCTCGTAGTTGTCGCTGAACGGCCCGAAGAACTTGTCCGCCCCCGCGCCCACCGTGGCGGTGGGGTTGGTGACGGCCTGGCCCTCGATCGTCTTGGCGATCTTCAGCGTGACGGTGATCGAGGCGCCCGAACCGTTCTTGACGTGGAGCACCTGCTTGCCGCTGGAACGGAGCGAGACGCCCGCCGCATCGGGGGTGACGTACGTCGGTGCCAGACCCAGCGTGGCGAACTTCTGGGCGGTGAGCGTAGTCCTGGCCATCAGGCGATCTCCTCGGTGCTGTCAGCGCCGTGGTAGCGCTCGATGAGGGCCTCCCTGTTGGCCGACTCGGCGGCTTCCAGGGTCTCGCCCTGATGGACGGCCCAGGCCACCCAATCGGCCTTCGAGGACGCCTTGTTGGGCTTCTTCGGAGGCTCCTGGGGGCTGGCCGGCTCAGCGGCCTCGGGCTCGGTGTCGTCGATGCGGTGCCAGCCGCCAACGCCCTGCTCGACCAGTGTTTCCAGGCGCTTCTCCTCGGGGCCGCCCGGTTCGGGCTGGACCCGCTCGGCCACGTGAGAGCCTGCTCCGCGCTGGTAGATCGCCATGGTCAGATCACCAGACCCGTCATGACAGCGTGGGCGCGCTCCAGGCCGTACTTGAGGCCGATCTCGCCGTAGAGCTGACGCTCGTCGGAGGCGCCGGTCTTGGCGAGCGGCTCGTCGAAGAACACGCCCTTGCCGGGGATGTTCAGGAAGACCGGCGTCAACTGTTCCAGCGACAGGGCCGCGATGGTGTCCTGCGGCATGTGCCGGTCCATCATCACGTTGAGGGTGCCGAAGTCCGTCACGACGGTGGTGACGTTCACGCCGCCGACGTTGCGGCTGGTCTCCTGGTACTGGCCGTACTGCGAGGCCAGCGCCTTGGTAATCGCGCGCTTCTGGATGCTGCCGCACAGCAGGGTGCCGGTGAACTGCTCGCTGATGCCGCCGTTGTCGTAGGCGAGCTGGAGCAGGTCGTTGACGTGATCGCCGGACAGGGTCGTCGCCCACGGCTTGGTGAAGGCGATGCCGGTCGCGGTGCCCAGGGTGAGGGCGGTGCCACCGTTGGTGGTGGCCACCTTGAAGGTGTTCGCGTCGATCGCGTCGACGTAGTACACGCGGCCCGCGACGATGCTCGTCGCAGCACCGACTGCCGTGAACACGATCTTGTTGCCGTCGACCAGGCCGTGACCGGTCGAGGTGATGGTGTCCGTCGCCGAGGTCGCTCCGGTCACCGAAGTGCCCTTCGCGATCCGGTTCGTGGTGATCGCCTGGAGCAGGCCACGGGTCTGCCGCGCGGTCGCGTTGGAGGGCGGGTTGACGTACGTCCCGTTGATGAACGAGAAGTTCACGTCGAGCGCGATCGACTTAAGGGCCTGAGTGGTCTGCCAGTCCAGCTCGTTGGTGACCGCGTTGGATCCGTTCACGCCGTTGAAGGGCGCGGCCTGAGGCGTCGCCATCTGCCCGACGGCGGCCTGCTTGGTGTACGAGACGCTGACCTTCTCCTGATGGATCTGGCACACGTTCCGCACGTTCCCGCGCGCCCGCTCCTCGGCGGTCGGCGCGGTCGCGCCCTCCACCTTGGTGCGCTGCGCCGGGTCGCGCAGGTCGTACGTGGACCACTCGAACTCGGTCGACGTGGTCTGGCCACCGCCGGTGAGGCCGCCGATGGCAGACAGCAGCGGGGTGTCGTCGGGCGTGATCGCGAAGAGTTCGCCCGCGTAGTTGGGCAGGTTGAAGGTAGTGCCCAGTCCGGTGATGCCGGCCATGGTGCCTCCTTAGATCATGTGGTCTGTGCGGACTTGAGCCGCTTGAGTCGGACGACTTCGGCGAAGTTCCGGGCCTTGGTGGCGTCCTCGATCTGCTTGTCGAGAGAGGCCGCCTGATCGCCGGAGCCGCCTCCGCCGCCCATGTCCCCGCCGGAGCGCCCAGCGCCCTTCGGGGCGAGCTTGGAGAGCTTCTTCACGGCGGCCGTGATGGCGTCGGTGTCGACCTTGCCGTCCTTGTCGACGAACCGTGCGGTGTCGATCAGTTCGGCTGCCTCGCCCAGGTCGACGCCAGCGCGCGTTGCGGCGGCCTCGAAGCGTGCGGAGGCGAGTTCCTTGCTGTGCTCGATGGCGGCGGCCGTGCGGCCCCGCTGCTCGGCTTCGGAGACGGCCTTCTCCTGCTCGCTCATCTGGGAGGCCTTGAGACGGGCGAGTTCGTCGGCGGCGTCGCTGTTGTCCTTGGCGCGCTTCTCCCACTTGCGGGACTCGCTCTTCCAGTCGGGCTCGGTGCCCGATCCGGTACCGCCCTGACCTTCAGCGCCGTTCTGCTGACCGGAGTTGCCTCCAGACGCACCACCGTCACCGGTGCCGCCCTGACCGCCCTCACCGGCGTTGTTCTCGCCGGATCCGGAGCCGCCTTCGCCCTCGCCACTGCCACCGGCGATGGCGTAGATCGGCGAGCCGTCGCGGCGCCTATCGAGGACCGTTCCCGCTGCATGGGTCGCGAGCGGGTGCTTGAAAGGGACCTGCATGTTGATCTCCCGTGCGGGATTGTCCGGCCGTTGCCGTGCGGCGGATGCCGGAAGGTAGTTATGGCCCGATTGGCGGGCGATGTGCGAAGCACAGGCATAAGGTCGATTCATGACTGATGAAATCGACGCGAAGGAACTGTTGGAACGCATTCGCCGCGCTCGCGACTGGGCCACTCAGGAGGCCGAGTACGCGATGAACTACAAGAGCACGGGCGATGACTCCAACCTGAATGAGCTCGCTGCCAGCATCCGGGGCTCTGCACTTCGAGCTGTTCAGGAAACCCTTGACAAGATCCTGGAGCCCGAGCAGACGGCTGACGATGTCTAGCGTGCGGCGCCGGTCTGCTCGCGCAGGTTTCCGGCATGCGGTGCGCCCTCTTCGGACGCGGTGAGGGCCGGATCGGGAGTGGCGCCGCGACTGGTCTCCTTGAGGATCGCGTCGACCTCCTGACGCACCCGGATGTCGTCCCACTCGGGGTTCAGCATCCGTACGAGCGTCTCCCGGGAAGTCGCCTCTGCCCTGTTCAGGAGTTCAGCAGTGGTCGCCAGTTCTGTCGGGCTCTCGCTGATGCCGTCCTGGAGGTCCACTTGGGGCTGCTCCAGGTCCAGGCCGGAGACGCGGAACCTGAACCCGGCCAGTACAGCCAGATATGCACCGCTGATGTCCGCGATGCCCGGGATCCAGTACAAGCCCTTCCGGCCTGCGGTGCCCAGGGAACGCCGGTTGCGGGCCTTCACCTCGGTCGCGGTGACAGGTTGCCCGTCTGATTCGCCGAATGAGCCTGCGGAGTAGCCGGCCTGTCGTACGGCCTGCTCGATCAGGGCCTGACAGGTGTCGTGGTGCTCGGCGACACGGATCTCGAACTGGACGACCTCGAACGGGGTGGGATCGCCTGCCCGCTGAAGCATGTTCAACCCGGTGTAGATGCGGCGTTCCTCGTTCCCGGCAGCGCCCTGACCGGGGCCGAAGGACTCCAGAAGCGACTGGGGCACGACGATCCGGCCCTTGCCGTTCTGGACGTCACGCATCCACGAGCTGTACGTCTCGTCGAGGGCGTCCATGAGGCCCTCGATGCCCTGGAAGTCGGACTGTCCCCAGTAGGCGGCCGTAGGGATGTGCCTCCAGGCGCGCGCGGGACGCACGTTGGGCACGTACGCGGCGGTGAGGTGGTCGGGGGCGCCCGTGTCGAGGCCGCCCTCGGCGTCGACCTCAGCGGCGAGCGGGGCCGTCTCGGGGTGGTCTGCGAGCGGCCGTACGGCGCCCAGGCTCGTCGCGGAGCCCTCATAGAGGCCGTGGTAGATGCGACCCTTCTCGTGGCGCTCCAGGTGTCGGAACACCCGGTTGTCGCTGCGGCCTTCGGTCTCCAGCACGGTCCAGAAGGTGACGGCGACGAGGCGGCCGTAGCGGAACTCGGGGACTGCGCGATCGGCCGCAACGGTGTCGATCCAGGGGTGGTCGGACACGCCGTCGTCCCAGACGACCCGCAGATACGCGCCACCGAGCGCAGCACAGATCTCCCCGGCCTCCAGGAGCGTGGCCTGAAGGCCGTCCTCCATGAGGTCGTCAAGGGCCTTCTGGGTGGCCTCACTTGCGTCGTCAGCGGCGAGGAGCTTGGGGGGCTCGGCGAAGAGCAGCTCCGAGGACGTCCGAGCGATGTCCCCAGCAAGGGGCACGTGGAGCTTGTCGCGCTTCTCCCCTTCGGGGGTGGGGTTGCCCCAGAACCAGCGGGCGACTTTCCCGACGACCCCGCCACGGTACTGAGACGGACGGTCGACGGCCTCGCGGTATCCGCGTCCGGCGTAGCGGGCTTCGAGGCGGTCCGGGTCGCTGGAATACCAGGCGTCCCAGTCGGCCAGCGCCGTCTGGACGTACGGGTCGACGGGCGGCCAGGCGATGTCGTTCAGCGGTAGTGGCATCAGGCCACCTCCTTGATCTGGGAACGCCACAAGGACTCGGTGGTCTGAAGCGCGTACCGCAGGGCATCCACGCCGTGGTCGTTGAGTTTGAGGGGCTTGTCCTCGCCCAGGAGGGCGGCCTTGGGGTCCCAGACGTAGCCCTCGATCTCCTTGATCAGCTCGGTGCACGAGCGGTGGATCAGGAGCCGCCCAGTGGCCACCAGAGAGCTGACCGTGCGGATGCCGTCGAGGACGCTGTTGTCGGCCGAGTACGGCGTGAGCCGGTCACGGTGGAGCTGTTGTATGAAGCTCGCGGCGCTCGGGTCCACCACCACGTAATCGGGGTGCACCCCGGTCGTCGCCGCTCCGGGAGGACGCAGGGTGGAGAGCCACCCTCGTATCTGCTCGGAGTACTCCGCGTCCGTGAGCTGGTGCATTGAGGCCCGGCCGTCGTACCGCCACTCGCTCGTGACGTACAGCCGGCCGTCTGTCCCCAGGCCCACGAGGATCGCGTGCAGAGGGTTCGCCGTGCCGTAGTCGACACCCAGGATCCACCCCGCGATCGTCGGGACGATGTCCACGACGTGCCGGGAGTCGTCGAACATGCTGTAGACCGCGCCCTCGGCCACGCACCACTCGCCGAGGATGAAGCGCTTGTAGAACAGCCCGGAGTACATCTGCTTGGTGCGCTCGATGTACTCGGCGCCCAGGTGGATGTTGTCGTCCAGAGCGAACGAGAAGACCTTCATCGATGCCCGGCGGACCGTGTTGTCGATGAACTCGGCCTTCAGCCAGTGAGCCGGACTGTCGGGGTTGGTCGACGCGTAGATCCTCGCTCCAGGGGCGCGCATGCGCGTCAGGAGCATGTCCCAGAACGGCTCCAGGAGAAGAGTGGCCTCGTCCACATACGCCCCGGCGCACGTCATGCCCCGGATCTTGTTCTCGGACTTGACGTCGTTCGCGCCGATCACGTGGACGAGGCGTCCGAAGATCCGGCACGTCGGGGCGCCAGGCGTGTAGTCGATCTGGGCGGCCAACTCCCCGAAGATCTCCGGGTTCATCATCGGCTGGAGGACGTTGCGGTATACGGCGTCCCGGGTCTTGCCGATCATCACCAGCTCGCCCGCCGTGGACGCCCGGGGGACGAACATCAACCAGGCCAACGCAGAGGCGATGGTCTTCCCGGAGGAGACCGCGCCCTCCCAGAGGTTGATCCAGCGGTTGGCTGCCGCGATGCTCCGGATCTGCTTCGGGCTGAAGTGCTCCAGGAGGAACCGGGTGCTACGAGCCGTACTCGTCGGCATCGTCGCCCCCAAGTTCCCGGGCAGCAGCCGCCATGGCGTCACTGAGACTCTGGAGGAGGCCCGCGGCCTGTTCCCGTCCGGCGTCTCCGCCGTCGTCCTTGGCCTTCTGGTCGAACCGGGCCAGGGCCGAAGTCGCGGCGGTCGTGAGGTCCTTGGTCTCCTTGGCCGGAGGCTGGGCCATCAACTCGTGGACGGGCACGCCGAGGTGGTCGAAGGCCGTCATGACGTACTCGCTCCGGGTCCGTTCGATCGCCCGCTCGGCGAGGTCGAGAAGCTGTCCCTGGATCCGCTGACGGCGATCTTTCAGGTCGAGCTGACGGGCCTCCGTCGCGACCCTGACGGCCTCGCGGTCGAAGGACAGTCCGAGGCGTTGAGCGTGGTTCGTGATGGTCCCGACGGACCACTCCATCTGACGGGCGATCTCGTTGCGGCTGACGCCGTCAGCGTGGAGCTGACGGAGCGTCTCCTCGTCTTCTGCGGAGAAGGTGCGGGCCACGGCCGGCTCACCCCCTCACGTGCGTGCTGTGACTGGTGACCGGTCAGGCTCTGACGGGTCAAGGCGGCCTTGTGGGAAACAGGGGTAATTCGGCTGAGACTCTGACACCGTGGTGCGATGGGCTTTGGACTGGGCGGCGAAGCCGCAGCAGTGTTGGTCGGCGCGATTGCGTCGATGCTGTCGGCGTTCTTCTCGCGCTGGCGTGAGCGAGGACTGAAGGACGAAACGCAGGAAGAGGCGGAACGTCTAGAGTCGGCGATTTTCGATCGTCTGTCTGATGATCAACCTGTCGCCGAGGGGACGGCTCCTCAGGATCCTTCTCAGCAGAGATTCGCCAAGCTGTTGGTGCAGTACTACGCACATGGCCTTGTGCAGGCACGCCGCAGTTTTAGTGTGAGCCTGACGTACTCGGCCCTGGGCGGCCTCGTGTTGCTCACGGGCGTCGGCCTTGCGATCTTCAGAGCGGAGACCACTGGGGACCTGTACGCCTCAGTCACCGCGAGTGTGGCTGGTCTGCTGACAAGCTGCATCAGCATCCTTTTCCACCGCCGTGCCGACGCGGCGCTCAAGCATCTAGAGAAGCAAGGGGAGAAACTCCAGCAAGATATGAAGTCCGAGCGCGACGCGGGTCAAGCTGTCCGGTTGCTTGGCGAAGTCGACGACCCTGCCCTCAAGGCCCATCTCCAGGCGGCGTTGATCCTCAAGTTCTCCGCCGCGAAGCTCCCCGAGCTGAACGGCGTCCTGAAGTCGACCGAGGCCCTTCCGGAGCCCAGCGTCAATGGAGCGGTTCCGCATCAGCAGCCAGAGACGCAGGCGCTCTGACGGCCGTCAAGAGGCGTTGCTCCAAGGATTGTCGATATTGGCCTTCGGGTATGGCCTCGGCGTAGGGCTTTCAGGAGGGGATGACGGAAGCCCAGTTCACTGCCCAGAGGAGCGACGGAGGCAAGTACTCGCCGGGCGTGACCAAGAAGTCCAGGCATGTGCAGACGTGCCGGGATCTTGGCACGCTCTGTTGCCCGAGGTCCCGGAGAAGGGATCTTCAGCAGTGGACACACTCAACGCGGCCCTGAGTGCCGCCGCAGCCCTTTTCGTCCTTGGGGGCGAGGCATTCCGTTTCCTCCGCGAGCATCGCAATCAGCGGAAGCCCGAGCAGGTCGAGGACGAGAACTGACTGAGCCGGCCGTCTGGCGCTCCAGGGAGGGGCGTCAGACGGTTACGAGTCGGTCGTATGCGTGGGACGAGACGTGAGCTGACGGTCTTCAGGAACCGTTGCCCGTATGGCGGCGTCGCTGATTCCACAGTCGGCTTAGGTGCGGGGGTAGTCGTGATAACCGTGGTGACGTTGGTGACCGCCATCGGCGGGTTAGTTGGGTTGATCGTCTCGTTGCTGTACTTGGCCAAACAGACCAAAGCCGCCGTTGACCAGGTGCACACCAGCAACACGATGGCGGGCAACAACGCGCTGGAAGTGGCGATGTCCAACCTTCGAGACATCTACTTCAAGATGCTGGAGTACCCCGGCATGCGTGCTTACTTCTATGAGGCCAAGCCGACGCCCGACCATGATCCGGAGCGCGAGCGCGTCTTGATTCTCGCTGAACTCCTCGCGGATGCGCTGGAGTGCGGCCTTATGTCCACTCGCCGCATTCCGGAGTCGGAGTCCTATGAGGACTGGCGAGACTTCTGTCAGTTCATGCTGGCCCACAGTCCCTCGATGCGCCTGATCACGTCGGAGCACCCGATGTGGTGGCCAGGGCTTGTCGCTCTCTGACGCGCTTGGGATCACGCAGCGACTGTCAGCACGCGTCCGGCCTTGGCCCGGGTGGCCAACTCGGCCTGGGCGACGTCCAGATGACGGAAGAGCTTCCGGCCCCGGTGGTCGAGCCCGGTGACCTTCAGGTGGCCCCTGCGGATCCAGGAGTAGACGGTCTGGATGTCCACGCCCACGAAGAGCGCGGCCTCCTTGACCGTCAGCCAGGTCTCTTCCTCCATGACGGCCTCCCTGAAACACGAAAAGGCCCCGTCCTCCTGGGGAGTCGGGGCCTGCACGCGGAGGCAACGGTCCTGCTGATCGCGATTATGCGGTCTAGTGTTTCAAAACACAAGCACCTTGCTGACGGGTGTCATGACGGGGGCCAGGCGCCAGGGAACTGGGTCCATACGCCGTCCGGGAAACGCTGCCTGCGGATCACCGTCCCCAACCGTCCGGAAGTGAAAGCAGATGTCCCGGTACCGCGCCGTGGGCCAGTTCGCATCCTCCTGAGCCACACCCTCGGGGTCCCGGAGGATCTCGGCGTGGCCCCACTGCACCAGCCGCCGTACCCGCTCATCGGGGAACCTCAGGGCCTCGGAGTCCAGGTCCCGGAGCAGCATCTTGAGATCGCTGTGCCACTGACGGTCCTCTGGACTCTCTCTGTGCGGCACGCCACCGGCGAAGTGGTCCTCGATCCTGTACGCGATCTGGATGACTCCGTTGGCCGCCGCCTCGGAGAGTCCCAACAGGTGTGTGCGCTCCACCTCGCGGGCGGTCTTCCTCTGCTGCCAGATCACGGCCGCCGTGGAGACTCCCGCACCTACAACGGCACCGGCGAGGCCCATGAGGCCCGCCAACGTCTCCGCCTGCATTTCATCGCCTCGCCAAGGTCTTGCTCGTACATTGGCTGACGGGCGTCATGATGCGACTTCAGGTTCGTCGGGCGAGGGCTGCACAGGATGAGGGATGCCGAGGTACTCCCGAATCTTCCGGGCTTCCCCCTTATCTACTTCGTCTAGTTCGCCGCGCTCTGCTTCGGCGTTGAGCGAGTCCAGCTCCTTTTGTGCTCGCTCGCGGTTGTAGTCGTCGATGGCCGCCGTGAGCACCGCGTCCATGTCGCGCGTCTCCGGAGCCTCTGACCCCCGGACGAACAGCCCCAGGTGCTTGATGGCCTCGGTCAGCAGGAGCCTGGTAGCAACCTTGTATTCAGCCCAACCGAACAGGCCGTTGAAGTTCGTGATCATGTCGAGTGCCGCCCGAGCTGACTTTCGCGTCTCCTCATACTCGTCCGGCAGCAGCATGATCGCGCCCTTTGCCGTGACGAACTGCGTCCGGAGTTCCAGATTCCACGCTGCTCGGGTCTCCGCCGTGCCCCTTCCCTGGAAAGTCTGGGCCTCCAGGTGCGTCCTGAGCAGGGTGATCGTGTCAAACGCGCGTAGCGCATACCCCTGGGCTTGAACCCGAGCTGCGGCTTTGTTGCTGCTCCGCGACTGCCACCAGGCGCCGAGGATGCTGAAGGCTCCACCGGCTACGGCTCCGAGCAATGCGGAACCGAACTCCATCGACCAGAGCTTGTCCAAGAAATCATGCATGGCGGTCATCATGCCGACGGGACCAACCCTGTGGGGGATGATCCCGTCAAGTCCTCGGCGGCCGGCTCGCTCCGGTGCGGGCAGTCCTTCATCTGGTAAGGCTTCGGGAGGCAGCCACATTGCTGACGGCCGTCATGGCTGGGGTGTGCGATTCCGGAGATGAACCTCCACCATCTCCTGTTGATCAAGGAAGAAACGGAACGGACTCGGGAGCGGGTCCTCGCGCAGGAAGGCGGAGAGCACCTCAATGGCCTCCTTGCACAGGGCGTCAATCCAGAGGTTGGACTCCTGGTGCGTCTGGCCGAGTTGCTCGTAGTACGCGATGAGCCTCACGATCTCGAAGACCTGATCTCGCATCTCGTCGCCGTCGGGCACGACGTACAGGGCGGCGTCGATGGTCACGGTCAAGTCGATGAACACGTCAGTCCAGGCATCTTCGCTCTCTCTGTCCTCCGTCCGGGACGCAGCGGACTGACGGAAGCGTATGAGAATCTCAAGCGCTGCCTGGCCTGTCGTGTACCGGCGCTCGTCACGGCGCTCGGCCCTTGCCGTCTTGGCCTGGTGCCGCTGCTGGAGCCATCCGCCCAGTAGGGCGCCACCGGCACCGATCACGGCACCGCCTAGACCACTGATCAGCCCCACCAACGTCTCCGTCTGCACGGCGATCATCCTGCCGGGCAGCGGGCGTTGACGGGGCTGATCCCGTCAAGTCCTTGGCGGCCGGCTCACTCCTGACCGTTGAAGTCCTCCACGAAGTCGTCCGAGTACTTCAGGAGGTGGCGGTACGCCGTCTCGGGGTCGTCGTACATCCGGGACAGCTCATGGAGCCGGGCGCCGTAGTGGGCCATGAAGCCCACGTACGAGTTGAAGTCCAGGAGTTGGGCCTCCGTCAGCTCCCGCTCGATCGCGGCCTCGGCGAGGGCGTACCGGTCGTCTTCCTCGCTCACCGCTTCCCGCCCTTCTCCGGCGGGTAGTAGCCGCCGCGCTTGGAGTCGTACACCGTCTCGTGCCGGGGGTCCGGCCGTCTCAGGGCGGGCTGCTGGCCCCTCGGGGGAGCCGGGATGCCCCGGGTGCTCTCTGCCATGATCTGTGGTCCTGTCTTCGTCAAGGGGATGGGTAACCGGGGCGGCCGGGATGCTTGGCGGCTGTCGGCCGCCCCGGGGATCTGCTCAGGCGCAGGGGTTCGCCTTGATCTCGGCGACGAGGGCGCTCAGCTCCTCGGCGGTCACCGCCTCGGCCTTGGCGGCCTCGGTGGCGGAGATGACGATCGAGTGGGCGTAGTCGGTCGCCCCGTCGGCCATCGCCTGGCGGTACTGCGCGGCGTAGTCCATGAGTCCTCACTCATTCGCGTTCTGGACGACGTTGACGTGCGTCCGGTTGGGCTGCTGGAGGTCGGGGGTGAAGGTGGCCGTGGCCCCTCCCCCGAGGTTCCGGACGTACGGCGTAGTAGCTGTAGCCGTAGCCGGGTTGACCTGCTGCTCTACGCCTTCCGGAGAGGGGCTCAGGAGGGTGGGGGATGTCCTGGCGGTGGACCCCCACGGCCACCCCGAGGCCCGGCACACGGACGCTGTGGCGCGTGGGGATCCCCGCGGCCTCCAGGAGCTTGCGGACGTCCTTGAGTGACCAGGACCGCCCCTCGGTCTCCTTCGTGAGCTGAGCGGCGACCTGGGCGAGGTGCACGCCCTTGTGGTCACCGGCCAACTCCCAGAGCAGGTCCGCCAGATCGTCGGGGTGGAGTCCGGCGTCCTTGCTCTCGGACTTTTCCTGAGCCGGCCGTGCTGCCCGCCAGGCCGCGACGCACCACAGGAGAGCGAAGCCCCACATCGACGCCGTGGAGGCCGTCAGCAGGCTCCAGACGATCGCCACGGGGATACCGAGGAAGGCCAGACGGATCACGAAGTCCGAGACCTTCTCTCCAGCCTTCAGCCACTCCACGACGCCCCGGGCCGTGCTCAAGGTCAGGGTCGAACTCCCCTGCGCCAGGCGCTCGATCGCCTTCCGGAACCCGGTCACATGACCGCGCCCGTGATCTTGTCGCCGACCGTGTTGGTGATCGTGACGAGGGCGACCGAGGCCATCCCGGAGAACCCGGCGGACAAGCCGAGCATGACACCCGCGATGACACCCGCCGCGATCTTGCCCTTGAGGAGCTTGGCGCCGGACTTCCACAGGGCCACGAGGATCACGAAGTAGATGACCAGCAGGGCGCATCCGCCGGGGCTCAGGGCCTTCAGGCCCGACCGGGTCACCTCGGGCGTCACGGTGCCTGTCACGGCCGTCAGGGACCAGTTGCCCACCAGGGAGCCGGTGCTGAGGATGAAGGAGGCGGCCGTCCCGATCAGGCCTCCGGCAGCCGTCACCGAGATCATGCCGAGGGACATCGAACTGAGCAGCGGGAGCAGGGCCTTGGGGTCTCTGCCGCCTCCTCCGGGACCTCCCGGGCCTGGCCCGCTCTTGCTGCCCCCGCGCCACCACTTGGTGAGGTGCCAGGCCATGATCGACAAGCCGATCGTCACGGCGCCCAAGCTGACGGTCGCCGTCGTCACGTTGTTCACGACGCGCTCCCGGTCATCGCGTGCACGAAGGCGGTGAAGACGGGCAGGGCCTCCACAGCGCCGAGGGCGGCGGTCCAGGCGATGGCACGCGTCACGAAGCGCTGACGGGCGTGGTCGAAGAGGATGGCCGTCCCGAGCGCGGCGAAGGCCATGAACCAGGCGCCCGCGAGGTGCTGCTCCCGGTGGACATCCCGCAGGGCGGCGGCCCAGCAAGGGGCCGTGACGAGGGAGACGGCGATGGCCTTGGAGTTCCGGCCGATCTGCATCCAGGAGAAGTCCCAGCCGGGCCCCCGGGGCTCGTCCTGGGTGACGTGGACGTGGACGGTGGTGGGCTCGGGCGGACTCGCGTAGTACGGCGGGTAGTCCGGCCGAGGAGGTATGTCGGGCATAGCGATCTCCGGGCATGCGGAGGTACGCGTGCGTCAGCCGACGGCGAGCACAGCGCACCCCGAAATGGGTGTGAGGACTCGCTCAGGCGGCGAGAGCGGAGGGCAGGGTCTTCAAGTGGGGCTCGGCGGCCTCCACCCTCTTCCTGCTCTCCCGGGCCGTTCCCTCGGACGAAGGGAGTCGGGCCTCTTCCAGGGCTTCCGTCATGTGACGGGTGGCGGGACGACGGTTGCCGAGGGCGTCGTACAAGGCCCGGATCACCAGGTCGATCCGCTCGCGCTGAGTCGGCGGCTCCTGGGTCTTCTCGGGCTCCTCGACGGGCTCCGGCGCCTCTGTCACCTCGTGCTCGTCCACAGGGCTGTGGACAGGCTCCTGGTCCTCCTGCTCCACGGCCTCCACCGGGGGCGTCATGGGCGGACTGACGAGCGCTGGCGGAGCCGTCAGGACGCCCTGGCGCGCAGTGAGGAACTCGTGGACCTGGCGCATCAGGACGCCGAACGCGAGCAGGGCGGCTTACGGCGGGACAGCGGCCGTCACATAGTCGAGCGGGTCGTCACTGACGCCCACGCTGGCGATGTTCAGGACGATCGAGCCCAGCGAGCCGGCCGCCGTGAGCACGATGGCCCAAGGGTCGACCCGGCTCATCAGTGAGGCGCGCAGGATGAGCAACTCGCCGATCGCGATGAAGGCGTCGACCGTTGCAGGCCAGGCCCAGGCGCGCTCGCCCTGGAGGCGGTGCGCGGTGGCGAGATCGTGAAGGCTCTCGAACGACAACCAGAAGCTGACGGCGGTCAAGGCGGTCGTCAGGACGGCGGCAGCGATGGCCAGGCCGACCTGGGCGTCCATGCGGACGCGTACGGGCGTCTGCCCTGCCAGCCCAGGGGGCGGCAGGGTAAGTTCATGCTCGGGCACCGGAGGTCAACTCTCCTGTGTCAAGGGGACCGGGCTTATGCTTGGCGGCTGGCCCGGTCCCCGCTGGACGTTCTTCGGTTGTACGAACCACAGTAGCGTCAAGGACCGTCAGTGGCCGAGGACTTGACGCCCTCATGGGCACGCTGTGCCTGATCCCGCACGAGACCGTCATAGTCCAGATGGTCGAGCTTCACGCTAGGGCAGAGGACGCACTCGGCGGCCCAGTCCCCGGGGAAGTACCGGACGAGGGTCAGGCCCTCGCACGAAGGGCACGTCACCCCCCTCAGCAGTTCTTTGCGGGGCTCCGTCATCGTGATCTGCTGGGTGGTCCTCACCAACTCCCGGATCTCCGCCTCGAAGTCGACGACCCACTCCTGCTCGCAGACCCACGCGAGGTGCTCCGTCAGCCGGGTCGTCAGGGTCGTCACGTGCCGCCTGACGGGCGGGAGCCGGAGCCCCTCGGTCACGACCTCGGCCCAGGACGCCAGGACCTCCAAGAAGGGCACGGCGCCCGTCTGGTCCTCGGCGTCAGTGACAGCCCTCCGCGACGCGGGGCCGAGGAGGTTGAGGACCCGCTCGTCGCCCGGCACAGGGGCGTGGAGGCGCTTCGAGGAGCGTCCGTCACTGCCTCCGCCCCGCACCCGCTGACGGCTCAGCGTCAACCATGCGAACTGCTCCGGAAGTTGGACGAGGAGCCCGCGGAGTCGGCTTCGGCACCTGTCGCACGTCCGGCTCTCGGACTGGCCGGAGCAGACGTAGCACTCGAACCACTCGGTCATGGGTGTACCTCCAGGACGTTCAGGCGGAGCAACAGGGCGAACTCGCCCCGGGTGGCCCCCGGCGGGATCGCGGGGACCTGGCGGAGGACGGCCGGCTCACCGGCGGTCAGGGCGAGGAGCAGCCCGAGGCCCATCAGCTCCTCGGGCTGCTCGCTCAGCACGTCGGCGAGGTCGGTCAGGCGCATAGCGCAAGGGAGGGTTCGATGTCCTCACCGGTGATGCACTCGACCAGCGCGCTCATCAAGATCTCGGCGGCGTTCGGGGTCACTGCGTTGCCGAGCAGCCTCACGCGCTCCCTCTTGGTCCCGAGCAGCCGATAGCCCTCGCGGAAGCTCATGGCCCGGCCGATCTCCTCGGGCTCCAACATCCTGAACAGGCAGTTCTCGGCCTCGATCTGGGCCTTGAGGAGGGCGTAGCGGTCCACGGTCGTCAGGGCTCCCAGAGGCTGGCTCAGGGGCCGGGCCCGGCTGTTGCCGTAGTACGGGAGCGCCAAGTCCTGACCCGCTACAGCCAGGTCCTCGGTGACCAGGCCGTGGTGGTTACCGGAGGCCGTCACCGTGCACAGCGGGTCCTCGGTCGAACGGTGCTTGCTCGCTCCGCCGCGCAGCTCGGCAACGAACGGGGTGAAGGCCACTCCAGTCTCTCGCCGGGTCGTCATCGTCCGCGCGGGCTCGTCCAAGGGCTTCGCCTGCTTGCCGAGCCGCCCTTCCACGGGAACGACGAGGTGACGGGCATACCGCTCCAGGCCGTCCCGGATGCAGGCCATCGTCTTCTCGGCGAGAGGCTTCTTCCGGTCCCCGATCCGCTGGGCAGGGAGAGACCAGTCGACGGTCGTGCTCGCCGGGAGGGTGACGGGCTCGACGGTGTGGTCACAGCCGGGGCGGTCGCAGTGGTACGCGTACTGGCTCTTGAAGCAGCCCCACGGCTCCCGGTCGGTCCTCTTGAAGACCTGACGGCCTCGTACGGCGCCGTGGTCGGGGCACGTGGCGTGCGGCCTCAGCCACTTCTCCCAGAGGGGCCTACGGCCCAACGAGCGGTGCCAGTACCCGACGTACATCCGGTCCCTGGACTGCGGAGCCCACAGGGCCCTACGGCTGTGCGCGTGGGTCGAGTTGATGTAGAAGATCTCGACGTCGTAGCCGAGGAGTTCAAAGCCCTTGCGCCACGCATCGAAGAGGTTCCAGCGCTGGAAGTCGACGACGTTCTCGACGATGCCGCCGAGCACCGGCCTGCCTCTGAGGAGCATCCGCTCCAGGTACCTGAGCACGTCCCACGCGGTCGCCCGGGACCGCTCGGCAGCGTCGGCCGGAAGGACCTCACCGTGCTCGTCCGGGACCTGATCGAGCTGAATGCGCTTTCGGCCCGAGGCCACGCTGTGGTGCGTGCACTCGGGGCTCGCCCACAAGATCTCGACGTATGGGAACCGGCGGAAGTCCGCCTGCGAGACGTCGCAACACTCGTGCTGCGCTCCCGGGAAGTTCAACTGGTGCGAATCGATGGCCAGTTGCCAGTGGTTGAGGACCACCGTCAGCACGGTGCCGGGGACACAGAGGATGCCCTGAGAGCTTCCGCCGCCTCCGGCCATGAAGTCGGCGACGCGGATCAACGGGCCCTCCGCAGACGGCGGACGACCGCGACGATCAGGCCGAGCGTGATGACGGCGGCGATGGCGTGGAGGACGAGGGTCGTGATCACGCGACTTCCCCCGTCCACAGGTGGTGGCGCCGCGACACCCATTCTTGCTCCCGCAGGACGAGGAGTGCCTCACTGACGGTCGCCCGGTGCAGGCCGACGGCCTTGGCGATCTAGGTGGCCGTCTGGGCGCCGGGGCAGATGAGCATGTGGACGCCGACGACCTTGGCGGACGGCTTCAGCTCCTGGTCATGGACCAGCTCACCGAACCAGCGGGGGTTCATCGGCCGCTCCGCTCGGCGTAGGCCGCGAGGACGTGGCGGTGGTGGAACAGCTCGACCTCGACGAAGCCCAGGACCGGGTCCAAGTCCTCGACCGTGAGGTAGCCGTGGGCTGGCTCGTCCATCACGGGGTTCTGGGGCTCGCCCAGGAGCTGGGCGGTCTGAGGCTCGGGGATCAGGGCCTGACCGCAGATGCCGGAGCCGTGGCTCTGGGCGCAGCGCCACCGCTCCATGACGGCAGCCGAGCCGATCTGGATCAGGCGGGCCTCGCGCTCGTCGACCTTCTGGACGCCCATCTCCAGGGCGTTCTTCGCGTTGACGGCCAGGCGGCCGGAGATGACCAGGTTCAGGTCATCGAGAGAGGTGACGTTCATGCCGCGACCTCCAGGGCCTTGCGGGAGCCGACGAACTCGGCGGCCCTCAGGCCGTTCTGGCAGGCCCGGCAGTAGCGGCGGGTCGTGCCGCGCGGGTCGGTGTACACGAAGCCGTGCTCGGCGTACGGGTGGTCCGAGGGACAGTGCGTCTTGCGCTGCTGACGCGCACCGGCCAGGCCCGCGCGGATGTTGGCGCTGTGGCTCTGGAGCTGGAGGTGCCCGGGGTCAGGGTTCACGCATCGGCGGTGGAGGCACTGAGGTCCGCCCTCGCAGGTCTCGTCCCGATCGTGGCAGCGGTGGCCCAGGTGGACCTTCTCCCAGCCCTTGGGACCGAAGACGTACGCCGGGGGTGAGCCGTGCTCCAGAGCCCAGAGGATCATGTGGGCCCGGACGGTCAGGCCCGCGAGGCTGAACTCCCCGTAACCGTCTCGGTTGACCGAGGCGGTCCAGGTCCAGCAATCGGTGGACGCGGTGGGGGAGTTGAGGTCCTGGTGGACCTTCGAGTTCCAGCGCTCGATGGGCTCGTCGCCCTCGCCGAAGAGCAGGGCGTCGTACCAGCGACGCACGGGGATCAAGACGGGCTGCTCGGCTCCGTCCACCCTCGCCATGGAGGGGATGAAACGGGTGAGATCGACTTTCTGCGCCATAGCGCACTCCTCGGGATGTAAAAGTCCCTGGTGGGTGGGGTGTATCTCCTGAGGAGTCGTGTCGAATTTACCACATGAATGTCGGCAGATTCAACGCGAGTGTGTATTCACTAACGCCTCGGTTTTTAAAAACGAATACACCAGAAAATGTACGAGGAGACGCTCTCCAGGAATTCCTGTGGAGCTACCTAAGGCGTGTGTACGCGTCTCGCGAGGGCCTATCCTGGCCCGTACACGACGAAGCCCCCGGTGTAGGAACCGAGGGCGACGTCAGCGGAATTTAAAAACCGCAGTTGGTCTGAGAGGAAGCGAAGGCCTCTGAGACCGGCACTCCGTCCCATCTCATTGACCCGGAGTACCTATGAAGCAGTCCCCGAATTCTAGCGGCCGTGACGCCATAATGCGGTTCTGAGTGCGCGTATCGGCGAGAAGGCCCAGGAGGTCCTGGCCAAGGGGATGAAGAACCTCTCGGAGATGACCGAGCTGACCTCCCTGACGAGTCCCGGGCAGGCCCTGGTGATGCTGGACCCGAGCTTGGACCTCTGGTCCGAGCATGAGGGGGACGTGACGACCGCCGTGCCGTCCCTGGGTCGCCGTGCGTGGAGCTTGGCCGCGATGTGCGGTCTGGAGGACGTGGTCCTCTCCGTGGACGACGTGGAGGCCCTGACGGGGCTGACCAAGCGGGGAGCCCAGGCGCTGCTGAAGCGGATGGCCGAGGCGAACTGTCTGCTGGTCCAGAAGGTCCGCCAGGGCCGGAGCTTCGTGTACGAGATCTACTGGGGCTCGTGCTTCCGCAAGGACGGCGAGTGGTTCGACAACTGCTACGACCGGCACTTGATCCGCAACGCTCGGGCCGCGAGGGACCAGGAGATCCAGGCGGCCTCGGCCCGTCGTGGGACCCCGGCGGGGTTCCTCGCGTATCGCCTCAGCACGGCCAACCCGAAGCGGGAAGCGTACCTGGAGGCCAACCCGCTCCCGGCGGACGCTGACGGGGTCTGGAGGGCCTGGTGGAAGCCGGGGACGAGATGGCTCTGTACGAGCACCTGCGGGCCCAGGAGGCGGAGGCCGGACCGGTCCCGAGCACCCCGAAGACCCTGGTCGCCCAGGTTGCCGAGGCCGACAAGGTGAGGCGGCCGGCTCAGGGATCCTTGGTGGCCGCGGTGGTCGACTCGGAGAAGCTCGCCGCCATGAGGGCGCGCGTCGTGGCGGAGTCGTACAGGTGACCCGAAAGAGTGTCAGGAGCCCGTTCGGCAACGCAGGTTGACCGGTTGGGCCGATGATGTCCCATCGGTGCTTACACAAGGGGGGAACAGTGATGGTGTACGTCGACTTGGCAGACGTGATGGATTTCCTAGAGGCCCGTCTCGTTGAGGACGAGACGGAGGCCAAAGAGCTGAAGCCCGGAAAGAACCAGAACGTGGCACGGTTGCGGGACCGGGTCCTCGCCGACGTCGAGGCGAAGCGCCGGCTCATGGGCTGGGTTCAGGAACTTCCGTGGTCGCCACAGGACAGGCCCCGCTCCATCGTGGAGGGTGCGATCGTGAACGCGGTCGCCAATATCCCGCTGAAGCTGCGTAGCCCGGTGGTCTTCAAACTCGTTGAGGCGTACGTCGGCCACCCCGAGTTCCGGCCCGAGTGGGGGCCGATCGAGGACGAGTGCAAGCTCAGCACCCGTACTCAGGGCCACTCTGTCTGACCCGCCGGGACCGAGGGCCTGTCACTGCTTCACGCGGTGGCGGGCCCACGCCTGTTCGGCTCCTGGAGTCGGCTGACTCGTGGGAATCTCGCCGTGACCTCCGAGGAGCGTCAGGGCCGTGGCGAGCGACGTGGGTGAGGTCAAGTCGCGGTCTCGACTGTGCACTCCTCGATCCACCGCGCGATGACGGAGAAGGTTGCCAGGTACTCCAGCGCCTCCTGTTGAGTCCAGTTCACCTCGTCCTCATGCGCGGCGAGGTTCCGGATCGCCAAGAAGGCCCCGGCGGACATGTACTTGGCGCCGTCCTGTCGGGCTCTCCACGTCGGGGTACTCCGGTCCCCGTCGAAGCGGAGTCGGGGCTTGCCCTCGGCTGGTGCCTTCATGTCGAAGCTCTGCATGCAGAGGTCCGTCTCGCCGATGTCGTGGCGATTCAGCTTTTGCTGGAGACGTCGGTTCACCGTACGGGCGGCAGCGAGGACAGCGTCCTGGTGGGCTCCAGCGGCCCACAGAGGTGCGGCCGGTTCCCAGGCCCAGGGGTGCAGGGCGTCAGCGGAAAGCCCTGGCCCTCGGGCCTGACGGAAGGCATCGAACTCCTCCTGGTTTGCCGCCAGTTCGCGTGCATGTACCGCAGCCTCACGTGCGGGGCCCCAACGCTTCTGCTTGGTGCCGACTTGCACTGTGTAGTCGCCGAGTCCCTGCACGTACTCGTTGGCGATCTGTCGTACGACGATCTCCTTTCGGACAAGGGCCTCCTCCTGGGAAAGGCGACGAACCCAGTCTCCAAGGCCGTCGATGCCATCGATGAACTCGTCGAGCTTCTTGATCGCCCAAGCGTCATCCATGCTCGGAGGGTAGGGCGAAAAGCTCGTCTGAAAACGGTTTTTAGGGGAGGTTCGATGAGCCCCACGGGGCGTCAGAAGGCCCTCCAGCGGCACGGGTTGACCGAGACGCCCGAGGGTCTGGACGTGACCTGGCAGGGCTTCCAGAGGGCCGCCAAGCGGGCTCTGGAGCTGCGGGACGCCGGGAGCGAGGAGGCAGCTCGGATGGTCGCCCTGAGCCCCGACCATCCGCTCCGCTGGGAGTACGCGCGGTGTATCCAGATCGAGGCGTTCACGAACGAGATGAGCGACACCGGATTTTAAAAACCGAACCCCCTCTCCAACAATTCCTGGGCGTTATGCCGCCACCAAGAAAAGCTGTATTCTTGCCCCCGCGTAAGCCCTCTCCGGCCTGGATGCCGGAGGGGGCTTCGCCCATTTTTGGGCGTCTCGTTTTTAAAATCCGTGGGGAGTGATCATGGCCCAGTGCGTGACGTGCGAGGACGGCAAGTACAACTGTCCTCCGGTGTGCCCGTACATCCCGCCCGGAGGCACGGCGGAACAGGCCATGGCCGACCTCGCTGCGGATTACGAGCCCGAAGTCTTCGACGGGGATTGGTGAGCGGCATGAGCAGCGGAATGGAATGGGTCTTGAAGGCCCAGTTCGAGGCCGGAGGAGGAGACCGAGTCGGTCTCTTCGCTCTCGACGACGGTCACGTGGGGATCTGCTGGGCGTACGCGCCCTCCCACTCGATGCAGCTCGTGAGCTACGACCCGGAGCAGGGTCGGCACTTCTTCGACACGACCCGGCGCCAGTACGAGGAGCCCGAGGGCCTGACCTTCGACAGTCGTACCGAGTGGCAGAACGGGTGCCTGTGATGAGCGCCGTGTGCTCCGAGTGTGGCGAGCCGGCCGTCCAGGCCGCGCCCAGTACCTGGGTACCCGCATGGGGCCCGGCGCCCGAGTGGTCCCATCACGACGGAGAGCCGCTGTGCAACGTCCCGGGGACCAACCACGCGGGCGAGTCCACGTACATCCCGTGCCCGCCGGAGTTCGTGTGATGACCGAGGGGCATGCGCTGCACACCTACGAGGAGGCCGCCCAGGTCCTGAGGCAGTCCTCGGACTGGTGGCTGCGCCGCAACATCTCCGGCCTCCCTCACGTGAAGATCGGACGCCGGGTCCTGTTCACGGATGACGACCTGGCCGTGATCCTCAAGATCTGCCGGGTCCGGTCGGCACCCGTCTCCACCCCCGAGGCTCCCCCTGCCCCGGCGCCGGTGGTCCCCCTGCCGGGTCTGGTTCCCTCCCGGGCCAGGCGCCGCAAGACGAGCTGACCGCATGACGAAGCCCCTGACCGGCGAGATGGCGGATTCTCGGGGTCCTCGCAACACCTGATGGCTTACGTGGCCGTCAGTAGAT
>NZ_JBHXMF010000005.1:0-175078 GCF_042721055.1 Streptomyces sp. NPDC058470
GGGGTTTCCCCGCGCGGCCCGCCCCTTCACCGTGTTCCCGGCTCTACCAGCCCTGTCCGTTTCCCTGTCCGTTTCCGTGCCCGTATCCCTGGCCCTGTCCCTGCTGCCAGGACGGGTCCACGTACTCGCCCTGCTGGGGCTGCTGGTACGGATCCGGCTGCTGCTGATCCGGCCACTGCTGCTGGTGCCGACCGGGGTTCTGTGCCTGGGCCGGGTGCCACTCGCCGCCCTGCGGCTGCGCGGGAGCCCCCCATGACACCCGCTGCTGAGGAACACCCTGGAGGTAGCCAGCGTCATGGTCCGGCGCCGGCGGATCCGCGGTGATGACGGCCGTACGCGCGGGAGATGTGCGCAGCGCGACGCCTTCGAGGCGCATGAGCTGCAGCGTCTCGCCGACCTTCGGATCGGAGTACGGGTCCTCCTCCTCCCAGATCTCCGTCACCTCTGCCTCGTGGTCCCCTGCCACCGACACCTCGACGCCACCCTGCCGGGTGCCCCAACTGCCCTTGTGGAGGGTGAAGAGCGCGTAGAAACGCAGCGGTGTCAGCAGCGTCAGCTGGATCACGCCGTAGAGCGGGGCGAGCAGGAACATGCCGAACCGCTTGATGAAGCCCATTCCACGGCGAGGGAAGTCGAGGTAGCGCACATTGCGCAGATACCCCATGAGCACCATGAAGACCAGGTAATCGCCGATGTGGTGGACGAACCGGTCGGGATGGATGATCGGCAGGATGACCATCGAATAGAACATCGCCGAGCCGAAGACCAGCCAGAGCATCAGTTCCATGGTGGTCAGCCAGAAAGCGGGCCGCCACTTCTTCTGATGGCGGAAGGCCCAGAGCGACTCCCGGAAGAACGACTTGTTCCAGCGGACCTGCTGGCGCAGGAAGTGCGGCAGCTTCTCCGGCACGGCCGTGTACCCGACAGCCGTCTCCTGGAAGA
This sequence comes from Streptomyces sp. NPDC058470, assembly GCF_042721055.1. Classification (NCBI taxonomy): domain Bacteria; kingdom Bacillati; phylum Actinomycetota; class Actinomycetes; order Kitasatosporales; family Streptomycetaceae; genus Streptomyces; species Streptomyces sp. NPDC058470. The sequence continues at coordinate 943 of NZ_JBHXMF010000005.1, forward strand.
CCACCTGCCCCTCGATGAGGCAGTAGTTGGTCATCCGTCGATCGTCGCCGAAGACGGCGGGCTTGCCCAGGAACTGCTGATTGAGGAAGTCCGGGAGGTATTTGCGCACCAGCGTCCCGCGATAGGCGGACAGCGCGCCGCAGCAGCAGAGCACGGACTTCAGACGCGAATACGCGGCGCGTTCGAAGAGGAAGGAGTTTCCGTACCGCAGGTCCTGGAGGCGGGTGAAGATGTTGCTGTCGTGGTTGAGCGCGAGGACCATGCCGGTGGCGGCCATGATCTTCTCGTCCGCCATCGGAAGGAGCAGCTCGCGGACCGTGTCCCGGGAGAGCACCGTGTCCGAGTCCACGCAGAGGAAGATGTCCGTGTACGGCGCCGCCTCGAACCCCAGGGCCAGCGCCTCGCGCTTGCCCTTGTTCTCCGGCTGCACGCTGACCGTGTACTTCACCCCGCGGGCCTCGAACTCACGGGCCAGCCGCTTGGCCATCCTGATGCCGCCGGCATCGGCACTGGCGTCGTCGATGATGTGGATCTCGTTGGGAAGCCGGCTCTGCGCGAGGAGACTGCGCAGTCCCTGCTCGAACATCACCGGGTCCTCGTTGTAGATCGGCATGACCGCGGTGACCCACGCGTTCTCGACGTACTCCAGCTCCTCCCGTCCCCCCTTGGCCGGACGGTAGAAGAGCGCCCCGAACATCTTGAGCGACAGAAGCCCCAGGGCAGCCATCGAGTACAGGTGCAGAGAACCGGCGTCCAGCCGGGTGGCGATCAGCACGGCCAGGCCCGCGAAGACGACGTACGAGACCTTCAGATGTCTGCGCTTGCGGTGCCGCTGGCGCCCGCCGGCATCGACGGCGCCCGGTATGTAGCTGTCCTCCGTGGTCACAGCTTGACCACCCGGGGGTGATCGGCCGACTTGCCACGGGTGTCGAACAGCATCCTGGCGCGGTCGGCGAGCAGTCCGAGGTCGATCTCCCGGTGGGGCTGGAGCAATATCGTGAGGTCCGCCGACTCGGCCGCGGCGAGGTAGTCCTCCGCCCGCTCGACCGGCACCCCGTCGACCGTCCAGTCGGCGACGCGCGGGTCGAAGTAGCTGAGTTCGGCGCCCCGCGCGCGCAGGTTCTCCGCCACGGCCAGCGCGGGGCTCTCCCGTTGGTCGGAGATGTCGGGCTTGTACGTCACGCCGAGCAGCAGGATCCGCGAGCCTCGGACGGCCTTGCCCTGGTCGTTCAGCAGATCGGCCGCGCGGTTGACCACGTGCACGGGCATGCGCTGGTTGATCTCCTGCGCCAGCTCCACGAAACGGAACGGGATGCCGAGCGAACGGACCTTGTAAGAAAGGTAGTTGGGGTCGATGGGTATGCAGTGCCCGCCCACACCGGGGCCGGGGTAGAAGGCCGAGAACCCGAACGGCTTGGTGGAGGCGCAGCGGATCGCGTCCCACAGGTCGACACCGATCTCGCGGCAGAACATCGACATCTCGTTGACGAGAGCGATGTTCACATGGCGGTAGGTGTTCTCCAGCAGCTTGGCCATCTCGGCCTCGCGGGTGCCCTTGGCCTCCACCACGCGCGTCACGAAGCGCTCATAGAGCGCGCGGGCGGCCTTGGTGCAGTCCGGCGTGATGCCACCGACCACCTTGGGCGTGTTCTCCAGCCCATAGGTGGGGTTGCCCGGGTCGATGCGTTCCGGGGAGAAGGCCAGGTGGAAGTCCTCGCCGACCCGCAGACCACCGGCCTCCAGCACGGGTCGTACGACCTCGTCGGTGGTTCCCGGATACGTGGTCGACTCCAGCACGACGAGGGTGCCGGGAACCAGGTGGGCGGCGATGTCGGCGACCGCGGCGTGTACCGCGCCGAGGTCCGGGGAGCCGTGGTCGGTGAGGGGAGTCGGCACGCAGACGACGACCGCGGCGGCGCCGGCGATGACCTCGGGCCGGTCGACCGCTTCGAAGTCCTGTTCGAGCATCCTGCGGACTTCGCCGTCGGTGATGTCGTCGACATGCGAACAGCCCGCGTTCAGACCGTCGACGACCCGTCGGCTGCGGTCGAGACCGACCACCTTCAGCCCAGCCGCCGAGGCAGAACGGGCCAGGGGAAGCCCCACATAGCCAAGTCCGACAACAACAAGATCCACCGTGGGGGATCTGCTCACGACATCATTCCCAACCCCGTTGCACCGGGCAGAGCTGTCCGGTGTGTGGCGATACCTCGACCGTTCGATTCCCTGACGAATCGAACAAGAGAGGGGATGCTAACAAAAACTTCACACCTCAAACACACGTTCACAAGTGCCCCTTCTCACCTGTAGGGGCATACAACCTTCCACTCGCCTCACGTGTCTTCCGTCATCCCACCGGTCTGTCCAGGCGTGGAAAGGTAGCCCTGTGACGACACTCGTGATCATCGACGCTGCCAACGTCGTCGGATCCGTCCCCGACGGCTGGTGGCGGGATCGCCGGGGTGCCGCGGAGCGGCTCCGGGACCGGCTCGCGGTGGACGGCATCCCGGGGCGCGAGGGACCGGTGGAGATCGTCCTCGTGGTCGAGGGGGCCGCCCGGGGCGTGGAGTCCGTGCCGGGTGTACGGGTGGAGGCGGCGCCCGGGAGCGGGGACGACCGGATCACCGAGCTGGCGGCCGCCGCGGCCGGGCGGCCCTGCCTGGTCGTGACGGCGGATCGTGAACTCCGGCGCCGGGTAGGCGAGTTCGGGGCGGAGGTGGTGGGTCCACGAGCGGTACGAGGGGACTCGTAAGGGGCCTGGGAATCAGTTCCGTTCGCGCACGTACAGCACCGCCCCGTCCATCACCCCCGCCTCCTCGTACCCCCCGGCCAGCAGCCGCCGCAGCGACGGCACCCGCTTCGGTGCGTACGGCTTGTCGCGGGAGTCGTCGATGACGAGGGCCGGCGGATGGGCCGCCATTTCCGCGCGGAACACCGGCCAGGCTCCCTCGACGGCGTACTTCTCGCCGACCTGGGGGCCGTTGCGGCCGCCGCTGTAGTTGGTGAGGAGACCGGCGGTGAGGAAGCGGCTGGCGGGGGTGCGGTCGGCGAGCCAGTAGATCTCGGGGTGTATGCCCCAGACGAGGACTCGGTCACCGGGGTCCGTGCGGTGGGCCACCGCGGCCGCGAGGCGTTGCGCGTGGTTGAGGTCGGGGCGCGGCGCGAGCAGGCCCCAGGTGAGGAACAGGGTGCAGCAGCAGACGGAGGTGAGGACGGCCCTCATCAGCCGGTCGCGGGGCAGGATCTGGAGTGCAGCCGTCGCCAACAGGGCGATCGGCGGAGTGAGTTGCAGGTAGTAGTGGCCGAAGAAGTGGAAACCGAGAAGTACCGCGGCCGCCGAGGAGGCCAGCCACAGCCAGAGCTCCGCCGAACCCGTGCGGGCGATGCGCAGGACTCGTACCACCGGAGGGATCAGGCCCGCGCAGGCCACTGCCAGGATCGAGGTGTTGGTCAACCCACGTCCCAGGACGTGGAGTTCGGAGCCGGTGAAGGAGGCGTACGCGCCTGATCCGGTGACCGTCCAGAACAGGAACCCCGCAGGGTCGGTGACCAGCGCCGCACAGAGGACGGGCAGGACTGCTCCAACTCCGAGCCGCACCAAACCCGTTCGGGGCGCGCCGTGCCGGTACAACAGCCACACCACCGGCACAAGGACCGCCCCGCCCGTCTGCTTCGCCAGGAACGCGCACGCGACCGCGGCCCCGGCGGCGCCCCACCGGCGCCGGTCCGCACACCACATCGCCGCTGCCGTGCCCGGCAGCATGAACACCTCGAAGGTCGCGGCCTGCGCGTCCTCGGGGTTGAGCCCGATGGAGACCAGCAGGTACAGCACGCCCGCCGTGCGCCCCGCCCGGTCGCCCCAGCGGCGCTTGGCCAGCGACGCGAGCAGCACGGCGGTGGACAGCTGGGCCACGACCGCGAGGACCCGTACCGAAGTGAGCGAACCGGAGCCGGACGCCGCGAAGGCCGCCTCGTACAGCCACGGCACGAGCGGTGGCTTGCGGTCCACGACGGTCGAGTAGAGCTCTCCACCGTTCGCCAGTATCCGCGCCTGTACGGCGAGATAGCCCTCGTCGGGGTTCCACAGCGGACGTATGAAGGAGGGGGCCCGGGTGACGCAGGCGAGTAGTGCCAGGAAGGGCAGGAGCCGTCTCCAGTAGGCGCGGTCCGGTCCTCGCGACGCGGCTACGGAGCGTGGTGATTCCAGGAGCTCGGCGAGCATATGGTGCACGCTATCCGGCCCCGCAGCCTCCGCCGAAGCGAGACATACGGGGCCGGATCAGCAAAAAACAGTTCCTGAAAGGGAGTTACTGGGAGTCGCCGCTCTGCGGCTTGGGTACCGCGCCCGCCGCTGCCCGCTCCTGCAGGCCGAGACGGCTGTGCGAACGCCCGTACAGGAAGTAGATGACGAAGCCGATCACCATCCAGATACCGAACCGCAGCCAGGTCTCGGCGGGCAGGTTCAGCATCAGCCACAGCGAGGCCAGCACGGAGACGATGGGGAGGAAGGGCACCAGGGGGGTGCGGAAGGCGCGGGGCAGCTCGGGGCGGCTGCGCCGGAGGATGACCACGCCGATCGCGACCACGACGAAGGCGAACAGCGTGCCGATGTTCACCAGTTCGGCGAGTTCACTCAGGCTGGTGAAGCCCGCGAGGATCGCGATGATGACGCCGAGCAGGATGGTCGGCCGGTGCGGGGTCCTGAAGCGCGGGTGAACGTGCGAGAAGAACCGCGGCAGCAGTCCGTCGCGGCTCATCGCGAAGAAGACCCGGGTCTGGCCGAGGAGCAGGATCATGCAGACCGTGGTCAGGCCGACGGCGGCGCCGAAGCTGATGAAGCCCGCGAACCAGGGGTGCCCGGTGGCCTTGAACGCATCGGCGAGCGGGGCGTCCACGGACAGGTCGGTGTATTTCTGCATGCCGGTCACGACGACCGCCACGGCGACGTACAGGGTGGTGCAGATGACCAGCGAGCCGAGGATGCCCCGCGGCATGTCCCGCTGCGGGTTCTTGGTCTCCTCGGCGGCCGTGGCCACGACGTCGAAGCCGATGAAGGCGAAGAAGACGACCGAGGCGGCGGTGAAGATGCCCATCACCCCGAAGTTGGAGGGCGCCCAGCCGAACATCAGCTGGATGAGCGGGGACTGGAGGTCGGCGCCGGCGTCCACGGTCTGCGCCTTCGGGATGAACGGGTCGTAGTTGTCGGCCTTGATGAAGAAGGCGCCCGCGACGATCACGACGAGGACGACGGTCACCTTGATGGCGACGACGAGCGAGGTGATCCGCGCGGAGAGCTTCATGCCGAGCACGAGAATGCCGGTGAGCACCAGTACGAGGGCGGCGGCCAGGATGTCGAACCCGAAGCCGTCGGCCCCCTCTCTTCCGCTGAGTGCCTCCGGCAGGTGCCAGCCCGCGTTGTCGAGGAGCGAGGCGACGTAACCGGACCAGCCGACGGCGACCACCGCCGTGCCGAGCGCGAACTCCAGCACCAGGTCCCAGCCGATGATCCAGGCGGGCAGCTCGCCGAGCGAGGCGTACGAAAAGGTGTAGGCGGAGCCGGCCACCGGGACCGTGGACGCGAACTCGGCGTAACAGAGGGCGGCAAGCGCGCAGACGACCCCGGACACCACGAAGGCCAGGGCGACGGCGGGGCCTGCGTTGTTCTTGGCGACCGTGCCGGTGAGCACGAAGATGCCGGTGCCGATGATGACTCCGACGCCGAAGACGGTGAGATCCAGAGCGGACAGCGACTTCTTGAGTGCGTGCTCCGGCTCCTCAGTGTCCAAGATCGACTGTTCGATCTTCTTCGTTCTGAAGACGGTGCTGCTCACGGGTGTACCTCCACGCTTGACGTCCTCGACATGATCGAGGGGGCGTGTGCTGCGCATGCCCCGGCGCGGACATGTTCACGCGAATGGGCCGGTTTCACCACCCCTTCAGGGTGATGAAACCGGCCCAAGGGACCTGTGGGGTACGTCAGTCGCGCACGGGCTGTACTACGTCGACGGCGTCCACGGCCTCCGCGGTGGTGCGCTCGAACCGCCCGTCGAGTTTGGACACGAGGCCGGTGACCTGGCGAGCGATGTCCGGCGCGGTCAGGCCGATCTCCGTCATGACCTCCTTGCGGGAGGCGTGGTCGAGGAAGCGCGGCGGGATGCCGAAGTTGCGAAGCGGGACATCAACACCACCGTCGCCCGCGTCGCGCAGGGCCTGCGCGATCGTCGAACCGACGCCGCCGACGCGGGAGTTGTCCTCGACGGTGACCACGACCCGGTGCTGCTCGGCGAGCGGGGCCATGGCCTCGTCGACGGGCTTGACCCAGCGCGGGTCGACGACGGTCGTGGAGATGCCCTGCTTGTCGAGGAGGCCGGCGATCTCCAGGCACATCGGTGCGAGGGCGCCGACCGAGACGAGAAGGACGTCCGGGTTGTCGGTGCCCGGCTCGCGCAGCACGTCCATGCCGCCGATCCGGCCCAGGGCGGGGACGGCCGGGCCGACCGCGCCCTTGGAGAAGCGGACCACGGTCGGCGCGTCGGTGACCTCGACGGCCTCGCGCAGCTGGGCGCGGACCTGGTCGGCGTCGCGCGGCGCGGCCAGCCGCAGACTCGGCACGACCTGGAGGATCGACATGTCCCACATGCCGTTGTGCGAGGGGCCGTCGGTGCCGGTGACGCCCGCCCGGTCGAGGACGAAGGTGACACCGCACTTGTGCAGGGCCACGTCCATCAGGACCTGGTCGAAGGCGCGGTTGAGGAAGGTCGCGTAGACGGCGAAGACGGGGTGCAGTCCGCCGGTGGCGAGGCCGGCCGCGGAGACGGCGGCGTGCTGCTCGGCGATTCCGACGTCGTACACCCGTTTGGGGAAGGCCTTGGCGAACCTGTCGAGGCCGACCGGCTGGAGCATCGCGGCGGTGATGGCGACGATGTCCTTGCGCTCCTCGCCGAGCTTGACCATCTCCTCGCCGAAGACGGAGGTCCAGTCGGCGCCGGCGGAGGCGATCGGCAGGCCCGTGTCGGGGTGGATCTTGCCGACGGCGTGGAAGCGGTCCGCCTCGTCCTGGAGGGCGGGCTGGTAGCCGCGGCCCTTCTCGGTGAGGCAGTGCACGATGACCGGGCCGCCGAAGCGCTTGGCGCGGGCGAGGGCCGACTCCAGGGCCTCGATGTCGTGGCCGTCGATCGGGCCGACGTACTTGAGGCCGAGGTCCTCGAACATGCCCTGCGGGGCGATGAAGTCCTTGAGGCCCTTCTTGGCGCCGTGCAGGGTCTCGTAGAGGGGCTTGCCGACGACCGGGGTGCGCCCCAGGAGGTCCTTGCCGCGGGCCAGGAAGCGCTCGTAGCCATCGGTGGTCCGCAGCGTCGCCAGGTGGTTCGCGAGGCCGCCGATGGTCGGTGCGTACGAGCGTTCGTTGTCGTTGACGACGATCACCAGGGGGCGGTCCCTGGCGTCGGCGATGTTGTTGAGCGCCTCCCAGGCCATACCGCCGGTGAGGGCGCCGTCGCCGATGACCGCGACCACGTGGTCGTCGCGCTCCAGGACCTCGTTCGCCTTCGCGAGGCCGTCGGCCCAGCCGAGGACCGTCGAGGCGTGCGAGTTCTCGATGACGTCGTGCTCCGACTCGGCCTGCGAGGGGTAGCCGGAGAGGCCGCCCTTCATCTTCAGCTTGGAGAAGTCCTGACGGCCGGTGAGCAGCTTGTGGACGTAGGACTGGTGGCCCGTGTCCCACAGCACCCTGTCCCTGGGCGACTCGAAGACACGGTGCAGGGCGATCGTCAGCTCCACGACACCGAGATTCGGGCCGAGGTGGCCGCCGGTCTTGGAGACCGCGTCGACGAGGAAGGTCCTGATCTCGCCGGCCAGCTGGTCCAACTGCTCCAGGCTGAGCCGGTCCAGATCGCGCGGTCCCCTGATGCGGGTCAGCAACGGCACCCGTGCCTCCTTGCGATAGAGCTGTTCGAGCTTTGCCGGGTCTGTCGAGTCTAATGTTCCGCCTTTCATGTCGGCGTCCGGGCTGTGCGTTGTACGTCACGCGAACGGCTGTAAATCGTCGTACCGGTCCCCCCGGATCGCCCGGCATGTCCGGACATAGAAGTGCCCGGTACCGCCATGGGTACCGGGCACTTCGATCAGAGGTGCGACCGCTAGGCGCGTCCCGCCGACTTCTGGGTCTTGCGGGTGACCGCGTCGAGGACGACCGTGGCCAGGAGCACACCACCGGTGATCATGTACTGGATCGGCGAGGCGATGCCCTGAAGGGCGAGGCCGTACTGGATCGAGACGATGACCAGCACACCGAGCAGCGCGTTCCAGGTGCGACCGCGGCCGCCGAAGAGGCTGGTGCCACCGATGACGGCCGCCGCGATGGCGTTCATCAGGAGGTCACCGGCGCCCGCGCCCTGGTTGGCGGAGGCGATCTTCGAGGCGATGAACAGACCGCCGATCGCGGCGAAGGTGCCGGCGATCGCGAAGACCGAGATCCGGACCATCTCCACGTTGATACCGGCGCGCCGGGAGGCCTCGACGCTTCCGCCGAGCGCGAAGATCTTCCGTCCGTACGAGGTACGGCGCAGCACGAAGTCCGTGAGCAGCAGCACCGCGATGAAGATCACCACGGCCAGCGGCAGGCCCTTGTACTGGTTGTAGGTGATCGCCACGGCGAAGGCGACGATCGCCAGGAGCGCGGTACGCAGGATGGTCTCGCTCAGCGGCTGGGACGGCACCCCGGCGGCTCCGCGACGCTTGTTGCCGTAAAAGGAACTGAGGAAGAACCCGGCGGTCACGACGATCGCGAGCGCGTAGGCGGCGGCCACATCGGTGAAGTAGTAGCTGGTCAGCTTGGCGACGACGCCTTCGCTGTCCAGGTTGATGGTGCCGTTGTCGCCCAGGATCTGGAGCATGAAGCCGTTCCAGAACAGCAGACCCGCCAGCGTGACGGCGAAGGCCGGCACACCGATCCGCGCGAACACGAAGCCGTGGATGGCACCCGCGACCGTACCCGTGAGGATGGCCAGCACAAAGGCCAGCCACTCGTTCATGCCGTGCGTAACGTTCAGCACGGCGAAGGCGGCACCCGCGACGCCGGAGACCGAACCGACCGACAGGTCGATCTCACCGAGCAGCAGCACGAAGACGATACCGACGGCGATCATGCCCGTGCCGACCATGGCGACGGAGATGTCGGACAGGTTGCCCGCGGTGAGGAAGTTGGAGTTCAAGCTCTGGAAGATGATCCAGATGACGATCAGACCGATGACGACCGGGATGGAGCCCAGGTCACCGGCCTTCATCTTGCGCTTGAACTCGGAGAGGTAGCCCGCGAAGCCCTGCTCGCGGACCAGCAGCCGGGGGTCGACCGCGGTGACCGCCGCGGCGGCCGCCTCGGGGTTCTCCACCGCGTGGTCCTCGGAGGTCGCGGAGGTCTTGTCGATGCTCACTTCTGAGCCTCCCCATTGCTGCGCGCCGCACGACGGGTCACGGCGTTTTCCGTGGCACCCGTGATGGCGGAGATGATCTCTTCTTGCGAGGTCGACTTGACCTCGAAGATGCCATTGTTGCTGCCCAGACGCAGGACGGCGACCTTGTCGGCCACCGCCTTCACATCGGCCATGTTGTGGCTGATGAGGAGCACGGCGTGGCCGCGCTCGCGCAGCCGCTCCACCAGGTCGAGGACCTGGGCGGTCTGCTCGACGCCGAGGGCGGCGGTGGGCTCGTCGAGGATGACGAGCTTGGGATCGCCGAGCATCGAACGGGCGATCGCCACGGTCTGACGCTGGCCGCCGGAGAGCGAGGCGATCGGGATACGAACGCTGGGGATGCGGATGGACAGCGTGTCCAGCAGCTCGCGGGAGCGGCGCTCCATCTCGACCTCGTCCAGGATGCCGCGCTTCTTCAGCTCCCGGCCCAGGTAGAGGTTGCCTACTACATCAATGTTGTCGCAGAGAGAGAGGTCTTGGTAGACGGTCGCGACACCAAGGTTCTGCGCGTCGTGCGGCTTGTTGATCTGGACGGCCTCGCCGTCCCACTCGATGACGCCCTCATCGATGGGATGCACGCCGGCGATCGTTTTCACCAGCGTGGACTTTCCGGCGCCGTTGTCGCCCACCAGGGCGACCACTTCACCGGCGTGGACCTCAAGCTCGACATCGGTGAGCGCCTGAACGGCACCGAATCGCTTGGAGACCCCGCGCAACGCCAGAACAGGCGTAGCGGACACGTTAACCATCTCCTTCGCCGCCTGACCCGGCGGGAGGTTGTGCAGAAATATATGGAGGGGAGTGTTCCGTCCGGCGCCCCGCCCTAGCTTTGCGGGGCTGATGGATGCGAGGCGCCGGAGGGGCTTGGAGTGCACAAGTCCCGTACGGGAATTCAAGGGCGAATTCCCGTACGTGGCTAGGGACTTACGGCGACTTACTTGATGCCGAGCGTGTCGCACTCGGCCTTGTAGGCGCTCGTGCAGATCTCGGCGACGGTGTAGATGCCATCCTTGATGACCGTGTCGTTGATCTTGTCCTTGGTCAGCGAGACGACCGGGACGAGCACCGTCGGGACGGCCTTGGTGGTCGGGCTGTCGACCGTGGTCTTGGCGATGGAGTCGAGCGACTTGCCCTGGGCGAGCGCGACAGCCATCTCGCCGGCGATGTCGGCTTCCTGCGGGTAGGGCTTGTAGACGCTCATGTACTGCGTACCGGCGACGATGCGCTGCACACCCGCGAGCTCCGCGTCCTGGCCGGTGACCGGGATGTCGGAGATACCGGCGGCCTTGAGGGCGGTGATGATACCGCCGGCCATGCCGTCATTGGCGGAGTAGACGCCGACGATCTTGTCCTTGCCAAGGGCGGAGATGGCGCCCTCCATGTTGGCGTTGGCGTTCTCCGGCTTCCACTCCTTGGTGTCGTACTCCTTGCCGACGGTCACCTTGCCGTCGAGGACGGAGTGCGCGCCCTTCTTGAAGAGGGCGGCGTTCGGGTCGGTGGACGACCCGTTCATCATGACGATGTCACCGTCCTTGGCCTTGTCGCCGAGGGCCGTGAGGAGTGCCTCGCCCTGAACCCGGCCGACCTCTTCGTTGTCGAAGGAGGTATAGGCGTCGATCGGGCCTTCCGCCAGACGGTCGTAGGCGACGACCGGGATGCCGGCGTCCTTGGCCTTCTGGACCGAGGTCTTGATGGCCGCGGAGTCCACAGCGTCGACGATCAGGACGTCCACCTTGTTGGTGATCATCGTGTCGACCTGCTGGTTCTGCGCGCTGGGGTCCTGCTTGGCGTTGGCGTAGATGACCTCGCCCTTGTTGTTCGTGAGCTCCTTGACCTTCTTCTCGATCAAGGGCTTGTCGAACTTCTCGTAACGCGCAGTCTGGTTCTCGGGAAGAAGCAGGCCGACCTTGATGTCGTCGCCCTTGGCTGCGCCCGACGGGGTGCTGCTGTCATCGGACTCCGCTGCACTGCCACAGGCAGCCAGCGAGACGGCCATCGCACCAACGGCAACGGCAACGGCGGCACGACGCATACGCGTGTTCACTTTAGAAACCTCCCTGACGAGGCCGCGTCGTTGCGGCCGAGGTGGCTGGAAGTCAACTCGGCCACGAGTGCGACGTCAAGAAGTAAATACTTAACGAGATGGCAACGGCGTCATGCGTTCCCTAAGTGAAGGCAGGGGTCGCTGCATGCAGCGAGCCGTCCAAAAGGGTCGAATCACCCATCTCGCTGAGTGCGAGAGCGAGTGCCCCGAGGACCTCCGCGCGGCCCCCAAGGGCCCCTGGCAACACCGAGAGCTGACGCGCGGCGCTGGGGATCGCATAGCGGCCGACAGACTCCCTTATGGGCCCGAGAACGAGCTCTCCGGCCTCGGCGAGATCGCCGCCGAGGACCACCCGACTCGGGTTCAGCAAATTACAGAGATTCGCGACTCCACTGCCGATGTGGCGGCCGACGTCGGCGATCACCCGACGACAGCCTGGATCACCGTCCCGCGCCAGCCTGACCATGCCTTCCATGGTCAGATCGGCGCCATGACTGGACTGAAGCAGCGGCAGCACGTAGCGCGCCGCAGTGAAGGTCTCCAGGCATCCCCGATTGCCGCAGCGACAAACGGGGCCGGATTCATCAAGAGTAATATGCCCGATTTCTCCCGCCGTGCCACCCGGGCCGCGGTAGATCTTGCCGTTGATCACCAGACCCGCGCCGACCCCGCTCGCGACCTTGATGTACGCCAGATCCTTGACCCCGCGCCCACCACCCCAGACCAGCTCCCCCAGCGCGCCCAGGTTGGCGTCGTTGTCCACGTGCACCGGCACTCCGAGGCGTCCGCCCATCTCCTCGGCGGGCTTCGTGCCCGTCCAGCCCGGCAGGATGGCGGTGGAGCCGAGGGTCCCCGACTCGACGTCGATCGGTCCCGGCACGCCGAGACCCACGCCGGCGATCTTCGAGCGGTCCACCCCGGTCACCGCGATCAGACGGCTGACCAGCTCTTCCGCCCGGTCGAAGCCCTGCGCTGCGGAGGCGTCCACATCGAGCGGCTCGGACTCCTCGGCGAGCACCTGATGGGCGAGGTTCCCGACCGCGACGCGCAGATGCGTATGCCCGAAGTCGACGCCGATGACGATGCCCGCGTCGCCGCTGAGACTGACGCTGCGGGCCCTGCGGCCGCCCGCCGAGGTCGGTGTGACCTCGACCGTTCCCGCGTCCTTGAGCTCCCGGACGATGTTGGAGACGGTCGCCGCGGACAGGCCCGTCGTCCTCGCGATCTCCGCCTGCGTGAGCGAACCCGCCAGGCGCACCGCACGCACGACGCGCTCGAGATTGGCTCGGTGCAGCGACGACTGCGACCCCGGAGTCTCCATCGACTCATCCACTCCTGCCCTAAGCGGGCGGCCCCGATGCCGCCCATGTGATCCGGGTCACAGCAGCGGGACCCGGGTCACTACAAGTTGTGAACTCCAAGCTCCGCTGAACGGGTTACCGCAGTCAAGTCCTTGACGGAAATCGGGGCCGCCTGGTCCCGTTCCGTTTCCGTCACCCTGCGGACACATCCTCGCCACTCCCGGGTCGGAGCCGACGAACACGAAGGGGGTCGCGAAGCACTGCTTGAGCGTCGCCGAAGCGAGGCCTCCCTTGGAGTTGGAGTTTCGACTCGTTACTTGAGAGCGCCTGCCGTCAAGCCCTGCACCACCTGTCGCTGGAAGATGATGTACGCAGCCAGCACAGGCAGCATGGCCATGACCAGACCGGCGAACAGGCCCGACCAGTCGCCCTTGTACCCCTGGCTGGTCGCCAGCTCGACGAGGCCCTGGGACAGCACCTTCTTGTCCGGGTCCGTGTTGAGCACCGTCGGGAGCATGTACTGGTTCCACTGCCCCAGGAAGTTGAAGATGCCGACGCTGATCAGGCCCGGCTTGGCCATCGGCAGCATGATCTGGAAGAACGTCCGGGTGTGCGAGGCCCCGTCGACGAAGGCCGCCTCTGCGATCGACGTCGGCAGCGTCCTGAAGAACGAGGTCAGGAAGAACACGGTGAACGGCAGCGAGTAGGCGATGTAGACGAGAATCAGGCCCGGCAGGGTGTTCAACAACTGCATGTTGTTCAGCACGTAGAACAGCGGCACCAGGGCGAGCATGACCGGGAAGCTCATACCTCCGACGAAGAGGAAGTAGATGAAGCGGTTTCCCGGGAACTCGAAGCGGGCCAGGACGTACGCGGCCATTGAGCCGAGCACGAGCGTGCCGACCAGCGAAAAGCCCACCACGATGATCGTGTTGCCGAAGTAGTCGCTCATGTGCGCCTGCGACCAGGCCCGCGACCAGTTGTCGAAATGCAGCTTGTCGGGCAGCGACCAGGGCGAACTGAAGATGGCGTTGTCGTCCTTGAAGGACGTCATCACCGCCCAGAGCAGCGGCAGGACGACCATGATCGCCCAGATGACGAGGATCGCGTGCGAGAAGACATTGAGTACGCCGCCCTTGCTGCTCCCGGCCTTCACCGGCGCGGCCCGCGTCTTCACCACCCGGGGGCGGTCCTCGACCGGATCCGCGGTCGGCGGGGTGTCAGTGGTCTTCATCAGTACTCCAGCCGCTCGCGCCGGCCCAGTCGCATCACGATCGCCGCGAACAGCAGCGTGACGACGAGGAGGGCGACACCGATCGTTGTCGCATAGGCGGCGTTCGCGTCGCGGAACGCCGATTGGTACACGTACAGCGGAAGGACCGTGGTCGAGTAGTCGGGCCCGCCGGGGCCCACAGTCATGATCTGTACGGCGGCGAACGCCTCGGCGCCGAGGGACAGGATTCCCATGTAGACCCATCCCGACTGCACGGTGTCCCAGAGCAGCGGAAGGGTGATCCTGAAGAACGTGGTGAATCGGCTCGCGCCGTCGAGAAGTGCGGCCTCGTAGAAGTCCTTCGGAATCGAGGCCATTCCCGCGGAGAACAGCACGACGAAGAATCCGACCGTGCTCCACAGAAGTACGGACATCACGCACCACAGGGCGAGATTCGGATCGCCCAGCCAGTCCGGCTGAACGCTATCGAGGCCGATGGCCTTGAACGTCCCGTTGATCACCCCGTCGTTGGGGTTGTATGCGAACTGGAAGAGCAGGGCGACGATCGCGATCGAAAGCACCTGCGGAAAGAAATAGGCGATCTTGTAGAAACCCGAGCCGCGTACTCCGGTGATGGCGGCGCCCTTTCGGCGCCGCCCACCGACATTGAGCATGAAGGCGAAGAAGAGCGCGAGACCCAGAGTCACCAGCGGCAGCAGCAGAGCGAACAGCAGGCTGTGCTGCAACGACTTCCAGAAGACGTCGTCGTCCAGCATTCTGGTGTAGTTCGCGAAGCCGACCATCTTGAAGTCGGGGCTCAGACCGGTCCAGTCCGTGAACGAGTAGTAGATCGCCTGGATGAACGGCCAGATCACGAAGATCGCGTACAACGCCAAGGGGGTCACCAAGAACCCCGCAATGAACCGGTACTTGCCGTGTTGCATGGTTACCGACCCCGATCGTTTTGCGGGTGCCGCCGCTGGTGACGTAGGCGCATGTGCCGTTACTGGTGCTTGTAGTGCTTGATGGACTGGTCCTTGGCCGCCGCGTCCGCGTAACCCTGGATCTTCTTGATGGCCTCGGCCGGGGTCAGTCGCCCTGCCATCATCTCGCCGAGACCGGAGACACCGATCTGTTCCTTCTGAAGCTTCACGTACCAGTCCTGGAGCCGCGGGTTGACGACGTTGTCGCCGGCCTTCTCCAGAGCCGCGACACCGGACTTGAGACCCGGGGTCAGCTCGACGCCGTCGGTACCGCCATTGAGGGCGGTGAGTGACTTCACCTGGGTGGTGAAGTTCTTCGACGAGGCCTCACTGAGCATGATGCGCAACTGCTCCATGCCGCCCGTGGGGTTGGCCGCCTTGGCCGGGACGATGAAGGGCTCGCCGCCGGAGGCCCAGATCGTACCGAACGGCATCTTGTCGGAGCTGTCGAGGCCGGTGGGACCACTGACGGCCAGATTGAAGTCGGCGGGGATGACGTTCGCAGACTCGTTCTCGACCCAGGAGCCGTTCGGGATGAAGAGCGCCTCGCCCTTGGCCCAGGCGGTCTGCGACTGGATGTGGTCGATTCCCGGAGTGCCCTTGAGGATGTAACCCTTCTTGAAGAGCTCGTAGTACGCCTCGAACGCGGACTTGACGGCCGGGTCCTTCCAGGCGTTCGGCTCCAGGTTGTCGATCCTGTCGAGAACCTCGCGGCCGCCGATCTTGGCGATGAACGGGTAGAGCGAGAACGGCAGGTAGTCCGGGTACTTGCCCGCGTACGTCCAGCCGGCGATGCCCTGCTTCTTCGCCTTCTCGCAGAGCGCGAGCATGGCGTCCCAGTCCTCGGGGTACGTCGCGTCGAGCCTGTCGAGAGCGGTCTGCGAGTACCAGACGCCGTAGACCGTGTAGGCGTAATACATGATCCAGACCGGGTCTCCGTCGAACTGGCCCATCTCGACGATGCCGGGGCGCAGCGTGTCGCGTACCTTCTTCGCCGGGTCGTCGATGGACGGCGCGTCGAGGAGCGGAGTGAGGTCGGTGAGCTGCTTCTTTCCGACCAGCACGCCCATGTCCATCTGCTGGGCGCCGGAGTTGTCGATCAGATCCGGAGGAGTGCCGCCGTTGAACTTGGGCTGCAGTTCGGACTGGATCTTCTGGGTCTTGTGGAAATCGATCTTGACCTTGGGGTACGCCTTCTTGTATTCGGCGTTGGCGTCGGTCGCGTACTCCGTGCCGAAACCACCGTCGAAGATGACGACCGAAAGCGTGGCCGTCTCATTGACGCCCAGCGGGTTCTTCGTCGTCTTCTTGCCGGTCTCGGCCTTGTCCCCCGAACCGCTGTCGCTGCTCGCACAAGCGGACAAAAAGCTCATCGTCGGTACGGAAATCAGGCCGAGCGCTGCCGACCGCTTGATCAGATCGCGCCGTCCGACACCCTCGGGGTTGCTGTTCTCGGCGGAAGTGGATCCCATGCTCAAGTCCTCGCCTTCTTCAGGACTCAGGCGGTGAACCGGATCCTCCCCGGCACCGCGGTTGGGTCAAGCTGGGGCCGTACGGGAGGGATTCAGTGAAACGACGTGGCGATCGGTGTAAGTGACACAGTCCACCGCCTCCATATTTCCCCCCGTGTCGCGCCTGTACACAGCCGATGAACAGGGGCAGACGCCGACAGGTATAGTCCACTTCACGCCAATGGAGCAAGATCGAATGCACGTTTGGTTGTCGGTCTTTTCCGAGTTGAGACCTCGCGGAAATGTGGGACAGCCACGCGTTCCTCCCGAGAAGATCCACAGGGTGCCAACCTCCCACGATGGGAGCAATGCGCGGCTTGTCGTGCGATATTCACCACGGACGCCACATTCAACACCCTTGACATCACTGACAACTTGACTCCCTACTGGTCCTTGCGCAGCGATTCTGACAACGTTGTCCAGGTGTAGGGAGGGTGCTCGGATATGCAGCACGGAGCTCGGTACAGACGGAGTTCTTCGACAGGACACAGATGGAGTTCCGCCACGGCCGTGGGAGTGGCTGCCCTCTCCCTGCTGGTCGCCTCACAGGGCGCGGCGATCGCCCAGCCGGTCCAGGCGGCGGCACCCGACCGTGCGTTCGCGTCCTCCTTCGAGACGGACGACCCGGCCCCGGACTGGCTGAGCACCGTCGACACCGCACCCGACGGGACGAAGCGGTCGTCCGGTGTCGACGGCGGATACAGCTCGGGCATCCCCGGCAATGTGACCGACCAGGTCACCGACGTCCGGGCCAGTGGCGAGAACACGGGCGGGGGTGAGGTGAAGGAGAACCTCGCCGACCTCGAGTCGAGCACCAAGTGGCTGGTCTTCGAGTCCAGCGGCTGGGCGGAGTTCGACCTGAGCGCTCCGGTCAAGGTGGTCACGTACGCGCTGACCTCGGCCAACGACCACGACGAGCGCGACCCCCAGGACTGGACCCTCCAGGGCTCCACGGACGGCAAGGCCTGGAAGACCCTCGACACCCGCACCGGCGAGTCCTTCGCCGAGAGGTTCCAGACAAAGTCGTACGACATCACGAGTCCGGTCGAGTACCAGCACTTCCGCCTCGACATCACCAAGAACCACAGCGGCGACATCCTTCAGCTCGCCGACGTCCAGTTCTCCACGGGCGCGACCGAGGATCCGACGCCCAAGGACATGCTCTCGCTGGTGGACCGCGGCCCGAGCGGCTCCCCGACGGCCAAGGCGGGCGCGGGCTTCACCGGCACGCGGGCCCTGCGGTACGCCGGTACGCACAAGGCGGACGGCCAGGCGTACTCGTACAACAAGGTCTTCGACGTGAACGTGGCCGTCGACCGCAACACGGAGCTGTCGTACAAGATCTTCCCGTCGATGGCGGACGGCGATCTGGACTACGACGCCACCAACGTGGCCGTGGACCTGGTCTTCACGGACGGCACCTATCTGAGCGGCCTCAAGGCCCTGGACCAGCACGGGTTCGCGCTGACACCGCAGGGGCAGGGCGCGTCCCAGGTCCTCTACGTCAACCAGTGGAACAGCGTCTCCTCGCGGATCGGTTCGGTCGCGGCGGGCAAGACGGTGGACCGGATCCTGGTCGGGTACGACTCCCCGAAGGGCCCGGCGAAGTTCCGCGGCTGGCTCGACGACGTGACGCTGAAGACCGTCGCGCCCGAGAAGCCGAAGGCGCATCTCTCCGACTACGCCTCGACCATCCGCGGCACCAACTCCAGCGGCGGCTTCTCGCGCGGCAACAACTTCCCGGCGACGGCCGTCCCGCACGGCTTCAACTTCTGGACGCCGGTGACCAACGCGGGCTCGCTCAGCTGGCTCTACGACTACGCGCGGGCCAACAACGCGGACAACCTGCCCACCATCCAGGCGTTCAGCGCCAGCCATGAGCCGAGCCCCTGGATGGGTGACCGGCAGACCTTCCAGGTGATGCCGTCGGCGGCGTCCGGCACCCCCGACACCGGCCGTGACGCACGCGAGCTCGCCTTCAGCCACGAGAACGAGATCGCGACCCCGTACTACTACGGCGTCACCTTCGAGAACGGTCTCAAGGCCGAGATGGCGCCCACCGACCACGCGGCGGCGCTGCGGTTCACCTATCCCGGTGATGACGCGAGCGTGGTCTTCGACAACGTCACCGACCAGGCCGGGCTGACGCTCGACAAGGAGAACGGGATCGTCACCGGCTACTCGGACGTGAAGTCCGGGCTGTCGACGGGGGCGACACGGCTCTTCGTGTACGGGGTGCTCGACGCGCCGGTGACCGAGGGCGACTCCAGCGGAGTCAAGGGCTACCTGAAGCTCGACGCCGGCGACGACCGGACCGTCACCCTGCGCCTCGCCACCTCACTCATCAGCATCGACCAGGCCAAGGACAACCTGCGCCAGGAGATCCCCGACGGCACGTCCTTCGGGACGGTCAAGGCGCGGGCCCAGCAGCAGTGGGACGACATCCTCGACACGGTCGAGGTCGAGGGCGCGACGCCGGACCAACTGACGACGCTGTACTCCAGCATGTACCGGCTGTACCTGTACCCCAACTCCGGCTTCGAGAAGGTCGGTTCGAAGTACCAGTACGCCTCGCCCTTCTCGCCCATGCCGAACCCGGACACCCCCACCCACACCGGCGCGAAGATCGTCGACGGCAAGGTGTACGTCAACAACGGCTTCTGGGACACCTATCGGACGACCTGGCCGGCCTACTCACTACTGACACCCGATCAGGCGGGTGAGATGGTCGACGGGTTCGTGCAGCAGTACAAGGACGGCGGCTGGACCTCGCGCTGGTCCTCGCCCGGGTACGCGGACCTGATGACCGGTACGTCCTCGGACGTGGCGTTCGCCGACGCGTATGTGAAGGGCGTCGACTTCGACGCGGAGTCGGCGTACGACGCGGCCGTCAAGAACGCGACCGTCGTCCCCCCGTCGTCCGGTGTGGGCCGCAAGGGCATGGACACCTCTCCCTTCCTCGGCTACACGAGTACGGACACGCACGAGGGCCTCTCCTGGGCTCTGGAGGGCTATCTCAACGACTACGGCATCGCCAAGATGGGCGAGGCCCTCTACAAGAAGACCGGCGAGAAGCATTACAAGGAGGAAGCCGCGTACTTCCTCAACCGGGCCCAGGACTATGTGAATCTCTTCGACTCCCAGGCCGGGTTCTTCCAGGGCAAGGACGCGAGCGGCGACTGGCGGGTCGAGTCGTCCGAGTACGACCCGCGCGTGTGGGGCTACGACTACACCGAGACCAATGGGTGGGGATACGCCTTCACGGCGCCGCAGGATTCACAGGGTCTCGCCAATCTGTACGGCGGCCAGAGCGGCTTGGCGGACAAGCTCGACACGTACTTCGCCACACCGGAGACGGCTTCGCCGGAGTTCGTGGGCTCCTACGGCGGGGTCATCCACGAGATGACGGAGGCCCGTGACGTACGGATGGGCCAGTACGGACACTCCAACCAGGTCGCCCACCACGTGAATTACATGTACGACGCGGCGGGCCAGCCCTGGAAGACACAGGAGAATGTGCGCGAGGTCATGTCCCGCCTCTACGTCGGCAGCGATATCGGGCAGGGCTACCACGGCGACGAGGACAACGGCGAACAGTCGGCCTGGTACCTCTTCTCCGCGCTCGGCTTCTACCCGCTGGTGATGGGCAGCGGTGAATACGCCATCGGCTCCCCGCTGTTCACCAAGGCGACCGTCCATCTGGAGAACGGCGAGGACCTCGTCGTCAAGGCTCCGAAGAACAGCACGAAGAACGTGTACGTGCAGGGCCTGAAGGTCAACGGCAAGAAGTGGACGTCGACTTCACTCCCCCACTCGCTCATCTCCAAGGGCGCGGTGCTGGAGTTCGACATGGGTCCGAGGCCGTCCTCCTGGGGTACCGGGAAGAACGCGGCGCCCGTGTCGATCACCAAGGACGACAAGGTGCCCGCGCCGCGCACGGACGCGCTGAAGGGAGCGGGCGCGCTGTTCGACAACACCTCGGCGACGACCGCGAGCGTGACGGCGGTGGAGCTGCCGACGTCCGCCGCCACCAAGGGCGTCCAGTACACGCTGACGTCCTCGGCGGACCACACGACGGCGCCGACCGGCTGGGTCCTCCAGGGCTCGTCCGACGGCACGAAGTGGACCGACCTGGACAAGCGCTCCGGTGAGTCCTTCACCTGGGACAAGCAGACCCGGGCGTTCTCCATCGCGAAACCGGGCTCGTACCCGCACTACCGCCTGGTCCTGACCGGCGAGGCGACGCTGGCAGAGGTGGAACTGCTGGCCTGACGGACCCCCATGGGGAAGGGCGGGCGCGGAGTCTGACTCCACGCCCGCCCTTTCCGTTCTCCGTTCCCGGGGTCAGTTCACCGCGAGGGTGTAGACGTGGAGATCCGTGTTGGCGGGCAGTCGCACGCTCGTGATGGTCTTGCCGGACGGGGCGGCGAAGGGCTTGGTGGCGAAGACGTACGTCTTCACCGGGTCCTTGTCCGCGCCCGCGACGTTGCGGTACGCGGCCACGGCGACGGTCTCGTTGCCGTACTGGACGGTGCCGCCCCCGCCGCCGACGGTCCAGTCGGTGAAGGAGAGGTCGACGAGTTCGGTGCTGCCGTCGGTGTAGGTGACGGTCGCCTTGGTCTGCTGGTTGCCGTTGACCGCGCTGCCGATGAAGGACAACTGGGTTGCGGGCTGGGTGAGTTCGATGGTCTGGCTGGTCGCCGTGGCGTTGTCGGGGCGGCCGGACGGTGAGTCGGGCCAGGTGTAGGTGAGGCCGCCGGACAGCGTGCCCTGGTGGCCGGCGGTCAGCCCCGCGGCGGCGAGGGCCTGGCGGGAGTAGCTCCAGCCGCCGCCGTCGTAGTCGGCCTCGTCATGGTCGCCGACGTCGTCCGAGACGCCGGTGTTGTTGTAGGCGGCGAGGAGGGAGCCGGGAGCGGCGACGGTGAGGGACACCGGCTGCTCGTAGGAGGTGTCGGCCGATGTCACCGTGACCTTGACGTCGTAGAAGCCCTGCGTGGCGTCCGAGGCGGCGGACAGGGTGATCGCCTGTGTGCCGTCGACCACCGTTCCCTCGGCGGGCGTTGCCGTCACACCGGCCGGCACGTCCACGGTGAAGCGGACCTCGGGGCCGGTGCCACCGCTCAGGGCGAGGGCGCGGATGTCGAGCTTCGTGCTGCCGCCGGGCGCGAGCGTGGCCGTGGTGGGGCCCACGCCGATCTGGTAGGGCTGCTCACCCTCACGGAAGGACGGCGGGGCGGCTGCCTCACTGCTGCCCCACTGCTTGTTGGGGGTAGCACCCAGTGTGTAGTCGAGCGTGCCGCCGTTGCGGACGAAGGACGCCGGGAGCCAGGCGCGGTCGCTGGTATGGCCGTTGACCTTCAGCGACTGCACGTACGGGGTGTCGGCGGACGCGCCCGTCGCACGGATCTTGATGTCGGCGCCGCCCGGGCGGTCGATCTCGACCCTCGGGAACAGCGGTGAGGACAGGGTGAGTTCGGCGCGGGAGGGCACCTGGGGGTACATGCCGAGCGCGGAGAAGACGTACCAGGACGACATGGCGCCGAGGTCGTCGTTGCCGGGGATGCCGCCAGGCCCGGTCGACCAGAGCTGGTTCATGGCCGCGCGGACGGTCTCCTGCGTCTTGTAGGGCTCGCCCGCGTAGGCGTACAGGTAGGGCACGTTGATCGACGGCTCGTTGTCGAGTTCCGACTTGTCGCCGCCGCTGCCCGTGAACGCCCAGCTGCCGTCGGCGTTGTGGAAGAAGGTGTCCAGCCGGTCCAGGGCCGCGTCCTTGCCGCCCATGGCCGCGAAGAGGCCTGCCGGGTTGTGCTGCACCATCCAGGTGTACTGGGCCGCCGTACCCTCGACGAAGCCGTTGCCGGTCGCCGGGGTGAAGCCGGTGACCCAGCTGCCGTCCGCCTTGCGGTTGGCGATGTAGCCGCCCGTCGGGTCGGCGGCGATGTTGAAGTTGTTCTGCCACCACTGGGAGCGGGTGGCGAACTCGGCCGCCGTCTCCTTCTCCCCTGCCGCCGTGGCCAGTTGGGAGATCGCGAAGTCGGCGCCGGACATCTCCAGGGTTTCGGCGGCGCCGCCCCAGGCGTTGGACACGGACGGCATGTAGTTCTGTTCGAGGTACTTGTCGAGGGACGGCCGCTGGCCCACCGAGAGGACCGGCTTGCCCGCGGACGAGAGGTCCTGCTCGGTCGGTACGGTCGCCGCCTTCACCAGCGAGTCGAGGGCGCCGTCCAGATCGAAGTTCGTGCCTCCGAAAGCCCGGATGCCGGCGAGAGCGGTCGGTGAGGGGTCACCGTTCATGACGTGCGTGCCGCTCGCCCCGTGCAGCCAGCGGTCCCAGATCCCGCCGTTCTGCCCAGCCAGTTCGAACAGCGACTGCGCGATGTCGGAGCCGGTGTCCGGGCTGACCAGGGTCAGCAGCTGGACCTGCGAGCGGTAGACGTCCCAGCCGGAGAAGGTGCCGTACTGGGCCTTGTGGCCCCGGCTCACGGTGTGGACCTTGTCGTCGCTGCCTCTGTATCTGCGGTCGGCGTCACTGATGACGTTCGGGTGCAGGAGGGCGTGGTAGAGCGCGGTGTAGAAGGTGGTGCGCTCGGCGTCGGTGCCGCCGCCGACCTTGATCGTGTCGAGCTGGTCGCGCCAGGCCCGGTGGGCGGCGTCCTTGACCGAGGCGAAGGAGCGGGACGGCGGGTTCTCGGCCGCGAGGTTGGCCTTGGCGCCGGCCTGACTGACGTACGAGATACCGACCTTGACGTTCACCGGGCCGGTGCCGGGCTCGAACTCCACGTAGCCGCCCGCGCCCTTGCCCGCGACCGGACGGCCGCCGGTGGCGAATCCTCCGGTGCCGCCGCTCGCCTCCGTGGACCCCGGGTTCAGCTTGTCGTCCTGCCAGGTGCCTGTCGCCTTGAAGTCACGGTCGAAGGTGGCCGTGAAGTAGAGGGTGTAGTAGGCGCGTTGGCCCGCGGGGTCGAGGTATCCGCAGAAGTCCCCGGAGGTGACGGAGCCGGTGACCGTGCGGGTCGCCGGGTCGATCTTGACGTCCGAAGTCGTCGAGCCCACTTCGGAGTTGGCGGTGCGGATCAGCAGCGAGGCGGGCTTGTCGGCGGGGTAGGTGAACTGGCCCGAGCCCGTGCGTGTGGTCGCCGTGAGGTCGGCGGTGACTCCGGAGGCGAGGCCCACCTTGTAGTGGCCGGGCTCGGCGCTCTCGTCGGCGTGCGTGAAGTCGGCGGCGTACACCGCGTCCTTGGTGTCGCTCGCCGGCGAGGAGGTGACCTCGCCCGCGTACGGGAAGAACGGGATGTCCCCGCTGCCGCCCGCGCAGCCCGTGCCGGACATGTGGGTGAGGCTGAAGCCGCGGATGCGGGTGGCGTCGTACTGGTAGCCGCCGGGCGCGGCCGTGCTGGTGGCGCTGCCGCGGGTGTTCTCGGGGCTCCAGGAGAGCATGCCGAAGGGCACGACGGCGCCGGGGAAGACGTTGCCGAGGTTCTTGGTGCCGATGAGTGGGTCGACGTAGGCGGTGGGGTCCCGGACGAGGTCCGGTGCGGGGGCGCTGGCGGCCACCGCGGGGGTGATCCCACCGGCCGCCAGG
Organism: Streptomyces sp. NPDC058470; assembly: GCF_042721055.1. NCBI lineage: Bacteria > Bacillati > Actinomycetota > Actinomycetes > Kitasatosporales > Streptomycetaceae > Streptomyces > Streptomyces sp. NPDC058470. The sequence continues at coordinate 25,047 of NZ_JBHXMF010000005.1, forward strand.
GCGACGGCCAGCAGGATGGATGACGGACGGAAACGCATGACGCGGCCCCTCCTCCTTCGGACGGGTCGCGCACCACAGGTCGCACAAGCCGCTCGGACAGTAACGTGCGCCACGCCTACCACGGAAGAGCGCGTACGGACCGGGGGGCTCGCCCGGCTCGCCACCCCGACGGCTCAGCACGCGCGCCGGCGCTCGTCAAGTGGCTTGACATCGTTGTCCGTTGACGCGGTAGAGTCATGCACATACCAATAGACAACGTTGTCGCGCACCACGATCGATACAAGCCACGTACAAAGCATGGGCAAGTCACGCTCGTGCGACGTAAGAAGTGACTGACGCACGAAGCGACACCCGCAGAGCCATGCAAAACCACGCAGAGCCATGCGGAGCCACGCACCGACCCGGGCCAGGTATTCCCCCATACCCTGCCCGGGCTCGCGGACCGGGCGAGTCCCGAAAAGCCCACCCGGTCCGCCCTGAGCGACACACCGTTGGCTACGCAAGCCTCCCGCTCACGAGCCCGTCCACCTACGACCGGCCGTGCGCGGACGACTCCGGAGCGACGATTTTGGCCACATCCGAAGAGAACGGAGCGAGCGGGTTCGGCAGGGCGGAAGGGAGTCGGGCGATCGGATCCGACCCGGCCGTGACCAGCGCCGGCCGGCCCACGGTCGGCAGGAAGATCGCGAACTCCGTGTGCCCCGGCTCGCTCCGAACCTCGATCAGGCCGCCGTGCGCCGCCGTGATGGCCTCGACGATGGCGAGCCCCAGTCCGGAACCGCCGTCCGCCGGGCCGCTGCGGGCGCGGGAGACGTCGCCCCGGGTGAACCGTTCGAAGACGGTGGGAAGCAGGTGCGACGGGATGCCCGGGCCGTCGTCGCGGACGCGGACCACGCAGTGCGCCTCCGCGGCCTCCACCGAGGCGATGACCGTGGTGCCAACAGGCGTGTGCATACGGGCGTTGGCCAACAGGTTGGCCAACACCTGATGCAGTCGGGCCTCGTCCCCGAGGACGAGGGCCGGGGAGTCGAGGAGCAGCCCCAGCTGCCAGTGATGACTGTCCCCCGCCGCCCGCGCGTCCCACACCGCCTCCGCGACGAGCGCAGCGAGGTCCACCTCGGCCGACTCAAGGGGCCGCCCCTCGTCGAGCCGGGCGAGCAGCAACAGGCCCTCGACGAGTCCGGTCATCCGCGCCGACTCGGCGGAGACCCGCCGCCAGGCCAGCGTGGGTTCGATCCGCTCGGTGCCGCGGTTCATCAGTTCCGCGTATCCGGCGATCGACGCGAGTGGCGTACGGAGTTCGTGGCTGGCGTCCGACAGGAAGCGGCGCATGCGTTCCTCGCTGCGCCGGCGTTCGGTGAGCGAGGACTCGACGTGGTCGATCATGCGGTTGAGGGCGGCGCCGACCTGGCCGGCCTCGCTGCCGGGGTCGGTGTCCCGCTCCGGCACGCGGATGAGACCGGCGACCTGGCCGTGCCCCAGCGGGGCACGCGAGACCTCGACGGCGGTCGCGGCGACCCGGCCGAGCGGACGCAGTTGACGTCTGATGACAACGGCGCAGACACAGCCGGCGACGACGAGTCCGGCGGCCGCCACCACGGCCTCGACCAGGACCAGAGCGCTGATCATCTCCTGTACGTCGTCCATCGGGAGGCCGGTGAGGACGGGGCGCCCGTCGCCGTCAATGGCGGTGACCCGGTAGGTGCCGAGGCCGGGGACGGTCCGGGTGTGCAGCGAGCCGTCGGGGTCGAGCCCTTCGAGAGCGGCGCGCTGGTCGGCGGTGAGCGGCTTCTCCTCGCCGGCGCCGGTCACGACCTCGGCAGCGAGGACGTTCCCTTTGTCATCGAGCCGGGCGGCGACCGTGCCGACGGCCTGTCCTTGCTCCCTGAGGAAACCGAGGTCCGTGTCCGTGCCCGGTCCGACCTGGGCCCCGCCCTCGCTGCGCTCGGCGGCGTTCCTGACGCGCTGGTCGAGGTTGCCGAGCAGGTAGGCGTGCTGCGCGAGGACCGTGGTGAGGGCCATGGCCACGCACACGGCGATGAGTGTGGCGCTGATGAACACGAGGAGCCGGGTGCGCAGGGACCGCCCTTGCAGCCGCCTCCACAGCGACCGCTCCGGCGGGCCTGCCCGCAGCGACGAGTCCGGTATCCGTTCCCGTGCGGCCGTCATCTGCTCTCCTCCGCCGGCCTGATGGCGTAGCCCACCCCGCGCACGGTGTGGATCATGGGCGTACGGCCCTTGTCGATCTTCCGGCGGAGGCAGGAGATGTACAGCTCGACCAGGTTTCCGTCGCCGTCGAAGGGGCTGTTCCACACCCGGTACAGGATCCGGGCCTTGCTCAGCACCTGGCGCGGGTGGCTCAGCAGCAGGCTGAGCAGGTCGAACTCCTTGGCGGTGAGCCGGACGGGCCTGCCGTCGCGGTGCACCTCTCGGGTGTCCTCGCTCAGCATCAGGTCGCCGAGGATGCGTGCGGGCCGCTCGGACCTGTGGGTGTGCGCGCCGGAGCGCCGCAGCGGTCCGCGCAGCCGCAGGACGCCCTCTTCTGGCGAGCAGGGCTGCGTCATGTCGGGCAGCATCCCGTCGGGCACGGCGGCGTGCGGGGCGCAGCCGCGCGCCGCACGCAACGCGCTCTCCCCGTCGGCCGCCGGGGAGGGCCGCCGGCCGGCCTCCGTGACGGCCACGGAGAGCAGTTCCGTGAGGCCGGGTTCGTCATCGACGATCGGCACGCGCACACGGTCGCTTCGGGTGCCAGACATGTGACGATCCTGTCCCGGTCTGCTGGGGGAATCCTGTGTTCCGCCTGAGATGAGCCCATGTCCCCAAGTCGTGATACGGGGGAAATGACAGCGGGCCGCACCCCCGTTTCCAGGGATGCGGCCCTCAACTACCTTGCTGTACCGCTTACTTGACCGCTTACTTAGCGGCTTACTTGCGGATCAGGCTGCGCAGCACGTACTGCAGGATGCCGCCGTTGCGGTAGTAGTCGGCCTCGCCGGGGGTGTCGATGCGGACGACCGCGTCGAACTCCACGCCGGTGTCGGTGGTGACCTTGACCGTACGGGGGGTGGTGCCGTCGTTCAGCTCGGTGATGCCGGCGAAGGAGAAGGCCTCCTCGCCGGTGAGGCCGAGAGTCTGGGCGGACTGGCCCGCCGGGTACTGCAGCGGGATGACGCCCATGCCGATGAGGTTCGAGCGGTGGATGCGCTCGTAGGACTCGGCGATGACGGCCTTGACGCCGAGCAGCGCGGTGCCCTTGGCGGCCCAGTCGCGGGACGAGCCCGAGCCGTACTCCTTGCCGGCCAGGATGACCAGCGGGGTGCCCTGCTCGATGTAGTTGCGCGAGGCGTCGTAGATGAAGGCGACGGGGGCGCCCTCGGCGGTGAAGTCGCGGGTGTAGCCGCCCTCGGTGCCCGGCGCGATCTGGTTGCGCAGGCGGATGTTGGCGAAGGTGCCGCGGATCATGACCTCGTGGTTGCCACGGCGCGAGCCGTAGGAGTTGAAGTCACGCCGCTCGATGCCGTGCTCGGTGAGGTACTTGCCCGCCGGGGTGTCGGCCTTGATCGCGCCGGCCGGGGAGATGTGGTCGGTGGTGACCGAGTCGCCCAGCTTGGCGAGGACGCGGGCACCGGTGATGTCGGTGACCGGCGACGGCTCGTGCGCCATGCCCTCGAAGTACGGGGGCTTGCGGACGTAGGTGGACTGCGGGTCCCACTCGAAGGTGTTGCCGGTCGGGATCTCCAGCGCCTGCCACTGGGCGTCACCCGCGAAGACGTCGGCGTAGGACTTGTTGAACATGTCCTCGCCGATGGCGTTCGCCACGACGTCGTTGACCTCGGCCTCGGTCGGCCAGATGTCTTCCAGGTAGACCGGCTTGCCGTCCTGGTCGGTGCCCAGGGCGTCCTTGGTGATGTCCACCTTCATGGAGCCCGCGAGCGCGTACGCGACGACCAGCGGCGGGGAGGCCAGGTAGTTCATCTTGACGTCGGGGTTGATCCGGCCCTCGAAGTTGCGGTTGCCGGAGAGCACCGCGGCGACGGCCAGGTCGTGCTCGTTGACCGCCTTGGAGACCTCCTCGGGCAGCGGGCCCGAGTTGCCGATGCAGGTGGTGCAGCCGTAGCCGACGAGGTTGAAGCCGACCTTGTCGAGGTAGGGGGTGAGCCCCGCCTTGTCGAAGTAGTCGGTGACGACCTTGGAGCCCGGGGCGAGGGTGGTCTTGACCCACGGCTTGCGGGTCAGGCCCTTCTCCACGGCCTTCTTCGCGACGAGCGCGGCGGCGACCATGACGTACGGGTTCGAGGTGTTGGTGCAGGAGGTGATCGCGGCGACGGTGACGGCGCCGTGGTCGATCTCGTACGTCGAACCGTCCGGCGCCGTGACCGTGGTCGGGCGGGTCGGTACGCCGTTGGCGCTGGCCGGAGCGTCGGAGGCCGGGAAGGACTCCTTGCCCGCCTCGTCGTCGTCCTCGACGTAGTTGCGGACGTCCTGCGCGAACTGCTGCGCGGCGTTCGCGAGGACGATCCGGTCCTGCGGGCGCTTGGGTCCGGCGATCGACGGGACGACCGTGGAGAGGTCGAGCTCCAGCTTCTCGGAGAAGTCGGGCTCGGCGGCCGGGTCGAGCCAGAGGCCCTGCTCCTTGGCGTACGCCTCGACCAGCGCGAGCTGCTGGGCGTCGCGGCCCGTCAGCTTCAGGTACTTGATGGTCTCGTCGTCGATCGGGAAGATCGCGGCGGTGGAGCCGAACTCCGGCGACATGTTGCCGATGGTGGCGCGGTTCGCGAGGGAGGTGGCGGCGACGCCCTCGCCGTAGAACTCGACGAACTTGCCGACGACGCCGTGCTTGCGCAGCATCTCGGTGATCGTGAGCACCAGGTCGGTGGCGGTGGTGCCGGGCGTGAGCTCACCGATGAGCTTGAAGCCGACGACGCGCGGGATGAGCATCGAGACCGGCTGGCCGAGCATCGCGGCCTCGGCCTCGATACCGCCGACGCCCCAGCCCAGGACGCCCAGGCCGTTGACCATCGTGGTGTGCGAGTCGGTGCCGACGAGGGTGTCGGGGTAGGCCTGGCCGCCGCGGACCATGACCGTACGGGCCAGGTGCTCGATGTTGACCTGGTGGACGATGCCGGTGCCCGGGGGGACGACCTTGAACTCGTCGAAGGCGGTCTGGCCCCAGCGCAGGAACTGGTAGCGCTCCTTGTTGCGGCCGTACTCCAGCTCGACGTTCTGCGCGAAGGCTTCGTTCGTGCCGAACTTGTCGGCGATCACCGAGTGGTCGATGACCAGCTCGGCCGGCGCCAGCGGGTTGATCTTCGCCGGGTCACCGCCGAGCTCCTTGACGGCCTCACGCATGGTGGCGAGGTCCACGACACAGGGCACGCCGGTGAAGTCCTGCATGATCACGCGGGCGGGCGTGAACTGGATCTCCTGGCTGGGCTGCGCCTGGGAGTCCCAGTTGCCGATGGACCGGATGTGGTCGGCGGTGATGTTCGCGCCGTCCTCGGTGCGGAGGAGGTTCTCCAGCAGCACCTTCAGGCTGTACGGAAGGCGAGCCGAGCCTTCCACCTTGTCCAGCCGGAAGATCTCGTACGACTCGTCGCCCACCTGCAGCGTGCTGCGGGCGTCGAAGCTGTTCGCCGACACGACAGTCTCCTTCATGCATATATGTGCGCTTGCTACCGCATCCTGCCGCCACGGCGTCTCGACGATCCGCTAAGGTAAGGCTAAGTTAGGCATGCCTTACTGGAATGGCGGCTTTCGGTGCGCCTCGGCAGATATCTCGATGTCGAGATAACTCTAGTACATGGGCGTGGGCTGGTCATGCCCGGCCTCTTTCGGGGTACCCGCTGTCAACCGGGAACCACCCGGCGTAACCGCCACAAAGAGGGGGCACCCATGCCGCTCACGTTCCGCAAGAGTTTCCGAATCTTTCCCGGAGTGCGGCTGAACATCAACCGCAAGTCGATGTCCATCACCACCGGCGAAGGTCACGGACCCCGGCACACCCGCAGCACCACCGGACGCCGGACCACCTCGCAGAACCTGCCGGGCCCCTTCGGGTGGCGGCGCACCAGGCGGACCAAGCAGGACAGCTGACGGTCGGGCCGCCGGCAGCAGGGTCGACGCCGGGGCGACGGAGCGCGCACGTCGGCGGGCAGGGGGTCAACTCCCCCTCCCCCGGCCCGTGCTGAGGGCGACACTCGGATGGGCGCGCTCCGTTTCTCTTTATCTCACAAGAGATATACGGTCGCGCCATGGCAGACGACTACCTCGTACGCATCGGCAAGCTCATCCGTGACGCCCGGCAGCACCGGGGCTGGACACAGTCGCAACTTGCCGAGGCGCTCGGCACCAGTCAGAGTGCCGTCAATCGCATCGAGCGCGGCAACCAAAACATCAGCCTTGAGATGATCGCCCGAATCGGTGAAGCCCTGGACAGTGAGATCGTCTCGCTGGGCTACGCGGGTCCGATGCATCTGCGCGTGGTCGGCGGACGTCGTCTGTCCGGTTCGATCGACGTCAAGACCAGTAAGAACGCGTGTGTGGCGCTGCTGTGCGCGACGCTGCTCAACAAGGGGCGCACGGTGCTCCGCCGGGTCGCCCGGATCGAAGAGGTGTACCGCCTTCTGGAGGTACTCGGTTCGATCGGCGTGCGCACCCGCTGGATCAACGACGGGGTCGACCTGGAGATCGTGCCCCCGAGCGAGCTGGACATGGAGGCGATCGACGCCGCTGCCGCCGTGCGTACGCGGTCCATCATCATGTTCCTCGGGCCGCTGCTGCACAGGATGGACAGCTTCAAGCTGCCGTACGCGGGCGGTTGCGACCTGGGCACGCGGACGATCGAGCCGCACATGATCGCGCTGCGCCGCTTCGGCCTTGACATCGCCGCCACCGAGGGGATCTACCACGCGCAGGTGGACCGCTCCGTCTCCCCCGGCCGCCCGATCGTGCTGACCGAGCGCGGCGACACGGTGACCGAGAACGCGCTGCTCGCCGCCGCCCGCCACGACGGCGTGACCGTCATCCGTAACGCCTCCTCCAACTACATGGTCCAGGACCTGTGCTTCTTCCTGGAGGCCCTGGGCGTACGGGTCGAGGGCATCGGCACCACGACGCTCACCGTGCACGGCGTACCGAACATCGACGTGGACGTCGACTACTTCCCGTCCGAGGACCCGGTCGAGGCGATGAGCCTGCTGGCCGCCGCGGTGGTCACCGAGTCCGAGCTGACGGTGTGCCGGGTGCCGATCGAGTTCCTGGAGATCGAGCTCGCGGTGCTTGAGGAGATGGGCCTCGATCACGACCGTACGGCCGAGTACTTCGCGGACAACGGCCGTACGCGCCTGATCGACCTCACCGTGCGGCCCTCCAAGCTGGAGGCGCCGATCGACAAGATCCACCCGATGCCCTTCCCCGGCCTGAACATCGACAACGTCCCGTTCTTCGCGGCCATCGCGGCCTCCGCGCAGGGCAAGACGCTGATCCACGACTGGGTCTACGACAACCGGGCGATCTACCTGACGGACCTCAACCGCCTCGGCGGCCGGCTCCAACTCCTCGACCCGCACCGGGTCCTGGTGGAGGGCCCGACCCGCTGGCGCGCCGCCGAGATGATGTGCCCGCCCGCACTGCGCCCCGCGGTGGTCGTCCTGCTGGCCATGATGGCGGCCGACGGCACCTCCGTCCTGCGGAACGTGTACGTCATCAACCGGGGCTACGAGGACCTGGCCGAGCGGCTCAACTCGATCGGCGCGCAGATCGAGACGTTCCGGGACATCTGATCGGCCGACGCCGTTCAGCGGCTGCTCCCGCGCTGCCCCGTGATCTCCGGGGCGGGGCGGGCTCGATGCCGTTCAGCGGCTGACCTCCTGCTGCCCCGTCGCCTACGGGGCAGCAGGGGTTCAGCCCAGCAGCAGCGACCTGGGCTGGGCGGAGAGCGCGCGGTCCAGGACCAGAGAGGCCGCTCCCACGGCGGCGACCTTCTCGCCCAGCGTGGTCGAGACGACCGTCGTCGGATGGGTGGCCCGCACGAACGGGGACTGGGCGACCATCGGCTCGATGGTCGCCAGGAGCCGGTCGGCCAGCAACTGCCAGGTCGGTCCGCCGAAGACGACGGTGTCGACGTCCAGGAGCGTCGCCGCGGCGCAGACGCCCCGGCCGATCCGGATCGCCAGGCGCTCGATGATGCCGTCCGCCTGTCTCTCCCCGTCGGCGGCGAGCGCCGCCAACCGCTCCAGACCGCGCTGGGCGTCGGCCGGATTCGTCACCGTGTACTCGGCGCCGAGCACGCCCAGGGCGATGGCCTCCTCGACGAGCGTCCGTGTCGAGCAGGCCGCGCCGAGTCCGCCGACCTCGCCCGCGTTTCCGGAGACGCCGCGCAGCACGGTGTCGTCCACCACGAGCCCCATCCCGGATCCGGTGCCGAGGTAGAAGAAGAGCAGGTTGCGGCTGTCGTTGGCCGCTCCGGTCCAGCGCTCGGCGACGGCGGCGGCCGTGACGTCCTTGTCGAGGAGTGCCGGGAAGCCGGTCGCCTCACTGAGCTTGTCGCGCAGCGGGTAACGACCCCAGCCGCGCAGCTCGGGAGGGTCGACGACCCAGCCTGCGGCCGCGTCGATGGGCCCGGGCGCGGCGATCCCCAGGCCCAGTATCCGCTCACGGTCGGCGCCCGACTCCGCCACGATCGCGGACACCGAGGCGGCCATGTCCGCGACGGTCCCATCGGTGTCGCCGCCACTGGGTGTTCCTTCGCTGCGCTGCGCCACGACCGTACCGAGCAGATCCACCAGGACGCAGGTGATGACCGCGGGGTCGAGGTGTACTCCCAGCGCGTAGCGGGATGCCGGGACGATTTCCAGGAGGGTACGGGGTTTCCCGCTGCCCGAGCTCTGCTTCCCCGACTCCCGCGCCACTCCCTGGTCGAGCAGCCGGCGGGTGATGTTCGAGACGGTCTGCGCGGACAGTCCGGTGGCCTGGGCCAGTTCCACCCGGCTCAGCCCTGTGGGGTGGCGGCGAATGGCGTCGAGGATCACCGACTCGTTGAAGTCACCGACGCGCGGCAGGTTGGTGCCGCGCCGGATCATGGACTTTCTGGTGCCCGCCGTCATGCTCGTCAACGTACTTCTCCCTGCCTCGGGCAGCGGCATCCTGCATCCGCCCCTCCGACGCATCCCATGAGTGGAACCCTATGACATACCTGTGTTTCCCCGGGCGGATCTTGCCCGTTCCGGGCAGCCGCGCACGGATCAGGCACTTTCGGTCCTTTCGCGGGCCGGGCGCAGGCGTAGCGTACGGATCTGGAAGGGCCTGAGCCTGAGGTCGGTGGACGTCTCGCCGGGCACGAGTGCCAGCTCCCGTTCCGGCTGCTCCAGCAGGTCGCAGTCGAATACGGTGGCAAGCGCGAACGTCGCGGACAGACGCGCCGAGGTCGCTCCTCCGCACGCCTCGTACAGGCGGACCACGACATCACCGCTGCGGTCGTCCGCGAGCTTGACCGACTCGACCAGCACATCGGCGGTGTCGAGTGCGACCAGAGCCTGAGCCTCGGCCAGTGCGGGCCGCAGGGGCAGGTTCAACGCGTAGCCCCCGGCGATCGCCTCCTCGATCCCGGCACCGGCGAGCAGCGCGTAGCTGAAGCTGTGTTTGCCGCGGTCGGCCTGCGGGTCGGGGCTGTGCGGCGCCCGGAGCAGGGAGAGCCGCACCGTCGTGGTGGTGCCGCCGCTCCCCCGTGTGTCGCGGCGTACATCGTGACCGTAGGTGGAGTCGGTGAGCAGGGCCGCGCCCCAGTGCCGCTCGCCCACGTGCACCCAACGGTGCGCCCACAGTTCGAAGCGCGCCGCGTCCCAGCTGGTGTTCTCGTGCGTGGGCCGCTGCACATGCCCGAACTGGATCTCGGCGCTTTCCCGTTCGGCGTGCACGTCGAGCGGCCAGGCCGCCTTCAGTACGGTGTCGCGCTCCTGCCAGTCGATGTCGTTGCGGACGGTCACCTGCCGGCTCTCGGCGGCGAGCTCGATGTGCTGGACGAACCGGGAGGATCCGTGGACGCGCTCGACCCGCACCGCCGCCAGCAGCGGACCGTCGTCCACGAGCGTCACCGACTCGGCCTCGTCCAGGTCGCGCACGGTGTCGCGGTAGTACGAGTCGAGGTTCCACGCCGACCACAGATTGGGGTCGTCGGGGTGGAGTTGGAGGAGGTTGCCGACGGCGCCCGGAGCGATCGCCTCCCGCTTCGCGGTGTGGTCGTAGACAGAAGTGAGCAGGCCGCGCCGGTCGACGACGACGGTCAACACCCCGTTGCCGAGGACGAATCCACCGTCCTTCGCCTCGGCTGTGACAGCCTCCCGGGGCTCCTTCACGGTGCCGCCCGAGGCGAGGGGGCCGACCTCGGCGAGGACGGCGGTACGGCCGTCCGACAGGCGCTGCCCACCGGCGAATTCAGGGACGGCCACCACCTCGCGGCGCGCCAACGGCCCGGCGTTGAGGAGCGCGGGCCCGCCGGGCAGGTGGCCGACCACGTCGGCGATCACCGTCTCGAGTTCGGCGTGGATCTCCGCGTACTCGCGCTCGGCCTGCCGGTGCACCCAGGCGATGGACGAGCCCGGCAGAATGTCGTGGAACTGGTTGAGCAGGACGCGCCGCCACAGCGATTCCAGACGCTCGTACGGGTACGGTGCGTCGGCCTGGACGGCGGCGGTGGCGGCCCAGAGTTCGGCCTCGCGCAGCAGTGCCTCGCTGCGCCGGTTGCCGCGCTTGGTGCGGGCCTGGCTCGTGTAGGTGCCGCGGTGGTTCTCCAAATACAACTCGCCACGCCATACGGGGAGTTCGTCGCGCTCGGCACGGGCCGCCGCGAAGAACGCGTCGGGCGACTCGATCACGACCCTGGGTGAGCCTTCGAGGTCGCGCAGGCGGCGTGCCTTCTCCAGCATCGAGCGGGTGGGACCGCCACCGCCGTCACCGTGGCCGAACGGGGCCAACGAACGGGTGGCCACCCCCTTGTCCGCGAAGTTGCTTTCCGCGTGGGCGAGTTCACGTGCCGTGAGGGACGCGACGTAACTGTCGACGGGCGGGAAGTGGGTGAAGATCCGTGTTCCGTCGATGCCTTCCCAGGCGAAGGTGTGGTGCGGCAGGCGGTTCGTCTCGTTCCACGAGAGCTTCTGGGTGAGGAACCACTTGGCGCCGGCCAGCTTGGCGAGCTGGGGGTAGGCGGCGGTGTACCCGAACGAGTCGGGCAGCCACACGCCGTGCTGCTCGACACCGAACTCCTCGGCGAAGAACCGGCGCCCGTACACCAGTTGGCGGGCCAGCGCCTCGCCGCCGGGGAGATTGCCGTCGGCCTCGACCCACATCCCGCCGACGGGCACCCAGTTGCCGTCGGCCGCCGCCTTCTTCATCCGGGCGAAGATCTCCGGCCGCTGCTCCTTCATCCACGCGTACTGCTGCGCCGAGGAGCAGGCGAACACCAGCTCGGGGTACTCCTGCGCCAGGGTGGTCATGTTGGTGAAGGTGCGCGCGCACTTGCGCACGGTCTCCCGGACCGGCCACAGCCAGGCCGAGTCGATGTGGGCGTGGCCGACCGCGGCGATCGTGTGCGCGGAGGCGTGCGCGGGCCGGGACAGCGCATCGGCCAGGAGGCCCCGGGCCGCTGCCGCGGTGTTCGCCACGTCGGTCGGGTCGACGGCGCCGGCGGCCCGGCGCAGGGCATGGAGGATCTCGTGGCGTCGGGAGGAGCCCAGCGGAAGCTCGTGCATCAACTCCTCGAGCACCTCGATGTCGTGGATGAGATGCCATACGTCGTCCTCGCGCACCGCGATCTCGGCCTGTTCGAGCCGGTAGATGTGCGCGGTGCCTGCCGTCTCCGGCGAACCGTGGTGGATGTGCAGGCCGGCGCTGGCGACGATCGGCGGGTTGGCGGCCAGCTCCATCAGCAGGTCGACCCGGTCGCCACCGGTGGCGGAGTCGGCAAGCAGCACGCTGCGGCTGTACGGGTGCAGCCCCTGCATCGGCGAGCCCTGGGCGTCGTGGACCAGACCCTCCGCCTGGCCGCCCGGTCCCTTGGTCAGGTCGAAGCCCAGGTCGAAGACAGCCTCGACGCGGCGCCCCGACCACTCCTCGGGGATCTCCGCGCTCGCCCGCATCCAGGTGGTCGCCCAGGGGCCGCCCCAGGTGGAGCCGAGCGTGAACGGCTCATAGGCGGCGTGCAGCGCCTCGGCCACGGGGACCGGTTCGCCGTCGACGTACCACGCACTCAGGTCGAGAGGGCGCGCGGCGCTGTAGAGGGCGGGGCGGACGACCCGGTCCAGCAGCTTGCGGATCCGGTCCTCGATGATCCGGCGGTCGTCATGCACGGTGCTGGTCCTTCCAGGGGTCGTACGCGGAGCCGGGTGCGGGCAGTCGGATCGTGTCCTGTACGCCGTCCGGCCAGGTCACGTCCGCGAGCAGGGTGGTGCCGTGGGCGTGGGTGGTGACCTGGGGCAGGGCGACGGGATCGGCGCCGCCGAGGTGGATCAGGGCAACGTGGACGGTGCCGTGGGCGACAGGGCCCTCCGTCTCCACGACGGGGGTGGCGGATGCGGCACCTAGGGCATTGCTGTCGGTGCCGACCACCACGGACCCGCTGGGCAGTTGATGCGCGCCGACGATGGCGGAGACCAGCCCGTCGGTGCCCGCGAGACGAGCGGTGGCGCCGTCTGCTGTGCCGAACACGGACTCACCACCGACGGCACCGTCCGTCACACCGGACACGGACTCACCACCGACGACACCGTCCGTCACACCGGACACGGACTCACCACCAACGACACCGTCCGTCACACCGGACACGGACTCACCACCAACGACGCCGACCACCGCGCCGAACGCAGACTGCGGATCGACGGCCAACGCCCAACCGCCGACGCGCAGGACGTGTTCGGCCGGTTCGTCACCAGGGGCGGGGTCGACGCGTACGGCCCGTACCTCGACCGATCCGCGCAGCGCGGAGCCGACGGTGATCCAGGGGCCGAGCGTGTAGCGGGAGTTGGGGCCGCCGAACGGATCCCAGGTCGCGTCCTGGGGCCAGTGCGCACGGGAGCGCGAGACGGCGGTGGCGCCGTCCAGTGAGACCCGGGTCGCCGGACGCCGATGGGAGGCGCGTCCCGCCCTGTCCAGCAGGACGACCGCGTTGTCGAGCGGGTCGGCGTCCGCGCAGGCGCCGACGCCCTCGGTGGGATCGCCCGGGGTCTCGGGCGCGGTGTGCGTCGAGTAGGCGAAGCGCGCGTAGCAGGGGTCGTCCGCGTGCGGGCGTGCCGGGTCGGCATGGTCCCCGCCGTGGTGGACGACGCGGACGACACCGTCGGCGGCGGTGCCGGAGACGAGCCAGCCGGGCCCGGCCAACACCCGGGTGAAATCGGTCCGTTCGACGGCGAGGGGGATCTCCTCCTCGGTCCACACCGGGTGGTCGGGCGGCAGGGCGAGACCGATGAAGCCCTTGCTCGCCCAGTACGGCGAGGCGGGCCCCGAGTACACCTGGAGGATGCCGCGGAAGGGCCGGTGCCAGCCCAGGGTGAGCAGGCCCGCTTCGTCGGTGGCCCCGTGACCGGTGAAGTGGTCGAGCATCCGGTTCGCGACCGCCCGGGTCTCCCCCGGTGCGAGCGGTGTGGCGTCGAACAGGGCGCCGGTCCACAGCGGGGCGAGCGCGGCGTGCCGGTAGGTGAGCGAGCGGCCCTGGATGAGCGGCGAGCCGTTCGCGCCGACCAGGAGCCGCTGGTCTTCCAGGAAGCGGCGCAGCCGGGTCCGGTAGCGGTCGAGGAGCCCGCTGGGTGCGGCGTCGCCGAGGATGCGGCAGAACCACAGCGGGTACAGGTGCATGGCCCAGCCGTTGTAGTGGTCGAAGTTGCGGTGTTCGCCGCCGGTGAGCCCGTCGGAGTACCAGCCGTCGCCCGCGTACCAGCCGTCGGTCAGCGCGATCACACGGTCGAGGTCCTGCTGGCGCCACTCCCCTCCGGCGGTGCGGGCGAACGCTTCGGTGACCCCCTGGAACCAGACCCAGTTGTTGCCGGGCATCGGGTCGCCGACCATCGGGGCGAGCCAGTCGAGGACGTGCTGTCTGACCTTGTCGTCGAGGCGGTCCCAGATCCAGGGCCGGGTCTCGTGCAGCGCGAGCGCGATGGACGCGGCCTCGACCTTGGCCTGGTTGCACTCGGAGAAGGTCGGCCAGCGCTCCGGGTTCTTCGGGTCGGTGCCGGCGGCCAGGCCGGCCGCGTACCACTCGGCGAGGCCGTGCGGGTCCTCCCCGCCCGCTCCGGCGAGCCGGAAGCCGGCCAGCAGGAACGTGCGGGCGAAGCCTTCGAGCCCGTCGCTGCGCACGCCGCTGTGGCTCGGCACGCCAGGCAGCTGCACCAGGGCGTTTCCTGCGGTGGCGTACGGCCGTACGGCGAGCAGCAGTTGGTCGGCGGTCCGCTCCCAGTGGGCGCGGTCCTCGGCGGGGGTACGGGTCATGAGTTCCGGGTCTCCCATGCCTGTTCGAACTCGCGGCGGATCTGGTCGCCTGCTTCCCTGCGCCAGTTCTTCATCGCGTCATCCCACTCACTCAGCGGGACGCGCCCCTGCATGATGCCCTTGCGGGTGTCGTCCAGGAGGGTGCCGAACAGCTTGGACTTCTTGGAGTCGGTCGGCGAGTACAGCGGCTCGGCGGGGTTCGGGATCAGCACCTCGACGGCTTCCTTCTGGAAGGCGTACTGGTTGTGCACGATGTCCGGTTTGGCCGGGTAGTACAGCGTGAACGGTGCGTCCGTCGCGAAGATGGTCGGCAGCGTGGCCTCGGCCTGGCCCTGCGGGGTGAGGACGGGGTCGGTGCCCTGCAGGGTGTGGTCGGGTCCCTGGACACCGTACTTGCGCTGTAGGTAGGCGTCGGTCCCGAAGGGGGCGGCGAGCGCGTTCATCGCGCGCAGGATCTGCTGGATACGGGACTTGGACGCCTTCTTGATGATGAGCGTGGCGTAGTTGGCCGAGCCCTGCCACTGACCGCCCTCGCCGCCGTCGAAGCCCGGAGCCATCATGTAACCGAGGTCGAAGCCCTCCGTGGCCGGGGCGAAGTTGGTGTAGTAGTCGTTCCACGCGGCGGGGGCATCGGGGTTCATGACGGTCTGTCCGCTGCCGAACCACTCCTTCGCCTTGCCGAGCACGCTGTACATGTCCGGGTGCATCACGCCGGCCTTGGTGAGCTGGTTGACCGCGTCCAGGGACTGCTTGGCCTCCTCGGTCTCGTAGTACCAGGTGAACTTGCCGTTTTCCTCACGCCAGTTGTTGGGGGCTCTCAGCATCTGCATCACGAAGTTCCAGGCGGTGATGCTGTCGCCCATGGCGTACTGGTTGGCCTTCGGATCCGTGACGTCCTTGCAGAGCTGGAAGAACTCGGCCCAGCTCTTCGGATTCGGGTCGAGTCCCCGCTTCTCGATGAGGTCGAGCCGGGTGTAGTTGGGGCCTCCGGAGAGCGGGCGGGGCATGGGCAGCGCGTAGATACCGCCGTTGCGCACGCAGGGCGCCCAGGAGGCGGAGGGGATGTTGGCCAGGTACGGGTAGTCCCGGATGTTGTCACCGGACAGATACGGCGTGAGGTCCTCGAAGAGGGTGTCCAGCATGTCCGGCGTGGCCGCCGAGTTCTGGTCCGGCCTGAGCATCAGCATCGCGTCGGGCAGATCGCCGCCCGCGATCGTCACGGCGAACTTGGGCGGGTAGTCGCCGACCGGTGTGATCGCGAAGTTGAGGTCGCAGCCCACGCTGTCGTTCAGGTTCTGCCACAGGACGTTGCGTCCCTCCGGCGGCGGCACCGGGTTGAAGATCAGCGTCATGATGTCGATGCCGGGCCCCTTGGCGGGCGGGCCGTCCGGGAAGGCCTTGACGGGGTCGGCCGGGTAGTTCAGATAGCCGGGCGCGACACCGTCCGCGGTGGCCGGCATCGACGTCGTCACGCCCTTGTAGGGGATGTAAGTGGGCAGCTGGGCCTGGGCGTTGGCGTCCCGCCCGGTGGCAAGGCGGTAGTCCCCGCAGCCGGCCAGGGTCAGGCCCGCCGTGACGCCGACGGCGGAGGCGAGAAAGCCGCGACGGCTCAGTGCTGGGCGTGGCAGTGACTGCAGTAGTTGCAGTGGCTGCGGTGGCTGCGGTGGCTGCGGTGGCTTCATCGGACTGTTCATCCCTTCACCGCCCCGATCATTACGCCCTTGTTCATGTGCCGCTGCAGGAAGGGGTAGATGACCACGATGGGCACGATCGACAGAACCAGGATCGCCGCCTGCAGCGACTGGGCCGGCGGCAGCGGCGCCCCGGCCGCGACATCCACCTGACCGCCGCTGAGCTGCGCGTTGTTGACGACGTACGTCCGCAGCACCAGCTGCATGGGCCACTTCGACGCGTCGTTGATGTACAGCAGGGCGTTGAAGAACGCGTTCCAGTACGTCACCGCGTAGAACAGGCCGATGACGGCGACCGAGGCCTTGGACAGCGGAAGCACGATCCTCGTGAGGATGTTCAGCTCGGACGCGCCGTCGATGCGGGCCGAGTCGATGAGCTCCTTGGGGACGCTCATGAAGAAGGAGCGCAGCACGATCACGTTGAACGCGTTGATCATGGTGGGCAGGATCAGCGACCAGTAACTGTTGATCAGACCCAGCTGCTTGACCATCAGATAGCTGGGAATGACGCCCGGCACGAACAGCATGGACATCAGCAGCATGAGCAGCACGGGCTTGTGCCCGAAGGAGCCGGGCCTGCTGAGGCCGTAGGCCAGCATGATGGACGAGACCAGGCTGAGGGCGGTGCCGACGACGGTGATCCCGACGCTGACCAGCATGGCCTTGGAGACGATCCCGCCGTTGAGCAGTGCCTGGTAGGCGGTGAGGGTGGGGTGGTCGGGCCACAGGACGTAGCCGCCCGCCTTGGTGACCTCGGCGGAGTCGGCGAGCGAGGTCGAGACGATCGCCACGAACGGCAGCACGACGAGGGTCACGCAGAGCAGCAGGATCAGCGACTTGACGGAGCGCCAGGGCAGCGAGCCCGGGGTCTCCCCGGGGACGGCGCTGTAGGCGCGGCGCGGTCCGCGGCGCCCGGGACGGGCCGGCGAGAGCGTTGTCATGACCGGTAGACACCTTCTTCCCCGAAGAGATGGGCGATCTTGTTGGCGCCCAGTACGAGCACCACACCGACCATGCCCTTGACGAGACCGACGGCGGCGCTGACGCCCCAGTCCCCGGCGATCAGGCCGTGGTTGTAGACGTAGGTGTCCAGCACCTCGCTGTTGTCCAGGCCGACGCCGGTCTGCTGGAGCAGAATCTGCTCGAAGCCGACGGACAGCGTGTCGCCGAGCCGGAGGATCAGCAGCAGGATCACCAGGCCGCGCAGCGCCGGCAGGGTCACGTGCCAGGTCTGCCGCAGGCGGCTGGCGCCGTCCATCGCGGCGGCCTCGTAGAGGTTGGTGTCGACGCGGGAGAGGGCGGCGAGGAAGAGGATCGTGCCCCAGCCGGTGTCCTTCCAGATGACCTGCGAGGTCAGCAACGACTTGAACAGCTCGGGATTGCCGATGATGTTCCAGGTGCCCATGTCGTGGGCCTGTAGAAACAGATTGACCATGCCGCTGCCGCCCAGCAGCTGTTGGAAGAGGGAGACGACAACGACCCAGGACAGGAAGTGCGGCAGGTACAGCACGTTCTGCACCCACTTCTTGACGCGTTCGCTGACCAGGCTGTTGAGGGCGAGCGCGAGGAGGATCGGCGCGGGGAAGACGAACACGACCTGGATCAGGGTGAGTTCGAGGGTGTTGACCAGCGCGTGCAGGAACTGCTCGTCGCCGTTGAACAGGACGTCGAAGTTCTTCAGCCCGCTCCACGGGCTGTGCATGATGCCGATGTAGGGCTGGTAGTCCTGGAACGCGATGACGTTGCCGAGCAGCGGGATGTACTGGAACAGCAGCAGCACCACGATCCCCGGTATCAGGAACCAGAACAGGGCCATGTCGCGGCGGCGGCGAGGACGCGGTGACCGCGGATGTCCCTTGCCCGGCGGCCCACCTTCCTCGGCCGGACGAGCGGCCGAATGCTGATGCGTTGTCATGATGGGAAGCCCTTTCGCCGTGAGACGGGCGTTGTCCGGCCATCCCCCGGGAACCGGCAGAAGTATGTAAATCCAATCGATTGGCTAACGTCAATGCTTCCGACAGGTAAATTCTCGCGGCGTCTTTCCTGGGCGGTCGGGATCCGCCGCAGCGGGGAGTAAGCGCTTGCACAAACCGCCTGGTTGCGCCGTTCGAGAAGCACGGGTACGGCCGGTGCGGCGCGGTAATCCGCGCTCGCCCGGTTGGTTGTGTGCGGCTCGCTCAGGCCAGGTGCGTGAGCGCCTGACGGGTGACCTCGCCGAGCAGCGGCTCACCCGCGGCCCATCGCTCGACCTCCGCGACCGCGTACTGTCCGAGCCTTCGCACCTCACGCCCCTGTGCACCGGCGATGTGCGGCGTGACCAGGACGTTGGGCATGGTGAGGAGTGGGTGGCCGGGCGGCAGGGGTTCGGGATCGGTCACGTCGAGATACGCCTCAAGGCGGCCGGACGCGCATGCGCGGGTCAGGGCCTCCGTGTCGACGATGGCGCCCCGCGCCGTGTTGATGAGCACACCACCGTCAGGGATGAGCCCCAGCATCCCGGCGTCCACCAGGCCGGTCGTCTCCGGCAAGAGCGGAGCGTGGACGCTCACCACCGCCGATCGACGGCACAGTTCGGCGAGTTCAACCCGTTCCGCGCCCAGGAGGCGTGCCTCCTCGTCGGTCACGTACGGGTCGCTCAGCAGCAGCCGGTGGCCCGCGTCGGACCGGCGCAGGCCGGCCAGCACCCCGCGGCCGATGCGCGAGGCGCCGACGATGCCCACCGTGCTGCCGTCGGCGCCCGAACGGCTGCCGAACGCCGGCCAGCCCGCTGCGTAGCCGGCCGCCATGGTCAGGGTGCGCCGCGCGGCGAGCGTGATGAGGGCCAGCGTGTAGGAGACCACGGGGCCGGCGTTGGCGTCGGCCGCCGACGACACGACGATGCCCCGTTCCCACACCGCGTCGCTCACCAGCGACTTGACACTGCCCGCAGCATGCATCACGGCGCGCAGGCGGGGTGCGCGGGCCAGGACGTCGGCCGTGAGGCGAGGGCAGCCCCAGCCGCTGATCAGGATCTCCGCCTCGGCGAGCGCGGCGGGAAACGTGCCCGACGGAGCCGGAGGCACCGGATCGGGGGCGAGCCGGACACGCGCGGAGAGCCGTCGGCGCAGCGCTGCGGGCAGCACCTGATCGGCAACGGCGGGGTCCATGACGCACACCGCCTTGAGCAGATCCGGGCGGTCGGAGCGGTCAGGGCGATCAGGACTGCCAGGACTGCCAGGACGATCGAGGCGGTCAGGACGGTCGTGGCGATCAGGACGGTCGTGGCGATCGAGGCGGTCAGGGCGGTCCGTCATGCGGGGTGGTCCTCTTTCGGTCCGTGCGGGTGGGGACCGGGCCCGGCACACGCCGGACCCGGGCGGGCAGAGCGCACGGGCACAGGCACGGGCACAGCCACAGCCACGGGCACGTGGTGACAGGGCGCCGCCCGCGCCCGTACATCGTGTTGCGTCGTCAGGCTCGCGGCAGGCGCAGAGTCACCATCTGGAAGGGCCTCAGGGCCAGTACGACTCCACCGTCCACCTCCCTGGGCCGCTCGGCGTCCGTCTGCGGGCGCTCCAGCAGATCCGTCAGGACGGCCCGCCCGGTGGCGAACCCGTCGGCGCGGACCGTGGCGCGGGCGCGTCCGCCATGTGCCTCGTAGACGCGCACCACCAGGTCGCCGCTGCGATCGTCGGCCAACTTGACCGCGCTCAGCACGACGGCGTCGTTGTCCACGGTCACCAGCGGCGCCACCGCACCGACGTTCCCGTCGACCCGACGCTCGGGCAGGTTCGCCCGGTGCCCCTCGCGGACCGCGTCACCGATCGTCGCACCCGGCACCAGCGCGTGCCGGAACCGGTGGACGCCCTGGTCGGTCTCCGGATCCGGGTAACGGGGGGCGCGCAGCAACGACGCCCTTACGGTGGTCGTCGTGCCGGCGTCGGGGCCGGTCCGTACGGAGCGGGTCACGTCGTGACCGTAGGTCGCGTCGTTGACGACCGCGACGCCCCAGCCCGGCTCGTCGACGTGCACGAAGCGGTGGTTGCACGCCTCGAACCTGGCCCACTCCCAGCTCGTGTTCTGGTGGGTGGGCCGGTACACATGCCCGAACTGCGTCTCGGCGGCGTACCGGTCGGCCTTCACGTCCAGTGGAAAGGCCAGCTTCAGGAAACGCTCCCTCTCGTGCCAGTCCACCTCGGTGTCGATGTCGAGCCGCTTGGCGTCCGTCGGCAGCGACAGGAGCTGATTGACCCGGGAGCCGCCGAAGATCCGCTCAACGCGCACCGCGGTGCCGTCGAGGGTCAGTTCGGAGACGTCGGTGAGGTCGGTGCCCACGTTCCGGTAGAAGGCGTCGACGTCCCACGCGTCCCACTGGTTGGGGAAGTCGGGGTGAAGCTGGAGGAGGTTGGCGGCCTGCCCCGGCGCGATCGCCTCCCGGTCCGCGGCCAGGTCGTACGCGGAGACCACCAGGCCACGTCCGTCGATCTCGACCCGCAACAGGCCGTTGTCCAGGACGTACCCGCCGCCTTCGCGCGGAACGGGAACCACCCCGCCGCGCGGAGCGGCCCCGGCCGAGGCACCGCCGGCCGGGATGCCACCGCGGGCGTGCGGGGCCGAGTTGAAGACCAGTTCCCGCGTCCCCTCCCCCGCCAGGGCACACTGCGCCCCCGCGATGATGCCGTCCAGCTCTTCGGCCAGCCGTGCATAGGTCTCGCGCGCCTCGCGGTGCACCCAGGCGATGGAGGAGCCGGGCAGGATGTCGTGGAACTGGTGGAGCAGCACGGTCTTCCAGATCCGGTCGAGGTCCTGGTAGGGGTAGGGCGTGCCGGTGCGCACCGCCGCCGTGGTGGCCCAGAGCTCGGCCTCCGTCAGCAGGGACTCGCTGCGCCGGTTGCCCCGCTTGGTCCCCGCCTGGCTGGTGAGCGTGGCGCGGTGCAGTTCGAGGTAGAGCTCGCCGACCCACACCGGCGGATCGGGGTACTCGGCCTCGGCCTTGGCGAAGAAGTCGGCCGGAGCCTCCCATTCGACGGTCGGCGCACCCTCCAGACTGCGCATCCGGGCCGCTTTGGCGACCATCTCGCGCGTGGTGCCGCCCCCTCCGTCGCCGTAACCGGTCGGCGCGAGAGATCGGGTGGCGACGCCCTTCTCTTTGAAGTTCCGTGCCGCGTGCGCGATCTGACGCCCTGTCATCTCACAGTTGTACGAGTCGACGGGCGGGAAGTGGGTGAAGACGCGGCTGCCGTCGATGCCCTCCCACTGGAAGGTGTGGTGCGGGAACCTGTTGGTCCGGCTCCACGAGATCTTCTGGGTGAGCAACCGCTTCGCGCCGGCCGCCCTGATGATCTGCGGCAGGCCCGCGGCGAAACCGAAGGTGTCGGGCAGCCATGCCTCGTCGTTCTCGATGCCGAACTCCTCCAGGAAGAAGCGCTTGCCGTGGACGAACTGACGGGCCATCGCCTCCGACCCCGGCATGTTGGTGTCGGACTCCACCCACATTCCGCCCACGGGTACGAACCTGCCGTCCGCGACGGCCTTCTTGACCCGGGCGTACACCTCGGGCCGGTGCTCCTTGAGCCACGCGTACTGCTGGGCCTGCGACATGGCGAAGACGAAGTCGGGCTCGTCCTCCAGCAGGGCCGTCATGTTCGACGCGGTCCGGGCGACCTTGCGTACCGTCTCGCGCAACGGCCACAGCCACGCCGAGTCGATGTGTGCGTGGCCGACGGCGCTGATGCGGTGGGCCGTGGAGACGGCGGGCGTGGCGAGCACGGCGGCCAGTTCGTCCCGGGCGGCCCGTGCCGTGCCGTTCACGTCCTGGAGGTCCACGGCGTCCAGCGCCCGGCCGACCGCGCGCAGGATCTCCCAGCGGCGCCCGCCGTCGAGGGGCAGTTCAGGCATCAGTTCGCCGAGGACTTCCAGGTCCATGACCAGGTTCCACACCGTCTCGTCGACAACGGCCAACCGCAGCTGTCCCAGCACGTATTGGGGCACGTCGCCCGCGGTCGCCCTGTCGCCCATCGGGGTCGGCCGGAACGGCACCCCGCTCGCGTCGAGGTCCGGGTTGGAGGCGGCCTCGATGCGCCAGTGGACCTGCTCCTCGCCGGTCACCGGCGATCCGACACGGACGTACGTGTTGCGCGGGTGGAGTCCCTTGACCGGGGTGCCGTCGGGGAGGTGGACGAGGCCCTCGCACTGGAAGCCCGGGGTGCGGGGGGTGAAACCGAGGTCGAGGACGGCCTCGACGGTACGGCCCGACCACTCGGCGGGAACCGTGCCCGTGACCTTGAACCAGCTGGTCCCCCACGGCGTGCCCCAGGGAGTACCCGGGGCGATGGGGCGGGTGGGCGCTGCCAACCCCTCGGCCACGGGCACGGGTTCGCCCGGGGTGGACCAGATCTCCACCGCAAGTGGCGTCGACTCGGGGTGGACGGCAGGGCGGATGCGTTCCCTGAGGACGCGCTCCAGGCGTGCTTCGACCAGGTTCCGGTCGTCGTGCATGAGGCACTTCTCCTGTTGCTGTGAGCGTGCGCGGGTGGGGGCGGCGGAGGTCTCGAACGGTGTCGGTCAGCGGTCGGCACCGGCCACCGGGGCCGGGCGCTCGCAGGTGGTGGTCACGGGGAGAGCGCGGCCCTGGTCCGCGGCGTCCATGAGGGTGAGCATGATGTCCAGGACGTGCGCGGCGAGTTCGGCCGATGCACGGTGCGGACGCCCGGCGGACAGGGCCTCGGCCAGATCGGCGAGGCCGACGCCTCGCCCCGCGTCCGGGT
This sequence comes from Streptomyces sp. NPDC058470, assembly GCF_042721055.1. Taxonomy (NCBI): domain Bacteria; kingdom Bacillati; phylum Actinomycetota; class Actinomycetes; order Kitasatosporales; family Streptomycetaceae; genus Streptomyces; species Streptomyces sp. NPDC058470. The sequence continues at coordinate 47,956 of NZ_JBHXMF010000005.1, forward strand.
GGCCTGCCGACACCGGCAGGGTTTCCCAGCCCTCGCCGCGGTGGATCTCGACAGGACCGTCGAAGCCGTTCGGGTCGGGCACGGACAGCGAGGCGGAGGTGCCGTGCACCTCGATGCGCGGCAGCCGCGCGGCGCGGATGTCGAAGCTCATGACCAGGGTGGACAGGGCTCCGCCCGCGTGCTCCAGAACGCCGGTGATGTGGGTGTCCACCTCCACCGGGAAGCTGTGCCCCGCCCGGGGACCGCTGCCGATCGTCCGCTCCGCTCGCGGCCGGGAGGACGCTCCGGTCACCCGGACCACCGGGCCCAGCAGATGGACGAGGGCAGAGAGGTAGTAGGGCCCCATGTCGAGCAGCGGGCCGCCGCCGGGCCGGTAGTAGAACTCCGGGTCCGGGTGCCACTTCTCGTGGCCCGCGCTGGTCATGAAGGCGGTGGCCGCGACGGGCCTGCCGATCAGGCCGTCGTCGACCGCCTTGCGTGCGGTCTGCGTGCCGGTGCCGAGCACGGTGTCCGGTGCGCAGCCGACCCGCAGTCCTGCCGCACGCGCCGCCGCCAGCACGGACGCGGCTTCCTTGCGGTTGGTCGCGAGGGGCTTCTCGCCGTACACGTGCTTGCCGGCGCCGAGCGCCGCCAGGGCGACGTCCGCGTGCGCGGCCGGAATCGTGAGGTTGAGGACGGTGTCCACATCGTCCCTGGCCACCAGGGCGGCCACGGACGGAGCCACGGCCACCTCTCCACCGGCCTTCGCCTGCTCCGCGACGGACTGCGCGCGGCTCAGGTCGAGGTCGGTGACGGCGGTCAGCCGCAGGGATGTCAGTCGCGCCAGCGTCGAGAGGTAGGCGCCGCTGATCTTCCCCGCGCCCACGATGCCGATGTTCAAAGGCTTCAGCGGCTCGCCCACAGCAGTCCCCTTTCGGTCAACGTGCGGACCTCCGGCACGTCGAAGTCGTCGGGCCTGTGCCCGATGGTCGAGACGAAGACCCGCCCGGCACCCCAGGTCCTGGTCCACACGGCGGGCATCACCGCGGGCAGGTCGCGCAGTTCGTCGGGCGGGAAGGTGGTGGTGGCCAGCACCTCGATGTGCGGGTCGGTGAGCACCCAGTACTGCTCGGTGTGAACGGCGAAGTCATCGAGGCCCGCGACGACGGGATGGTCGGCGCGCTCGGGCAGCACATGCACGGTGTGATCGTGGAAACCCGGCGGGTGCATCACGAACTTGCCGCCGGTCAGCAGGTGGTAGCCGTGATCGTGGAAGCAGTCGACGATGCCGCCGTGCCAGCCGGCCAGCCCGGTACCCGCACGCACCGCGGCGGCGAGATTGGTGCTCTGCTCCCGAGTGACGGTCCCCATCGTCCAACACTGCACGATCAGGTCGGTGGCGGCCAGGCGCTCGGTGTCCTCATACACCGCGAGGTCCTCCGAGGTCTCGACGGTGAATCCCTGCTCCTTGAGGAACGGGACGAATCCGTCGCTGATCGCCACGGGCTGATGTCCGTCCCAGCCACCGCGGACGACGAGCGCCCGCCGGATATCAGTGGTCAAGGTGATTGCACGCTCCCATCGGCGCCGCGTGGCAGTGCGCGGCGGTCGGGGTGGAGTGGTGACCGGCCAAGGGTCAAGCCGATTCTGGAATTACGGCGGCTCGGGCGCTGTCGCACAGGTGCCCAAACGAACTTATGAACCGGTGTCGGAGTTTGTCAATATGCTGGATGAACTCTGGGACGAGACGGCCTGAGTCTCGCTTCAGAGGAACCCCGGAACGGACATCTGTCGGTGAACCGCCCCGTTCGCCGCGAATCCCAGGACCCCACTCGCTGCGCCCTGCATTCGAACCATCAGGGCGGTTGACTAAAGCAACTTGATGGACTTATATGATGGCGCGCCGCGCCGTCAGCCGCCCGTGCACTTCCCCCCACTCCCCGAACCAAATGCTTGGCATATCCCAACATGCCCGCACATTGCAGGATTTGGCGCGCCCTGGCGACTTCGACATCTTCATCAACAACGTGTCAGACCTCCGACAGATGAGCTGTTCTTGCTCGCGGCGCGTGGATCCCGCCCTGTCGCCAACCCCACAAAGAGGTGAAATATGCACAGAAAAGTCCGACGAGTCTCGATGTGGCTTTCTGGCATCGCCATGCTTGTCGCCGGCACTCTGTTCGTTTTTCCAGGCACCAAAAGTCACGCGGAGACGACTTCCGGCGCTGATGCCGAGGCGGTTGCCGCGGCTGGTGCCACAACACCCTTCGCCACGGTCGAAGCCGAAACCGGGACGCGTGCCGGCGGCGCCACCCTCCGCTCCCTCACCCCGGGAGCGGCAGCACCGACCGCGGCGTCCCTGGAGACCGAAGCCTCGGGCTACTCGCTGGTCGAACTGAAGGCCACCGGCGCTTCGGTGACGATACCGAACAACACGGGCAAGAGCGCCAATACCCTCGTGGTCCGCGCCTCGATTCCGGACGCGGCGGCGGGCGGCGGCATCACCGCGTCACTGAACCTGTACGTGAACGGCGTGTACCGCCAGGCGATCTCGCTGAGCTCCAAGCAGGCGTGGAACTACCGCGACGCGACCACCAATCCGGACGACCCCAACGCCGGCGGGTCGCCCTACCGCTTCTACAACGAATTCCCCGTCTGGGTCACGGGTGCTCCCGTCGCGGCGGGCAGCACGATCAAGCTCCAGAAGGACGCCGCCAACACGGCTGCCGTCTACGACATCGATTCCGTCGATCTGGAGAACGTCGGGGCCGCGCTGGCACAGCCGGCCAACTCGCTCTCCGTCGTCACCTACGGCGCGGATCCCACCTTCGCGAAGGATTCGACGGTCGCGATCCAGAACACGGTGAATGCCGCCAAAACGCAGGGAAAGTCCGTGTGGATCCCGTCGGGTAAATACCTGACGAACAGCCTGACGACCACGACGTTGAACTTCACCGGCGTGAAGGTGCAGGGCGCCGGCATGTGGTACACGACGATCTACCGGAAGGTCCCTCTTCCGACCCCCGCCGGTTGGCGTTCGCAGATCCTGGTGGGCTCGGGCACCACACTGACGGACCTTCAGATCGATGCCAACGCCACCTGGCGCGGTGTCGGCGGCAACGGCGGCTCGGACTACGGAATCAACGCCAGCGGTGCCGGCGGCTGGCTGGTCGACCGGATCTGGACGCGCCACATCGACGCCAACTGGCTGTCGGGCACCAATGGCATCATCCAGAACAGCCGGACAGCGGACACCTACGGTGACGGTTTCAACGTCAACAACGGCAACACGCCGAATCCGGACAAGCTCGGCAAGAACATCACGGTCCAGAACAACTTCGCCCGCAACACCGGTGACGACTCCTTCGCGACGTACTCCGACGCCGGTGCCAGCGGTACGAACCCCCAGGTCGACGGCACGAAGATCCTCAACAACACCGCGATCGCACCCTGGTGGGCCAACGGCCTCCGGGTCGCCGGCGGCCAGAACATCCAGGTGAAGAACAACCTGGTGAACAGCGTGTCATCGAACAGCGCCCTGGACCTCGGCGTATTCGGCGACACGGGGAACCCCCTGACCTCCGTCACGGTCAGCGGAAATGTCCTGAACGGCGGCGGCGGCTGGAACGGCACCCGGCACGGTGTGCGGATCAGTTCTCCCTCCAGCACCTCGCTCTTTCCGACCGCCTACTCGACCGTCACGATGACCGACAACACCCTGAACGGAGCCCTGCGTGCAGGCCTCTACATCGACAAGACACGCGTCAACCTGACGCTGACCAACAACACGATCAACCGTCCGGCGAAGCAGGGCATCTGGATCCCCGCCGGAGTCACCGGCACCGGGACCTTCACGGGTAACACAGTGACGAATCTGTTCTCGGGTCAGGTCGCGACCCAGAACGACTCGGCGGCCACGTTCAAGGTCACCGGCTGAAAGTCCTTGGCCTGACGTCCAGTTCGGCCCGCGGTCGAGTCTGCGTTCCCTTTCGTCGGGGCGCGGACTCGACCGCGGGCTTTGTGCGAGGGAAGAGGGGCGCGGGCGCCTGACGGGACCAGGCCGGCGGTGTCAGTCCGCGGACGTCGCGGGGATCTGGGTGCGCGGCGAATTCCCGGGCTGCCCAGGTGACTTGGCGGCCGGATCCCCCTGGACGAACCAGGCGACGGCGAAGGCGACGGCGGAGAGCAGGGCGGTGCCGAGGAGGACGCCGTGCAGTCCGCTGGTGAACGCTCCCTGGACGACACCGCGTAGCTGCGCGGACATCCCGTCGACCGATGACGGGGTCAACTCGTCGCCGGAGGCGAGCTGTTCGGCGGTTCGCTCGCCGAGCCGGTCGGTGAGTTCGCCCGTCATCCGCCCGAGGTGTACGGCGCCCAGCGCGGCGACGCCGAGGGAGCCGCCGATGGTGCGCACCAGGGTGACCGTTCCGGTGGCGGCGCCCATGTCGCGCGGGAGTGCCGTGTTCATCGTGGTCAGCAGCGTGCTCTGCATCAGGATGCCGACACCGACACCGAGCACCAGGGTGAGCGCCGAGGCGGCGAACGTCGGGGTGTCGGTGTCGAGCAGGAGCAGCAGCAGCGCGCCGGTGACCGTGACGGCACCGCCGGTGATCGCAATCACCCGCTCCAGGCCGCCCCGGTCCGCCAGCCGTCCGGTGGTCAACTGCGCCGCCAGCATGCCCAGCATCAGGGGCAGGATCTGCAAACCACTGAGGGTGGAGGTGGAACCCTGTACGAACTGGAGGTACTGGGGAAGGTAGTTGACCACCGATACCAGCACGGCGCCGGCAAGGAAGCTGAGCAGCTGGGCCAGGGCGAAGTCGCGGTTGCGGAACAGCCGCGGCGGGATGACGGGTTCCGCCGCCCGCTGTTCCACCCGGACGAATCCGGCAAGGGCCACGGCCGCGACCACGGCGAGCAGCGCGATCGGCGCCGATCCCCAGGCGTAACGGGTGCCGGCCCAGCCGGCCAGCAGGGTGAGCGCCAGGATTGCGGTGGTCAGCAGCGCCGTACCGGGATAGTCGATCCGCCCCCCGGAGCGCTCCTTCGGCAGCCGTACCCCTTTGGCGACCGCGAGCAGCGCGACGACACCGAAGGGCACGTTGACGTAGAACACCCAGCGCCAGTCGAGGGCGTCGGTGATGAAGCCGCCGAGCAGCGGTCCGCCGACGAAGGCGACCGGCAGCATCACGCCGACCATCGACTGGACGCGCCCGCGCTCGTGCGCGGGGACCAGCACGCCGATGACCGACAGCGCGCCGACCATGAGCCCACCGGCGCCGAGGCCCTGGACGGCGCGGAAGGTGATGAGCTGTGCCATGTCCTGGGCGAGTCCGCACAGGGCGGTGCCGACCAGGAAGAGCAGCACGGACCACATGTAGGCGCCCTTGCGGCCCTTGAGGTCGCCGAGTTTGCCCCAGATCGGGGTGGTGGCGGCCATGGTGAGCATGTACGACGTGACGGACCAGGAGAAGTGGTCGAGTCCGCCGAGGTCGCCGACGATGGTCGGCAGCGCGATGCTGACGATCTGTCCGTCGAGGGTGGCCAGGAAGATGCCGAGCATGAGTCCGAAGACGCCCAGGTAGGGCAGGGTCGAGGGGGCCCGCGTGGGCGCGGCCGACGTATCACTGGTCATGGCCGTGTCTCACTTCAGCCGGTGTACGGGCGGGCGGCCCGGGCGGCCCGAAGTGCCTGTCCCCACCAGGCAAGTTGGTCGAGCAGCGCCTTGACCGCGACCTCGCACTCCGGGTCGAGGGGCACGCCGTTCGGGTCGAACTTGTCACCGTAGTTGTGAAAGCTGACCGTGTTGCGGATCGTCGTGGCGTGCACTTCGGCCAGCACGGGCCGCAGATGCTCGACCGCGCGCAGGCCGCCGGAGATGCCGCCGTACGAGACGAAGGCGACGGGCTTGGCATGCCACTGCGGGTTGTGCCAGTCGATCGCGTTCTTCAGCGCCGCCGGATAACTGTGGTTGTACTCGGGCGTGATGATGACGAAGGCATCGGCGGCCGCCAGGCGCGGGGTGACCGCGCCGAGCAACGCCATTTGCTCGTCGGGGAGTTGCTGTCCAAAGGCCGGCATGACGGTCGGCAGAGGCGTCTCGACCAGGTCGACGATGTCGACCTCCATGTCGTCGCGCTGGACAATCCGGTCCTTCAGCCAGTCGGCCACGACCGGTCCGAAACGTCCGTCCCTGGTGCTGCCGACGAGGGCTGCCACCCGCAGAGGGCTGTTGTTCACGTCACTCATGTGGAACTCCTGGATGTGTACGACGTATCGCTGTAGATACAACGTACACAGACGTGTGTACGTTGTCCACTGCTGTTACGTTGTACACAAACCCGGCACCGGAAGGAGTCCTCATCCATGGCCGCTCGGAGGAAAGAGGAGAGTCAGGTGACGCCGGAGCCGTCCGAGCCCAAGGAGAGCGTCTTCCTGTGGGAACGCCTCAACCGGCCCGCGCCCGCCCCTCGCTCCACGCTCACCCCGCAGCGCATCGCCGCGGCCGCCGTGGCGATCGCCGACACGGAAGGCCTCGACGCCGTCACCATGCGGCGCCTCGCGGCCGATCTGGGCGTCGCGCCGATGGCGGCGTACCGTTATGTGTCCGGCAAGGACGAGCTGCTCGAACTGATGGTCGACCACGTCTACGGCGAGCTGACGCTGCCCTCGGAAGCCAAGGGCTGGCGGGAGGTCATGCGGGAGCTCGCCCTGCGCACCCGGACCGTGCTTCTCGGGCATCCCTGGGTGACCCGCACGGCGGTGTTCACGCTGACCCCGAACCAACTGGCCGTTCCCGAGCGGGCCCTGGCCGCACTCGACGGGCTCGACCTGGACGCCGACACGATGATGGCGGTCGTACGCACCGTCGATTCCTATGTGCAGGGCGCCGTCGGTTTCGAGATCGGCCGCACCGAGCTGCTGCGGGAGCAGGGCTGGTCCAGCGGGAACGAGGCGCGCACCGGTCTGGCACCGCGTATGACGTGGCTGATGAGCACCGGCCGCTACCCGACGTTCGCGCGCTACCTCGGCGAGGCGAGCCGCAAGGACGACCTGGAGTGGCAGTTCGAGACGGGCCTCGATTCGGTGCTCGACGGGATCGCCGCGCGGCTGGGCGACTGAGCGCCCCTCACTTCGGCCCTGCCGACGGCATCGAGCAGTGCGGCAGGGCTGACCCCCGCCGCACCGCTCGACGGCCGCGGCACCCGGACCGTGCTCAGCTCTCCGCGAGGGTGATGTCCGCCTGCTGCCTCGCGTGGAAGCTCGGCAGCGGCAGCCCGCCCGCGCCGGGGCGCAGTTCCATGAGGATGGCCTCGACATACGCGTCGCCCGGGGTGAGGGTGCCCGGCGTGCGCTTCTCCGAGTTGGTCCAGGAGTGCACCGCACCGTCGCAGACCGCCGAGGTGCCGCCGATGCCGTGGCGTACCCGGGGGTCGCCCTGCGAGACCGACGAGGACACGAACACGGGGCCGGTACTGCCCAGACAGCGGTAGGTGCCCGAGAGGCTGACGGTTCCGTCGGCCGCGACGTGACCGGTCGGGTCGACGGTCACCTGGTCGTACGGTCCCGACAGGGCGACGGCGGACGGGGCGACGGACAGGAGCAGCGCGGCGGCGGCGGCCGCGCCGAGGGCCTGGCGCACGGACATGGGAGTACCTCCTGGAACGGGGCCGGAAAGAGCGCTCCACAGGTACCGGTCCTGGGCCCCGAGGGCGGTGTCCGGCACCCGGAGGCCGGTGATCATCACCCCTTTGGTGGCGACTTGGCACCGTCCGTCATGGGGACGTCCAAGTGTTGTCCGCGTGTTGTCACGCTTCACGACAGGCTGTTCCGATGAGTTCGCCGCGCGAGCATGGTCTGTGTATGCGAGGACGGCGGACGACGCCGTCGGCACTCATCGCATACGACGTGGAGGTGCGCCATGTGTTCCCACCAGCCTTCGTCCCCGTCCGCGGACGGCACCGCCCCGCACATCGTGGCGGCCCACCCCGAGCAGGGCTGGAACCTCCTGTGCGACGGCGCGATCGTCTTCGACGACAGCGGCGAACTGCACCCCGACGGCAGCGTGATCGCTCCGCGCCGGGCGTTCGTCGAGCAGCTGACCGTCGCCGCCTGAGTCCGGCTGCGGGCGACTGATGGCCTAACGCGTACGCGGGGCAGCTCCGCGAGTCCGTCGCCGCGGACCCGGTCCGTGGGCGATGATCCCAAGTGATCTTCGCGGACTAGAGTGATCAACGTGTCAGAGCACCACGCCCCCCGGTCCCTCATCGTCACGTTCTACGGCGCGTACGGCCGTTTCATGCCCGGCCCGGTGCCGGTGTCCGAGCTGATCAGACTCCTCGCCGCGGTGGGCGTCGACGCACCCTCCGTACGGTCGTCGGTGTCCCGGCTCAAGCGCCGCGGCCTGCTGGAACCGGTGCGTACGGCGGCGGGTGCGGCCGGGTACGCGCTGTCGCAGGACGCGCGGCAACTGCTCGACGACGGCGACCGGCGGGTGTATGCGGCGGTTCCGCCCACGGACGACGGGTGGGTGCTCGCCGTTTTCTCCGTTCCCGAGTCCGAGCGGCAGAAGCGGCATGTACTGCGCTCACGGCTCGCCGGACTGGGCTTCGGAACGGCCGCCCCAGGGGTGTGGCTCGCCCCGGCACGGCTCTACGAAGAAGCGCGGCACACGCTGGAGCGGCTGCGGCTCGACCCGTACGTGGAGCTGTTCCGCGGGGAGCATCTGGGCTTCGCCACCACGGCGGAGGCAGTGGCCCGCTGGTGGGACCTGGCCTCGATCGCCAAGCAGCACGAGGAGTTCCTCGACGAGCACGCGCATGTGCTGCACGCCTGGGAACGGCGCACGGACACCCCTGCGGAGGAGGCGTACCGCGACTATCTGCTCGCCCTCGACTCCTGGCGGCACCTCCCGTACACCGACCCGGGACTGCCCGCCGCGCTGCTCCCGCAGGACTGGCCGGGCGCCCGCTCCGTCGCCGTCTTCCGGGCACTGCACGAGCGGCTGCGGGACGCGGGGATGGCCTTCGCCGACGTACCCGAGCGGGCCTGAACCAGACCCACCGGCTTGTCAACCCATGCCTCTCCCGTCGCTTCCGTCACAATCGCGCGATAGAAGTGCGGCAGATCCGTCACCGAGTCACGGATCCTCGATGGCCCCGTAACGGCGGGAGCACCACGCGGGAGGTGGACCGTTCACCTGGGTACACAGCCACATACCAGGCCGAAAGACCCGGGACACGCCCGCCGGGAGCCTCTGTCCGGTCGAGTCGTACCCTTTCTAAAGTTGAAAGCAGGACAACCTGCTCAATGAACGGACCCCTTTTGCCCGACACCCCAGCACCCGCCTCCTGGCGCATCGCGCTGCCGCACACCGTCGCGGCAGTGCCCGTCGCCCGTGCGCTGGTCCGTACGGCGCTGGCCGACCTGGAGCACGCGGCCGACAGCGACACCGCCGAACTGCTCACCGCGGAGCTGGTCGCCAACGCCGTGGAGCACACCGCGGGGGACGGTCCCATAGAGCTGGTCGTCGAACTGTTGCCGACCGGCTGCCAGGTCGAGGTGCACGATCCGGACCCCGCGCCGCCCGGCGATCTCACGTTCGCCGACCTGGCCCGCGAGCCCGACCCCTGGCAGGAGCACGGGCGCGGTCTCCTCCTGATCCGCACCCTCAGCTCGTCCTGCGGCCACCGCCCTGTCGGCTCCGGCAAGGCGGTCTGGTTCAGGCTGCCCGTCGTACCGCCGCAGCGGCGACGACCGGTGTAATCGCCGACAACAGTCAGGCGAGGGTCGCGACCAGGACCGCCTTGATCGTGTGCAGCCGGTTCTCGGCCTCGTCGAAGACGACCGAGTGCGCCGACTCGAACACCTCGTCGGTGACCTCCAGCGAGTCCAGGCCATGGCTCTCATGGATCTCCCGCCCGACCTTCGTGCCCAGGTCGTGGAAGGCCGGGAGGCAGTGCAGGAACTTCACGTCCGGGTTGCCGGTGGCGCGCAGGACGTCCATGGTCACGGCGTACGGGGACAGCGCGGCGATCCGCTCGTCCCACACCTCCTTCGGCTCACCCATGGAGACCCAGATGTCGGTCGCGACGAAGTCGGCACCCTGGACTCCCTCGGTGACGTCCTCGGTGAGCGTGATGCGGCCGCCGGCGCTCTCGGCGAGCTTGCGGGCCCGGGCGACGATCTCGTCGGTGGGCCAGTACGCCTGGGGGGCGACGATACGGACGTCCATGCCGAGCAGCGCGCCGGTGATCAGATACGAGTTGCCCATGTTGAAGCGGGCATCGCCGAGGTAGGCGAAGGCGATCTCGCCGAGCGGCTTGTCGCTGTGCTCCGTCATCGTGAGCACGTCGGCGAGCATCTGGGTGGGGTGCCAGTCGTCGGTCAGACCGTTGTAGACGGGCACACCGGCGTACGCGGCCAGCTCCTCGACGGCGGCCTGGCTGTCACCCCGGTACTCGATCGCGTCGAACATCCGCCCGAGCACCCGAGCCGTGTCCTTCACCGACTCCTTGTGACCGATCTGCGAACCGGACGGGTCCAGATACGTCGTCGAGGCACCCTGGTCCGCCGCCGCGACCTCGAACGCGCAGCGCGTACGCGTCGAGGTCTTCTCGAAGATCAGCGCGATGTTCCTGCCCCGCAGCTGCTGGGTCTCGGTCCCGGCCTTCTTGGCCGCCTTCAGCTCGGCGGCCAGCTCGACCAGCCCGCGGAACTCCTCTGCCGTGAAGTCCAGCTCCTTCAGGAAGTGGCGGCCTGCGAGGGCGGTCGGGACTGTCGCCATGAGAGCGCTCCAGGATGACGTGGGTAAGGAGAGAGGGACCCTGGAATTCTATACGATGATTGACATTTCTATACGGCCGCCAGAATGACTATACGGCCCCTCGTTCGACCGGACAGCTCATACAGCGCGGCCCGCCCCTCCCCCGCCCCAGCTCGCTCCCCGGAATCTCGATCACCTCGATGCCCTGCTTGCGCAGGTGCGTGTTGGTGGTCGCGTTCCGCTCGTAGGCGACCACGACCCCCGGTTCGACGGCGAGGACGTTGCAGCCGTCGTCCCACTGCTCCCGCGCGGCGGCGTGCACGTCTTGAGTGGCGGTGAGGACGCGGATCTCACTCAGGCCCAGCGCCGCGGCGATCGCGCGGTGCATGTGCTCGGGAGGATGGTCGGTGACCTTCAGCTCCTTGTCCCCCACGCCCGGTTCGATGGTGTACGAGCGGAGCATGCCAAGGCCGGCGTACTGCGTGAAGGTGTCGCCGTCGACCATCGTCATCACGGTGTCGAGGTGCATGAAGGCCCGCCGCTTGGGCATGTCGAGCGCCACGATGGTGCTCGCGGACCCTGCCTCGAACAGCTTGTGCGCGAGCATCTCGACGGCCTGGGGCGTCGTCCGCTCGCTCATGCCGATGAGGACCGCGCCGTTGCCGATGACGAGCACGTCTCCGCCCTCGATGGTGGAGGGGTAGTCCGCCTGCCCCTGCGACCAGAGGTTGAAGGTCTCGTCGCGGAAGAGCGGGTGGTGGCGGTAGATCGCCTCGAAGTGCACGGTCTCGCGCTGCCGCGCCGGCCAGCGCATGGCGTTGATGGAAACCCCGTCGTAGATCCAGGCGGAGGTGTCCCGGGTGAAGAGGTGGTTGGGCAGCGGGTCGAGCAGGAAGTCGTCGAGGTCCATGACATGGAAGCGCACGGAGGTCGGCTCCATGTGCGCGTCCAGGTACTCCCGCTTGGTCATGCCGCCGACCAGTGCGGCCGCCAGTTCCGGTGCGGGCAGAGTCTCGAATGAGGCCCTCAGGTGGTCGGTGGCGAGCGGCCCGTACTCCTTCTCGTCGAAGACCCGGTCCAGGACGAGCGATCTGGCCGCCGGGATCTCCAGGGCCTCGGTCAGCAGGTCACCGAAGAGATGGACGGTGACCCCGCGATCGCGCAGCACGTCCGCGAACCCGTCGTGCTCGGCGCGCGCCCGGCGCACCCACAGCACGTCGTCGAAGAGCAGGGCGTCCTTGTTGCTGGGGGTGAGCCTTTTGAGCTCAAGATCCGGCCGGTGCAGGATGACGCGGCGCAGCGGCCCGGCCTCGGAGTCGACATGGAATCCCATGCCTCCATCCTGACCATCCGGACGCGTGTTCACCCGCTGATCGCGCCGACCCGGTCCGTTTCATTTCGTCCTCTTGACGATAACCAAGCCCCTCTATTATCGTCGCGTTGACGAAAACGAACGACGAACGACTGACGACGAACGACTGACGAAGGTCGCTGCGGCCGCTGGGCCGCTCAGCGACAAGGGGGTTATCCATGGCTGACATCACCCGCCGTCTGGGCTGGCGCCATCTGCGGGGAGCGCCGACCGCCCATGTCCGGCACCACCGGTCGGGGAGCCTGGTGCACGACGGTCCCGGGCTCAGCTTCTGGTACCGGTCCTTGACCGCCGCGCTCTCCGAAGTCCCGGTCGACGACCGCGAGTTGGCGATGACCTTCCACGCCCGTACGTCCGACTTCCAGGACGTGGCGGTACAGGCAACCGTCACCTACCGCATCAGCGACCCGGCGATCGCGGCCACCCGCCTGGACTTCTCCATCGACCCCGACACGGGTGCCTGGCGCGGCGCGCCTCTCGAACAGCTCGGGTCGCTGATGACGGAGACGGCCCAGCAGCACGCGCTGGACGTGCTGGCCCGTACGTCGCTGGCCGCCGCCCTGATGGACGGCGTCGCGGCGGTACGGGAACGGATCGCGGGCGGGCTCGCCGCGGAACCCCGGCTGCCCGCGACGGGGATCGAGATCGTGGCCGTACGGGTCGTCGCCCTGCGCCCCGAGCCCGAGGTCGAGCGGGCGCTGCGCACCCCCGCCCGCGAGCAGATCCAGCAGGACGCGGACAAGGCGACGTACGAACGCCGCGCCGTCGCGGTCGAGCGGGAGCGCGCCATCGCCGAGAACGAACTCGCCAGTCAGATCGAACTCGCCCGGCGCGAGGAGCAGTTGGTCGACCAGCGGGGTACGAACGCGCGGCGGGAGGCGGAGGAACTCGCGGCGGCTGACGCGGTGCGCGCCACGGCGGAGGCGGCGCGGACGGTCCGTCTCGCGGAGGCTGAGGCCACACGTACCGTGCGGCTCGCCAAGGCCGAGGCGGAGGCCGCGCGGGGGCTCGGCGACGCCCGGGCCGAGGCACAGGCCGCCTGGCTGCGGGTGCACGCGGACGTCGATGTCGCCACGCTGCACGCTCTGACGGGGACGCGGCTCGCCGAGAACCTGCCGCGGATCGAGAGCGTCACCGTGTCGCCGGACGTTCTGACGGGGCTGCTCGCCAAGCTGGGCAACGGGTCCTCGGGGGAACCGGCGTGAGTCTCGCGCCGCGGGTCGTGCTGGTCCATCGCACCACGGAGTACGAGGAGTTGGTGGCCCGGCACGGAACCCACGGGCAAGCGGCGTTCTTTCTCTCCTCCCGGGGGCGGGACATCGGGGAGGTGGCGGAGCGGAGCCGTCGGACGCGCCGGGCGCTGGCCGAGGTCGCCTCCGACATTCCACTGACATGGCGTCAAGCCAGGGTGGAGCGGGCCGACTTGGACCGGTTCCTGTTCGCGCCCGAGGACGTCGTGGTCGTCGTCGGGCAGGACGGGCTTGTCGCCAACGTCGCCAAGTACCTGACGGGGCAGCCCGTTGTGGGGATCGACACCGACCCCGGGCGCAATCCCGGGGTGCTGGTGCGGCATCGGGTCGGTGACGCGGGCGCGTTGATCGCCTCGGCGGTGGCCCGGGGCGGGGCGGCCGACGAACTCACCATGGTCGAAGCCGTCGCCGACGACACCCAGCGGCTGCTGGCGCTCAACGAGATCTATCTCGGAGCGGCCGGGCACCAGACCGTCCGATACCGCCTGGGGCTCGACGACGACAGGGGTGTCGTCGAGTCCCAGGCTTCGTCCGGAGTGCTGGTGGGGACGGGGACCGGGGCGACGGGGTGGCTGCGGTCGCTGTGGGAGGAGAGGGGTGGTCGGGTGGCGTTGCCCGGGCCCACGGAGACGCGGCTGCTTTGGTTCGTGCGGGAGGCGTGGCCGTCGCCCGCCACCGGGACGTCGCTGGTGGCGGGTGAACTCGGTACGACCGCGCGGCTCCGGCTCACGGTGGAGTCCGACCGGCTCATCGCGTTCGGGGACGGGATGGAGGGGGATGCGCTGGAGCTTACGTGGGGGCAGACCGTCCGCCTTGGGATGGCGGAGGCGAGGTTGCGGCTGGTGGGGTGATGGTTTTTTCACCCCCTCCGCCCCTACCCGTCCCTTGTTCCTGGGGGCTGCCGCCCCCGGACCCCCGCATCGCGCTGAACTCGCTCGTCCTCGAACGCCGGACGGGCTGAAACAGGGCGGAGCCCCGGATGAGGGTGGGCGGGGGATCGAGACGGCACCGCCTCGACCTCAAACACCGGACCGGCTGAAAGACCTCCGGCCGGGCTGGAAGATTTCCAGCCCGGCCGGCGTCTGGTCCTCACAACCTCGGGTCCACCGGCTCCGACTCCAGGGCCAGTACGCCGAACACCGCCTCGTGGACGCGCCACAGCGGCTCGCCCTCTGCGAGGCGGTCCAGGGCTTCGAGGCCCAGGGCGTACTCGCGGATCGCAAGTGACCGCTTGTGGTTGAGGAAGCGGCCGCGTAGGCGGGCGAGGTTCTCCGGGCGGGTGTATTCGGGGCCGTAGATGATGCGCAGGTACTCCCGGCCGCGGCATTTGATGCCGGGCTGCACCAGTCGCCCGTTCTCGCCGCGGACCAGCGCGGCCACCGGCTTGACGACCATGCCCTCACCCCCGCGCCCGGTCATCTCCAACCACCAGTCGACGCCCGCCCGTACGGACTCGGGGTCCCCCGTGTCCACGAACAGCCGCCGGGTCGTCTGGAGCAGCCCGCTCCCGTCGTGCTCGACGAGGCGGTCGAGCAGCGCGAGCTGCTCGTCGTGCGGAAGTCCTGCCAGGCTGCGCCCCTGGACCGCGAGGATCTGGAAGGGAGCGAGGCGCACGCCCTCCAGTCCGTCCGTGGTCCAGCAGTACCGCCGGTAGGCGTCGGTGAACGCCGCCGCGTCGGCGACCCTCTCCCGCTGCTTGCCCAGCAGCTCCCGTACGTCGACGCCTCGCGCGGCCGCCCCTTCGAGCGCGGCCAGCACGCCGGGGAACACGGCCCCGGACGCGGCGCCCACGGCGGCGTACTGCGTACGCAGCAGCCCGGACGCCTTCAGCGACCAAGGCATCAACTCGGCGTCCAGCAGCACCCAGTCGGTCTCCAACGACGCCCAGAGCCCCGCTGTGTCCACGGCAGCCCGCAGTCGCCCGAGGATCTCCTCCGTCACCTCGGCGGAGTCGAAGAAGGGACGCCCGGTGCGCGTGTAGAGCGCACCCGTCGGGCCACCGTCCACCCCGAATCGCTGCCGCGCCGCCTCCGCGTCGCGGCACACCAGCGCCACCGCCCGCGAACCCATGTGCTTCTCCTCGCACACGACCCGCTCGACCCCGTCCTCCTTGTACTGCGCGAAGGCCTCGGCCGGGTGTTCCAAGTAGCCCTCGGTGTGCGAGGTCGCGGTCGGTGCCATGGTCGGCGGCAGGTACGGCAGCAGCCGCGGGTCCACGGCGAAGCGGCTCATGACCTCCAGGGCCGCGGCGGCGTTCTCCTCGCGGACCGACACCCGGCCCGCGTGGCGTGTCTCGACGACCCGCCGGCCGTGCACGTCCGCGAGGTCGAGCGGCCGCCCCTCGTGTCCACCGGGTGCCTCGGTGGCGAGCGGCCTGGCCGGCTCGTACCAGACGCGCTCCGCCGGTACGTCGACGAGCTCGCGCTCCGGCCAGCGCAGCGCGGTGAGCTTGCCGCCGAAGACGGCACCGGTGTCGAGACAGATGGTGTTGTTCAGCCAGGTGGCGGTGGGGACTGGAGTATGGCCGTACACCACGGCCGCCCGGCCCCGGTAGTCCTCCGCCCACGGGTACCGCACCGGCAGCCCGAACTCGTCGGTCTCGCCGGTGGTGTCCCCGTACAGCGCGTGCGAGCGCACCCGGCCCGACGTACGGCCGTGGTACTTCTCCGGCAGACCGGCGTGGCAGACGACGAGACGTCCGCCGTCCAGGACGTAGTGGCTGACGAGCCCGTCGACGAACTCCCGTACACCCGCGATGAACTCCTCGCTCTCCTGCGCCAACTGCTCGACGGTCTCGGCGAGTCCATGGCTGTGCTGGACCTGGCGGCCCTTGAGGTGACGGCCGAGCTTGTTCTCGTGGTTGCCGGGCACGCACAGGGCGTTGCCGGACCCGACCATGGACATCACGCGGCGCAGTACGCCGGGGGTGTCCGGGCCACGGTCGACGAGGTCGCCGACGAAGACGGCCGTACGGCCCTGCGCGTGCACCCCGTCGACATAGCCGAGCTTGCCGAGCAGGGTCTCCAGCTCCGAGGCGCAGCCGTGGATGTCGCCGATGATGTCGAAGGGGCCGGTGAGGTGGGTGAGGTCGTTGTACCGCTTCTCCGTGCGGATCTCGGCGCTCTCGGCCTCCTCGACACCCCGCAGGATGTGCACCTTCCTGAACCCCTCGCGTTCCAAGTGGCGCAGGGAACGGCGGAGTTCGCGGGTGTGGCGCTGGATGACACGGCGCGGCATCTCGGCTCGGTCGACGCGTGCGGCGTTGCGCTCGGCGCAGACCTCCTCGGGCACGTCGAGCACGATGGCGATGGGCAGCACGTCGTACTGCCTGGCGAGTTCGATGAGCTGCTTGCGGCCCTCCTGCTGCACATTCGTCGCGTCGACGACCGTGCGCCGGCCCGCCGCGAGCCGCTTGCCCGCGATGTAGTGCAGCACGTCGAAGGCGTCGCCGCTGGCGCTCTGGTCGTTCTCGTCGTCGGCGACCAGGCCCCGGCAGAAGTCGCTGGAGATGATCTCGGTCGGCTTGAAGTGCCTGCGGGCGAAGGTGGACTTGCCCGAGCCGGACGCGCCGACCAGGACCACGAGGGAGAGGTCGGTGACGGGCAGGGTGCGCCCCTTGGTGTCGGTCATGCTGCCTTCTCCTCCTTCGCGGTGAGCGCGGCTGTGGTTATCGTGAACGTGGCCATCTGGGTCGGCGGACCCACTTCCGGGTCGGCGGGGCCGACGGGCGTGAACTCCACGCCGTATCCGTGCCGTTGGGCGACGCGGCCCGCCCACGCCCGGAACTCCTCCCGCGTCCACTCGAAGCGGTGGTCGCCGTGCCGGGAGTGGCCGGCCGGGAGGGTCTCCCAACGGACGTTGTACTCGACGTTCGGCGTGGTCACGAGCACGGTCTTCGGGCGTGCGGAGCCGAACACGGCGTACTCCAGGGCGGGCAGCCGGGGCAGGTCGAGGTGCTCGATGACCTCGCTGAGCACGGCGGCGTCGTACCCCTTGAGCCTCTTGTCGGTGTACGCGAGCGAGCCCTGGATCAGCTTGACGCGCGCGGACTGCCGCTCTCCCATGCGGTCCAGCTTGAGCCGCCGCGAGGCGACGGTGAGCGCGCGCATCGACACGTCGACGCCGACGATCTCGTCGAACCGCGTGTCCTTGAGCAGTGCCTGCACCAACTGGCCCTGCCCACAACCGAGATCGAGCACCCGTGCCGCGCCGGACGCGTGCAGTGCGGCGAGGATCGCGTCCCGCCGCTGGACGGCGAGCGACACGGTCCTCTCCTGCGCGCCGTCCACGGCCTCTGTGTCCTCCGGCTCCTCGGCGACCGCGTTGTCGATCTCCTCGACCGCGCTGTCGTCGGCCTCGGCGAGCCGGACGAGTTCCAGCCGCTCCAGCGCCTCGCGCGTCAGCGACCAACGGCGCGACAGATACCGGCTGGTGATCAGCTTCTGCTCCGGGTGCTCCGGCAGCCAGCCCTCGCCCGCCCGCAGCAGCTTGTCGACCTCGTCGGAGGAGACCCAGTAGTGCTTGGCGTCGTCGAGTACCGGGAGCAGGACGTAGAGGTGGCGCAGGGCCTCGGACAGGGTCAGTCGCGCCGATTCCAGTACGAGGCGTACGTACCGCGAGTCGCCCCACTCGGGGAACTCCGCGTCCAGGGCCACGGCTTCGACCGTCACCGTCCATCCCAGCGGCTCGAACAGTTCCCGTACGAGGTCCGCGCCGCCGCGGGCGGGCAGTGCGGGCACCTCGACACGGAGCGGGAGGGGCCGCGCAGGCAGCTCGGGCCTGGCGTTGCACTGGCCCTTCATGGCGCTGGAGAACACCGCGCTCAGCGCCACGGCGAGCAGTGAAGAGGCCGCGTACGGGCGGTCGTTGACGTACTGCGCGAGCGCGGCGTCGGGTGCGCCGCCGCGGCCCTTGCCCTTGCCGCGCCGGACCAGCGCGACCGCGTCGACCTCAAGCAGCAGCGCGGCGGTGCACCGCTCGACGGACGCCTCGGAATACAGAACGTGGGCTGTGCCGTACGACGTCGAGAACGCCTGCTCGTTGTCGGGGTGCTTGTGCAGCAGGAAGCCGAGGTCGGTCGCGGGGCGCTCCGGGGTGCCGGTGGCGGTGATCGTCAGGAACACGGTGGGTTGCCTCGAAACGTCTTCTGAACTGCGGATACTTGACATACGGACCGGCGCGGCGCGCATGCTCAACGTACAGCGAACTCCCCGGCCGGGCTCAGGAATTTCCGCGCCGCCCGGCGGCTCACAGGCGGTGGTCGCGGCGTTCCCGCAGCAGCAGCCAGGCCAGGTAGATGCCGCCGGCCACGCCCGTCACCACGCCGACGGGCAGCAAGGCGGAGCCGGTGACGCGTTGGGTGGCCAGGTCCGCGGCGGAGACCAGGAGCGCGCCCATCCACGCGGCCGGCAGGACGTTCGGTCCGGCTGCCCTGGTCACCCGGCGGCCCAGCTGTGGCGCGGCCATCGCGACGAACGGGATGGGTCCGGAGGCGGCGACCGCCATCGCGGTCAGCCCGGTGCCCGCGCACAGCAGCAGCAGACGGCTGCGCTCCGGCGGCACTCCGAGCGCGGCAGCCGTGTCGTCGCCCATCTCCAGCGTCGTCAGCCGCCGCCCGTACACCAGGACGACCGGGACGAGGAGCACCAGGCCCAGGGCGGCGATCCGGACCTCGTTCCAGTCGCGGGCGTTGAGCGAACCGATCATCCAGCTCGCGGCCTGCGCCGCCTTGCCGATCTCGGCGCGTACGTAGAGGAAGCTGGTCGCCGAGCCGAGCACCGCGGAGGCGCCGATGCCGACGAGGACGAGGCGGTATCCGTGCACGCCCCGCTTCCAGGCCAGCAGATACACCGCGGCGGCCGTGGCGAAGCCGCCGCCCACCGCGCCGAGTGCCGTCTGGGGTGCCCCCGCGTCGAAGATCATGATCGCGACGAGCGCACCCGCGGAGGCGCCGTTGCCGAACCCGATGATGTCCGGGCTGCCGAGCGGGTTGCGGGTCAGCGACTGGAACACCGCGCCCGCCATGCCCATCGCGAAGCCCACCAGGAGCGCCACCAGGGCGCGCGGCAGCCGCAGATCGAGCACGATGAACTCGGCTCCGGGCGGGCCGTTCCCGGCGAGGGTGCGCACGACCTCCACGGGCGACAGCCGGTAGGTGCCGGTGCCGATGGAGAGCACGGTCACGCAGGCGGTCAGCGCGACGATGCCGAGGCAGACCAGCAGCGCGCGTGTGTCGTACCGCAGCGACCAGCGGCCGGTACGGAGCAGGCCGTGCCGCAGGTCGGTACGGACGGCCCCGGACCGGCGCCGCTCGCCCTCGATCAGGGTCACAGCTGGGCCACCTTCCGTTGCCGCACCAGATGGATGAAGAGAATCCCGCCGAGGAACGACGTGACGATGTCGACCTCGATCTCGGACGGCGGCACCACGACCCGCCCGATCACGTCCGAGACGAGCAGCAGCACCGGCGCGAGCACCGCGCAGTACGGCAGGAGCCGGCGCGGGTCGGGGCCGGCGAGCGCGCGGGCCGCGTGCGGGATCATCAGCCCGACGAAGCCGATCGGCCCGCACACGGCGGTGGCGCCGCCGCACAGCAGCGTGATGGAGACGACCGACAGCACGCGGGTGCGTCTCACCTGGGTGCCCAGGGCCTGGGCGTGGTCCTCGCCGAGCGCGAGCGCGCCGAGCGGCCGAGCCAGCGCGAAGGCGAGCAGGGCGCCGGCCACGAGCAACGGCAGCACGGTGAGCAGGAGTTGGGGATCGCGTTTGGCGAGCGTGCCCACCGACCAGTGCCGCATGGCGTCCAGGGCGCTCAGGTCCCACAGTTGAAGCCCGTTGACGTAACCGAAGAGGGCCGCGTTGATGGCGGTTCCGGCGAGGGCGAGCCGGACCGGGGTGGCGAGGCGGCCGCCGCCGAGCGCGTTCACGGCAGTAGCCGCGACGGCCGCCCCGGCGAGCGCGAACCACAGGTATCCGGTGAACGAGGTGATGCCGAGCACGCTGATCGCGGTGACGACGGCGGCGGACGCGCCCGCGTTGACGCCGAGCAGCCCGGGGTCCGCGAGCGGGTTGCGGGTCAGGGTCTGCATGACGCCGCCCGCGATGCCGAGCGCCGCGCCGACGGCGATCCCGATGAGGGTGCGCGGCAGCCTGAGGTCCCGGATGATCGTGTCGTTCTCGGTGCCCGAGGACATTCCCTGGGTCATCGACCTCTACGCCGAAGCGGGCCCCCGGCCCCTCACGATCCACCTGGACGTCGGACTGCACGAGGGGCTCATGGTCGACCACAGCCGCGTGGTGTACGACGCCCTGGGCTCGGCGGGCTACCGGATGCCCTTCGACGAGTACAACGGCGGCCACGACTACGCCTGCTGGCACAGCGCCTTGGCCGACGGCCTGGTGCGGCTGCTGGGCCCGGGGCCCGGCTGACCCGGCCTCGCCCCGCGCGCCACCCCAAGGCCCACCCCTCCCCCATCCATTCCCTTTCAACTCCCGTTGCCACCTAGGAGCTTACGCAGATGCCCTCCACCCGAGCCTCCCGCAGAGCGGTCCTGACCTCGGCTGCCGCCGTCATGACGGGAGCATTGCTCCTGACCGCCTGCGGCAGTGACGACGGCAGCAGCAGTGCCGCCGCGGATTCGAGCGCGTCGGCCACGCGCACGATCACCGATGCCCAGGGCCGCAAGGTCACGGTGCCCGCCGAGCCGCAGAACGTCGTCGCGCTGAGCGAGCCGACGCTGGACGCCGCGCTCGCCCTCGGCATCGAGCCCGTCGGCGCCACGGCGGGGCGAGGCCAGACAGGGGTGTCCACCTATCTCGCCGACAAGGTCTCGAAGGCGGAGGTCGTCGCCACCGTCGCCGAAGCCGACATGGAGAAGCTGGCCACGCTCCAGCCCGACCTCATCCTGCTCGACGAGACGACCGGTGCGAAGACGGAGCTCGCCAAGCTCCAGGCCATCGCACCGACCGTGGTCACCGCCAAGCTCAACGAGGACTGGAAGGTGGCCTTCACGGCCACGGCCGACGCGCTGAACAAGAAGGAACAGGGCGAGGGGATACTGAGCGACTTCGACGCCGACGTCGCCGCCACGAAGGAGAAGCTCGGCGCCAACTCCGGCGCGGTCGTCAGTGTCATCCGCTGGCAGGACAACGCCCCCTCCGTCGTCGGCAAGGGCAAGGGACACGTGGGCTCCACCCTCTCCGCGCTGGGCCTCGACCGGCCCACGGACCAGCAGGGCGAGAGCAGCGGACACAGCGAGCCGGTCAGCCTGGAGAAGCTCACCACCATCGACGGCGACTGGCTCTTCTTCGGCACCCTCGCCGACAGGACCGACGGGACGAAGGCCTACGCCGAGGCCCAGAAAGTGCCCAACTTCAGCAAGCTGGAGGCCGAGAAGCAGGGCCACGTGGTGGTCATCCAGGGTTCGGCGTGGAACAGCGCGGGCGGCCCGCTGGCGGCCCGGATCGTCCTCGACGACGTGACAACGGCACTGACCGGCTGAGCGCGGGCCCACAACTCACCGACCAGCTCTCTCCGATGACCGGGGCGGGCCCACCGGGCTCAGCACAGGCCCGCAACCTACCGACCCACTCGCCCAGATGACAGGATCGGCGGCGCCCGGCTGAACACCGACCGGCTCGCGCAGATGACAGGGACGGGCCCGCCCACTCGGTGAGCCGGTGGGCGGCGCACTCCTGGAGCGCGCCGCCCACGCCGTCGCCGGACACCCGGCCCGAGCATGGCTCCCGAACTACGCCAGCTGCGACTGAACCCGTGCCGAGACCAGTTCGAGGTGGTCGAGGTCGTCGAGATCGAGGATCTGGAGGTAGATGCGCCGGGACCCGATCGCCGCGTACCGGCCGATCTTGTCGACGACCTCGTCCGGAGTACCGGCCAGGCCGTTGGCCTTCAGTTCGTCGACCTCCCGGCCGATCGCGGCGGCGCGGCGGGCGACCTCCGCGTCGTCCTTGCCGACACAGGCCACGAGCGCGTTGGAGTACGTGATGTCCTCGCCCTTGCGCCCGGCCTGCTCCGCCACGGCGCGCACCCGGCCGAACTGGCGCTCACTGTCCTCGATCGACGCGAACGGCATGTTGAACTCGTCGGCGTACTGGGCGGCGAGCCGCGGCGTGCGGACCGCGCCGTGGCCGCCGATGAGGACAGGCACCTTCGCCTGGGCGGGCTTGGGCAGGGCGGGCGAGTCGGTGAGGTCGTAGTAGGTGCCGTGGTGGCTGAAGGTCTTGCCGGGCTCGG
The DNA here is from genome assembly GCF_042721055.1 of Streptomyces sp. NPDC058470. NCBI lineage: Bacteria > Bacillati > Actinomycetota > Actinomycetes > Kitasatosporales > Streptomycetaceae > Streptomyces > Streptomyces sp. NPDC058470. The sequence continues at coordinate 70,575 of NZ_JBHXMF010000005.1, forward strand.
TCGCCCAGAGCCCTGTGACGATCGCCAGCTGCTCCTCCAGACGAGCGAACTTCTCCTTCGGGAACGGGATGCCGTACGCCTTGTGCTCCTCCTCGAACCAGCCTGCGCCCAGGCCCAGTTCCACCCGGCCGCCGGACATCTGGTCGACCTGCGCGACCTGGATCGCGAGGACGCCGGGGAGCCGGAAGGTGCCGGCGGTCATCAGCGTGCCGAGCCTGATGCGCCTGGTCTCGCGGGCGAGCCCGGCGAGGGTGATCCAGGCGTCGGTCGGGCCCGGGAGGCCGTCGGCCGAGCCCATGGGGAGATAGTGGTCGGAGCGGAAGAAGGCGTCGAAGCCGAGGTCTTCAGTGGCCTTGGCGACCGCGAGAAGGGTGTCGTAGGTCGCGCCCTGCTGGGGCTCGGTGAAGATTCGAAGATCCATGCCTCCATCCTGCACGGTCGCGCACCGGTCAACCCATCGGTCCCACGGGGGTACTCCTGTCCCCGGTCGGGTGAAATTCCGTCAACCCCGTGTGTGGCACATCTCCGCGCCAGTGACCCGGTTCGGTGATGATCGTTGGCTCGGGCGGAGCCGGACCGCCCGGCACCGTCGCCGGCGGTCGCCGGGGCGTCACCCGCACCGGTCCCCTGTCGGGACCACGGGCCGAGGAGGCCGTCATGTCCCAAGACGCAGTTCCACAGCAGGTGGTGCCTGCGCAGCCGAAAGGGCTGCTCCAGCAGATGGAGGAGCTGATGGCGGCGCTCAACGCCGATCTGTCCCAACTGGACGCGGATCTTTCGGGGCCCCGGCCCGCTCTCGCGGACGAGGGCGACCGCGGCTGACGCCGGGGGGCGATTTTTCGCCCCCTCCGCCCCTACCCGTCCCTTGTCCCTGGGGGCTACCGCCCCCACACCCCCGCATCGGCCTGAACGGCCTCGTCCTCAAACGCCGGACAGGCTGAATCTTTCCCGGCCCGGAGCTGAAAAATGCCGCCCCCACGGGTGGGTGGGGAGTCGGGATGGCGCCGCCTCGCCCTCAAACACCGGACGGACTCAAAGACCTCCCCGGCCAAGGCTGAAGAAGCCACCCCCACAGGTGGGTGGGGAATCGGGATGGCGCCGCCTCGCCCTCAAACACCGGACGGACTCAAAGACCTCCCCGGCCAAGGCTGAAGAAGCCACCCCCACAGGTGGGTGGGGAATCGGGATGGCACGGCCTCCTCTTCGAACGCCGGACAGGCCGGCGACTCTTCACCCGGCCGCCTTGTCCTGCAGTGTCAGTCGTCTCAGCATCTCCAGCACCCGGTCCCGGGACTCGTCCGCCGCGTCGATGGCTTCCATGCACTGCCAGTACGTCGCCTGGTCGTCCGCCGCGCAGGCGATTCCGACGAGGGCGATCCCGACCTCGCCCAGGAGACAGCCCAGGCAGACGAGTGCCTCGCGGGCGTCGCCCAACTCGGTGAGCCGGGCGGCCCGTAAGGCGCTGACGTCGAGGGCATGGGCGCCGAGGACGCCGCAGCCTCGGCCCGCCAACTCGGTCAGCCCCAGGGCCTCGCCCCGGAGTTCGGGCGGTCCGGAGACGGCGAACCGGCTGCCTATCGCCTGGGCCAGGGCATGCGCCTGCCACGCCTCCCGCATCACCTCCGGGGTCTCGCCGGTCCCCGCCAGAGCACGCCTGCTCGCCACGATGAGCCGCATCGCCTCCATGCGCTGTCCCCGTCTGTCCCGACGTGCTCACCACACGTCCACCCGAACCCCGCTGTCCACTACCCAGAGTGAGCTCAGGCGGGACGAAAAGCCAGAGGAAGCCCGAAATCTGTGGACACAGAGTTGAACGTGGACAACTCGATAACTCCGGAGCGTGATAATTCCACGGACTACCCGGACTTCCCGAACTACCCGAACACCCTGAACTGCCCGGGCTACCGGGGTTCCTGAGATGTCCCGGCCGTCACGGCCCCTCCGGCGCCGGAAACCTCCGCTCGTTCCGGTCGATCTTCGCGTCGAGCGCCGCGAGCGGGTCGATGCCGAGCACCTCGCAGAACTGGAGCAGATAGGCCAGGACGTCCGCGACCTCGTCGGTGACGCGGTGGGCGGTGTCCGCGTCGTCCATCACCCGGGCCGACTCCTCCGGCGTCAACCACTGGAAGATCTCCACCAGTTCGGACGCCTCCACGCTCAGCGCGGCGACGAGGTTCTTGGGTGTGTGGAAGGGCTGCCAGTTCCGCGCGGCCGCGAACTCGGCCAGCCGGCGCTGCAGTTTCCCCACGTCCAGTTCACTCACGAGTCACGTCCAGCTTCCGTCACGACTTACGTCCGGTCCGAGTACCAGCCCCGGTGTACCAGCCCCCGCAACCGCTGAAGGCTACAGCTCCACCACCGTCACGCCAGGCACCCCATACCCCCAGGAGGCGTCGCTCACCGTGCCGACCAGCCGGATGTGCCCACGCTCGCACATCCGCGCCGCCAGCCGCACCAGCTCCCCCGTCTGCCGGGCGTCCAGGCAGCGGTCGAGACCGTCGGCCAGGACGGTCAGCGTCTGGAGGGCCGCGGGAACCTCACCGGCCTGGTCGACCGCCAGGACTCCCGGCCCGGTGAGCAGCACCAGTGCCAGCGCCAGGTACCTCAACTCGCCGTCCCCGAGCAGCCCCAGCTCCGTACGGAGGCCGTCGCCGCGGTCGAGGAACGCTCGGATCGTGCCGTCGCACAGGGGCTCGCCCAGTACGTCGGTGACGCGGCCAGCGCATCCGGAGTCGACCGCGGTGACCAGCTGCGCGTGCCGTCGGCCGCACTCCGCGCGGGTACGCCAGAGCACTTCGGCGATGTTGTCGCAGCCGCGCAGCAGCAGACCGGATCCGACCGGGACGGGGGCGCGCATCAGCCGGGGGCTCGGGTCGCAGGCGAAAACGGACCGCAGCGCGAGCACCATCTGCTCGGCGGCAGCGAGGACTTGGCGCTCCCCGGCCGTCCGGCCCGAGACACGCAGCGGCAGGAGCGCGGTACCGAGGCGGTCGTCGGGGAGCGGGCCCCGGGTCACCGCGGACGAGCCCCCGGTGTGCCAGGCGGCCTGGACCACAGGGCGCCCCGGGTCCCGTAGCGCCGTCTCCAGCAGGGTCAGGCCGCCCGCCGTCAACCGCTCGCCCACGATGCGCAGTTCGGGCTCGGCCTGTACGGCGATATCGAGACGGACCGGGCCCTGCGGACCGTTGACGGTGCAGCCGATACGGAAGCCGCGTCGTCGCTGGGCATCGGGCCGGGCCCGCTCGGGCACACAGGTGACCGGAGCCGGGAACACCTCTCCCAGCTCGGCGCCGCTGCCGAGCCGCGCCAAGGCCTCGTACGCCCGCAGGGCACTGGTCTTGCCGCTGCCGCTCGGCCCGGCGACGAGGGTGAGCGGTCCGAGCGGGAACCGGACACGCCGGTGCGCGGCGAAGGCGGCGAGCCGCAGCTCGGTGACGCCCGGGCGGTCGGGGCGCACCTCCGCCACCGCGGGGGCTTCCAGAGAGGGCAGGGTCATATCCGGACGGTAGGCCTCCGCCGTCAGGCGAACCGTTCCACCTCGGAAACCTTCCTACGATCGAGGGACGGACCACCGACCGATCCCCAAGCCGCACCCGACTGGCTACGGCGTACCGAGGACCCCGCCGTCACACCCCAGGAATCCGCGCTCCCTCCATCAGCCCCTGAACCTCGGTCCCCGGCGGCGTCAGCAGGAACACGTTCTTGTCGACGCGGTGCATGCCGCTCGCCAGCCCGAAGACCACGCCGGTACTGAAGTCCAGTACCCGCTTGGCGACTTCGGTCTCCGCGCCGGTCAGGTCGAGGAGGACGGGTATGCCCGCCATCAGGGTCTCGGCGACCTCGCGCGCGTCCGCGAACACGTTGATCCGCAGCACCATGAAGCGGCGGCGCGCCTCCGTCGGGGCCTCGGGTATCGACCGGTGGTCGACTGCCGAGGGCCAGGCGTCCCGGCCCCGCAACGGAACTACCTGGGCGAGCCCCTCCCACTGTTCGTCGGTGGCGTCGTGGCCGTTCACAGGTCCACCCCGTCCTGGCTCGCACTCGTTGTCTGCACCGGGCAATTCTTACGCATGGTCACCCGTTCGGCCCAATAGCGACACGGTCGGCGACCCGTCCGCGAGCCCCGAACCAGCGGCAAGACAGACATAATGGGTCGAACCTTCCAGCCCGTACCGCAATCGAGGCGTTCCTCATGAGTCTGAGCATCCGCAATCAACTCCCCGGCACCGTCGCCTCCGTCACCCCGGGTGAGGTGATGGCGACGGTGAAGGTGCGTCTCGACGGCGGTCAGGACCTCACGGCGGCCGTCACCCTGGAGGCCGTCGAGGACTTGGGACTGACCACGGGTTCCGCGGTCCGCGCGCTGATCAAGTCGACGGAGGTGTCCCTGGCCACCGGCCCGGTGAGCGGGGTCAGCATCCGCAACCAGCTCCCCGGCACGGTCACCGACGTCGCCACCGGGGGCGCCATGGCGCGCGTGAAGGTCGACGTCGCGGGCGGCGAGCTGACCTCCGCGATCACCAAGGACGCGGTCACGGAACTCGGCCTGGCCACCGGTTCCCCGGTCGTGGCGCTCATCAAGGCGACCGAGGTGTCACTCTCGAACGCCTGACGGGCGAGCCCGCGCCCGGCCGCCGGGCCGCCGGCTCTGTTCGTGGTCTTCGTAAAGTCGCCGCACCGCCGACCGGTGTTCACCGCGTCCGAGGCGAGCCTGCCAGGCAGCGCGGCCTGAGCCGCGTACAGGCGTCCGGCTCAGCGGCGACGGTCCTGCCCTGGTGCGCCTTCCATCCAGTGACCGGCTCGCAGGACGGCCACTACTTGTTGATGATGGCCACGGCCCCGCTCCTGCCGGCCCCGTCCATGACGGCGGTGACCCTGGCGGCGACGGGCTCACCACCCCTGTCGTCGGTGCACGCCGGTCCACCGGCGTCCTCGCCGAACTCACTTTCCGAGCACACGGCTTGGGAGACTCCGCCCCGCGTCCGCACTTCGCCCTCACCGCCGAGCAGGGCGTGAGCCGCTACCGGCCCCTCGCGTCCGGACCCACCGAACTCCCCGCCCACGGCCCGGCACCGCTACGAACTCCTGCCGCCCTACGACAGGTTCACCCTCCCCCACGCCGGAGTGGGCATCCGCATCCGGGCCGTCTCGGCGTCGCCGACGACCTTGTCGAGCGCGAACGTGCACCTGCCTGCCGTCAGGACCGGCCAGGGCTGACCGGTCGCCGGCGCCACTGAATCCAGTGCGGGCCCCGGAGTTCGGTCGCTGCCCGCGGCTGTTCCGCGGGTACGGGCGCGTGTTGGAATGCTGGGATGCCGGACTTCGCCAACAGCACAGGCACCGCGTTCGTCGCGGGCGGCACGGGCGGTATCGGCGCGGCGGTCGTACGGACGCTCGCCGAGCGGGGCAGTGACGTGACGTTCACGTATCGCGCCAACCAGGCCGCTGCCGACGCCCTTGCCGCTGAGGTGAAGGCGTACGGGCGCCAAGTCCTGTCCCTGCGGCTCGACTTGACCGACGAGTCGGCCACGGCGGGAGCGGTGTCCGAGGCCGCATCGACGTTCGGTGGCATCCACACCCTGGTGTACGCGGCGGGCCCGCACGTGCCGATGGTGCACCTGAGCAAGGTCACGCCGAGCCAGTACCGCGCCCAACTCGACGCGGACGCCGGGGCGTTCTTCAACCTGGTCCATGCCGCGCTGCCGAGACTGCGGGAGAGCCGGGGCGGCATCGTCGCCGTCACCACCGTGGCCACCCGCCGGTTCCCCGTCCGGGACGGGCTCTCGTCGGGCACGAAGGGCGCGGTCGAGGCGGTCGCACGGGCACTGGCCGCCGAAGAGGGACGGTACGGGGTACGCGTGAACTGCGTCGGCCCCGGCATGCTGACCGATGGCATCGCCGCCCGCCTGATCAACTCCGGCGACCTCGACGAGGCGGCACTGGAGATCACCCGACGCAACATCCCCCTGCGCCGGTTCGGCGACGCGACGGACATCGCCGAAGCGGTCGCGTTCCTGGCGTCCGACCGGGCCGGCTTCATCACCGGACAGGCGCTGGGCGTGGACGGCGGGTACAGCGTCTAGCGCCTGGGGTACACCCCGCCCGGAGAACACCGCGCCCGAGGCGAGCCTGTCAGGCAGCGCGGCCCAAGGCGCGTACACCGCCTCCAGGCAGGCATCGTCGGTCCGACCAAGCCTCTCGCAGTGATGCATGCACCGGGGGGCCAGGGCATCCCCCGTACCAACGCCATCGCGAGCGGGCCGAGGCGGTGCCGAGGTCGCCGACGGGGCGAGCGCCCGTGTCGTGTTCGTCGCGCCCGACGGGCAGCGGGGCACCTCGTCCGAGAACCGTGCGGTGATCGAGAAGTTCCCGGCCGAGGGGTCCGACGGTTTGCAGGTCGGCTGTGCGGTGAGCTCCTTCCGGGCGAAGGCGGTGAGCGAGGACGCCTCGACGGCGTACTCCACCGCACGATGACGAAGCCCAACGCCCGCGATCGCCTACCGGTCGGGCCTGGTACGCCTCTCACCGGTCTCGTGCCGAACGAGGCGAACGCACGCAGCCGTACGACTGTCACGCTCAGCGACCTGTCTCGACCCAGTCGCCTCTCCCGGCTCCGCTGTCCCGGTATTTCTGGACCTGGTGTGCTCGACTTCGACCGCTCCAGACACAATTCGTGTGTCGCAGTCACCTCACCAAGGGGTTCACGCATGATCACACTTACGAAAGAAGACGGCCCGGCGGATCTGGATGGGGTGACCCACCTGACCATCGGAGCGTCCTGGGACCCGACCGTCGGCAGCAGCGGCGGCCTGATCGGGAAGATCCGGCAGAAAGTCGGGACCGATCTCGACCTGATCGCCATCGCGATGCAGGGGCCGGACCCGGTGCGACTGGCCGGCCTCGACTCCCCGGATCCGCTGGGCAACGGCTCGCTGCTGCACAGCGGGGACAACCAGACCGGCCAGGGGGACGGCGACGACGAGACGGTGACCGTCAACTTCGCCAAGGTGCCGTCCAACATCACGTCCATCGTGTTCGTCGCCGCCGCATACAAGAAGGGCAGCAACTTCCAGAAGGCCCGGAACATCAGCTTCAAGGTGTACGACGCCACGGGCGGCAGCTCCCAGCAGGTCGCCGACATCTGGCCGAGCCTGCTCAGCTCCGACAACGGCTGCGCCGTGGCCAAGGCCATTCGGGACGGCGCGAACTGGAAGCTCCAGGTCATCAACGAGACCGGGAAGATCAAGCAGGGCGACGAAAAGGCCCTGATGCGCTTCGCCGTGAGCAAGTAGCGGGCTCCGGGTCGGCGCTGTCCCCAGCGCCGACCCGAACGCCGGGCGCCCGGTGCGTGGTCCGAGCAGAACGCGACAACTGCCTGAGAACATCCGCCCCACGCGAGACGTCACGGCGTCCCACGCATCAGGAATCACGCCAATATCGGCATGCACCGCCTGACAGCCGGCCGGCAGGGCTCCGCCCCTGTGAGCCTCGCGCCCCCTCCCCATGCCGTGCGGATATGCAGCCCAGGCACCCACTTCACACACTCGCCGCACCGCCGTCACACAAGGAACACATTCAGCCGGTCCACGGTCGGGGCGCGCTTCGCGGGGCAGACGGCGTGCGTACGGCCCACCTAGCCTCCCGAGCCATGCGATCACCACTGATGACACGTCTGGGCCTCGCCCCCCTCCTCGGTTTCCTCCTCGCCGTCTTCGGCCTGGGCACGAGTGCGAGCGCGGCGGACACCGACCTGACGTTCGCCACCGACTCCGCCACCACGACGCCCGGCGGCACGGTGAACCTCTCGATGACGCTGACCAACAACAAGACGTACGACATCCTGTTCGTCTACCAGACGATCGATCCCACCTGGCTGACCACCCAGCGGCCCGACCTCAAGTACAGCTTCACCGGCTGCAGCCTGACCACGAGCGCCGGCAGCACCCCCTGCTCCGGGACCGGGCCCACCAACCTGGGCACGAACTACGGCGCCACGATCCCGCCCGGGCAGAGCCGGACGGTCAACCTGACCCTGCAGGTCGCCGCCGACTCGGGCTGCAACGGCAACATCGGCTTCTACTCCTACTACTACGCGGACTTCAGCGACGCCACGAACACCAGCGGCGGCCCGGTCTACACACCGGAGACGCGCGTCCTCTGCGCCTGACCTCCGACCGACCCACCGACACCCCGCGTCCGGTCCCACCGCGCGGGGTGTCCGTCAGGTCCACCACAATCCCGTACGCCGACACCCGGCCGCCGCCGAGCCGTCAACCGAACTCGTCGCGGCTGTGCGGTGCGCGGAACCCCGGCGTGCGTTCCAGACGGCGCCGGCCGGCCGCACCAGCCCGAGCGGTACGCCGCGGCGGCTCGGGTCAGGTGGCAGCCGCCCGGTGCGGGGAGCGGAGGTCGACGACAGCGTCGGCTCCCGTCGCACGGGCCAACTCCCGCTTGGCACCTGCGCCCGCGGTGCCGGTGACCTGGCCGGCCCCGGCCGCACGGGCGAGCTGGGCCGCGATGTGGCTCACGCCGCCGGCCGCCGCGTGCACCAGCACGGTCTCGCCCTTGCGCAGCCGCCCGGTCCTGAGAATGCCGAGGTCGATCAGTCCGGTGCCCGGCAGGACAGCGGCCTCGACCGCGTCCAGTCCTCGGGTACGACGGTGGCGGCGAGGGTGAAGGCGCCGCTCCGGAGCGTCGAAGGCGCGCCCTCGACGTCCGGTCCCACCACGGTGACCCTGCCGACCACGTGGCCGCCGAGGACGACGGGGAAGACGGGCCGCCACATGGGAGCGGGGAAGACCTCGCGCCGCAGCTGGGTCTGGGCGTGGCCCACGCCGACCGCCTCGACGGCGATCCGCACCTGCCGGGGCCGGGCTCGGGGACCGGGTGCTCGGCGACGTACAGGACGTCGGGGGCGCTGTGCCGGTCGAACTGCGCGGGACGCGTCACTTCTCCTCCTTCCGCGGCGGCCCGTCCCGCCCGAGTGCGGCCAGTACGACGTGGCGGCGGTCGTCCGGTACCGGACGAGTTCGGCATAGGTCCGGTGCCCGTACGCGGCTTCGGTCTGGCCGACCACGGGGCTCGACAGCCTCCGGGGTGACGACGGGCCGTCCGAGCCCGCGCCACCCCTGTTCGAGGCCGCCTCCGAGATGCCCAGCCACTTCGCAGGCCACCCGGCCCTCACGACCTGACCGCGGCCCTCACCCACCGCATCATCCGGATCTGCGAGCGTCACGTCGTCCCGATCCTCACCGACCGCGCCTACACAGGCGCCGGCCCCGGAGTCAGCACCGGACCCGAACGGCCACCGGGCGGCGAACCAACCCTCACCCAGCGCACCGTCAACCGGGCCCTGGCCTCGGTGAGGGTACCGGTCGAACGAGGCATGGCACGGCTGAAGTCCTGGCAGATCTTCTGCAGATCCCGCACCAGCCCCAACCGCATAACCGTCATCACCAAACCTGTGCACACCCTGGAGAGACAACGCCGAAAATGCTCACCGGCCGAATTCGCGCAGTTCATCGCGGCGTAGCGGGCGTTCACCCCCACGAAAGGCACACCAGCGAAGGCGGTGTCGAGCGGAAGCGGAGCCAGACGCACAATTCCGGCCACCGCCGGAAGAGGGTCCCTGCCATTCAGGCACGATAGATGCCTGAATGCGGTTCTCATCAGCCCGTTTCCCGCCCGAATGACCCACCCTCCCCCACCCGCACACGAACATGCACGCGCATACGCCATGGAGACGGAAAAGAACCGGTAGCACTGGTCAACCCGGCATTGTATAGGCCACCTATCCACACCGCCCCGCCGAGGCATCCCGGCGAATCCTGGATGGAAAATTACATGAGCCCTAAAACACCCAAGGCAGGCCAAACCATGATCATCGGACGGGGATTCAGCGTCGTCCGCGCCTGCGCCCGCACGCCCGGTTGCTGGGCATGAATCCCGCCAGGCTGACCCCAAGTCGTTGACATGACTGGGAGAGGTCACAGAGACTCACATCCGGTAGGGCCGGTTCCGGCAGCCAGCCGAATTCCGGAAAGGAACCCGGATGATCTGCGATGTTGCCGCGCGCCCAGAAACTTCCCGCACCTCCGCATCGGAACTCCGCTGCACGGCGAAGCGGGCAGGAGGTGAAGGGGTGTCATGACACACTTGCAAAATGTTCGTCAAATTGACAACTGCTTGATGCTTCCGTCAGCGAATTCCATGTGGTCCACTCACGCGGCTGGAGAAGAAAAGCGATGAGCACAGACATCGCCTCGCCCACCGGATCGCGTGCCCTGATATCACCTGATACAGCACGCACCACGGTGGTGCCTTTCATCGAGAAGAACGTTTCCGCGATGGAGCCGACCCCGGCCCGTATCTGCGGTTACCACTTCGGTTTCATCGGCGAAAGCAGGGAACCCAGCAGAATCGGCACCGGGAAACCGACCCGCGCGCGCCTCACGATGACCGTCGCCGACGGATTCGGGATGCGTCCCGAGGACGTACGGGTCCAGGCGGCGGTCGAATCGCCGCACAACGCGGCACTGCTCCGCGACGACATCGCGGACTCCGACGACTTGCGGCGGGGCCGGTCGCGTGGAAGGCATTCGGCCTGAGTCCGGCGATTGACACCGGAAACGCACTCCGGGGCGCGTCCTAGAACTGGTCGTGGACGACTCCGCACCCGGAAGCAAGGAATCGCCCAGTCGTTCGCCAAGGCTTTCACCCTGGTGCACACCGGCCAGGCCCGCGAACTCCCCCCTCCTGCCGGGCCTGCGCGCCGGACTGACGACGTACGAGTAGGTGATGAGAAAGAAGGCGTCGGCACTGCTGCGGTTCGCTCCGGGGCACCAGCGGGGTGAAGGCACCCAAGAGCGCGCCGGCCACCCTGCGCGACGCGGCCCGGCACCTGGACATCGCCCATCCGGGGAGACCTCAAGCGCCGCGACCTCACCTACCTCGTCCTCGGTCTCCCCCTGCCGGCTCGGCCGGGCCGGCAGGGGGAGACCGAGGACACCACCGAGGCGCACCTGCGCACGCCGGCCGGTCCCATCGAGGAAGCCGGTGGCCGCCGGACGGCCGAGGAACTGTCCCGACAACACCTGGACACGGCGGTCAAGCACCTGGCACAGGCGGGACTTCCCCTCCGCGACCGCCGAACCGACCATCCTGTTCGACCGCATCGTCAAGCGCACGGCGTGACCGCACCACCCGCAGGCGCAACATCTCGATAGGAGTAGCCCCCCACAATGCCCCCCACTCACGACAGCTCCGCTCCCCCTGTCATCCGCTCCGAGTTCGGGCGCCGCGCACCGGCCCACTACGAGACCAGGACCCTGGACCCGACCAACCTCCCGCTGGGCGAGGAGGACGGGCTGTACCACCACTACGCCCTCGGCGGCTTCAACAAATCCGCGCGCGAAGTCCCCGAGGCCAAGCGGGAGATGGCCGTCCTCGGCGAGACGGGCCGCATCGAGGACGAGCCGTTCGTGCCGGTCCCGCGCCAGCTCGCCCCGCTCTCCTTCGACGCCCGTATCTTCGGGGAGTTCGCGCGGAGTTCGCGCGGGTGCCGCGCCCGGGTGGCCGCCAGGCCGTTTCTCCCGGATCACCGCGTGGACCAGATGAAGGTGGCGGCGAGGTAGACGGTGGAGGTCTTGTCGTAGCGGGTGATCAGGCCGTGCCACTGCTTGAGCTTGTTGATGCAGCTCTCGGCGGTGGTGCGCTGCTTGTAGGCGTCGCGGTCGAAGGCCGGTGGTCTGCCGCACGGCTGCCGAGACGCTTGCGATGGGCCGCTCGGTCGGTCGGCTGCGGCATCACCGCCCGGATACCGCGCCGCCGCAGGTGGTCGCGGATCGCCCGGGACGAGTACGCCTTGTCGCCAAGGACCACGTCCGGTGTGGTCCTTGGCCGACCGATCGGCAGGGGACCACGACCTCGCGAAATGCGAGTGCGCCACCGCGCCGGCCATGCGGGGTGACGAGCGCGAGCGGACGGCGGTGGAGTCGAGGGCCTTCTCGGCATCGGCCTGGGCGAGCAGGGCGGTGGAAGCCTTCTCCCAGGTGCCATCGGCAGCCCACTTCCGCAGGCGGTTGTGGACGCCCTCCACGGACCAAAACGCTCGGGCAGGTCCATCCATGGAGTCTCCGCGCGGTACTTGAACGCGATCGCGTCGATCACCTGCCGGTGATCACACCACCGAACTCCCCGCTTCGGTGTCCGGTCCGGCGATAACGGCTCGATCCTCGCCCACTGGACACCACTCAACGACACACATCAACCAACGATCAGATCATCCGAAGGACACGGCCCACTCGGGCTGTACGGAATAGATGGGTGCCATGGATATTGATCAGAATGGCTGCGAAGTGCCCCAGCCGGTCGGTGACTGGGTTCCCAGCTCGATCCAGGTCAGGATCCTGGAGGGCGTTGCGGCCGGCTTCTCCAGTGGGCGACTTTCCAGAGAGTTGTACCTCAGTTCGAAGACCATCGACTACCACGTCCGCGTCATGTCCGACAAGCTTCAGGCACCGAATCGTGTCGCGTTAGTTTCGAAGGCGTTCGTCCTTCAGATTCTGCGAACAGATGTGTGGCCCCCGCAGATCGCCTATGAAACTGTGGATTAATGCTCGGTAGTTGACGAGATCGTATTTCCGTACGTTTATGCATGACCGGCTGCGTCATCGTGTAACTGCTCCTTTCCCCCATCCCATCGGTCCGAGCCGGCCGGATGCGGGGCGAGGACGGCTTGGACGAGGACGGTGACTCGGGTGGTGGAGCACCGTGGTGCGCCGATCGGGCACCTCCAGTGTGGCTATGGCCTGCTCGACGAGGGCGCGGATCTTCGCACGGGACCGATTCGCGCCCTTCCGGCTCATGACCGCGTGCTGCTCGGCGATGCCGACGTCGATCACCCCGTACGGAACCCTGCGCTGGAGCGGCAGGAGCCCGGTCGGCTCGGCCATCGCGGCGGTGATCGCCACGAGATCGTCGCGCTGCTCGGCCAGTTGGACCAGCTTCTCGCCGAACACGGACGTGAACGACGGGGGCGATGCCTTCAGCGCCTGCCCGCTGCGCGGATCCATCGGTTTGACGGCGTGGCCGCGGTCGAGGTCGTTGTTCTCGGTGTGCCGGTATCCCCTGCCCCTGGCGGTGATCACATGCACCACCACCGGCCCGCCCAGTGCGCCCGCGTGGCGCAGGGAGTCCTGGACGGCGGAGAGGACGTGACCGTCGATCGGGCCGAGGTAACCGAGCCCGAGTTGTTCGAACACGCCCGGTCCGCGTCCGGTGCGCAGGTCGGCCAGGTGCTCGGCCGGCCCGCCGACGGTCGGCGCGTAGGAGCGCTGGTTGCCGTTGAACACGATGACGAGCGACCGCTGCGGCCCGCCCGCGATGTTGTTGAGCGCTTCCCAGGCCATGCAGCCGGTCATCGCGCCGTCGCCGATGACCGCGACGGTCGCCCGGTCGGGTCGGCCGAGGTGTGCGTCCGCTCTGGCCAGTCCGTCCGCGTAGGACAGCGCGGTGGACGCGTGCGAGTTCTCGATCAGGTCGTGCGCGGACGCCTCCCGGCTCGGGTGGCCGAACACCCTTCCCGACCTGCGCAGCCGGTCGAACCCGGCCTGGCGGCTCATGAGGATCTTGTGCGCGTAGGACTGGTGCCCGGTGTCCCACACCAACCGGTCGCGCGGGGACTCGGATACCGCGTGCAACGCGATGGTCAGCTCGACCACGCCCAGGTTGGGCCCGAGGTGTCCTCCGGTCGCGGAGACCCGCTCGATCAGGAACGCGCGGAACTCCCCGGCGAAGTCGCGGAGTTCCCCGGCGGCCAGCTCACGCAGCCGCGCGGGGTCACGCACGGTTTCCAGCAGCGTCATGCCGAACAGTGCTCCTCACCGGGTGTGGTAAGCGGTCGTGGCCGCCCTCTCGGTCGGTTCGGACCGACCGCCCGGCGCGATGCCGGTTCGGCCGACGGCCTCGTGTGCCGGCTGGCGCCGGGAAGGCCCGCACGGCATGTGGTGGCCGCGGCTGGTCGGACAGGCCGGGACGACGGCCGACGCGGCTCGGCGCCGACGCGCTCTCGCCGACGGTGTCCTTGCCGGCGCCATCGGCGACGGGAATCGCCCGGTCTCGATCGGTCACGGGACGTCCGCCACTCCGGTCAGCCGCGAGGGCGGGGAGAACACGATGTCCTCGGTCGCCACCCGTTCCACGGACGTGTCCGCGTAGCCGAGTTCGGCGAGCCGGTCGAGCAGCTGGTCGACGAGGATCTCCGGCGCGCTCGCCCCGGCGCTCACGCCGACCGTGCTCACGCCGGCCAGCCACGTGGGGTCGAAGTGGGTCACGTCCGGCACCAGTTCGGCCCTGCCGCCGAGCCTGCGCGCCACCTCGACCATCCGGATCGAGTTGCTGGAGTTGGTCGAACCGACCACCAGCACCAGGTCGCACCGGTCCACAATGGCCCTGATGCCGTCCTGACGGTTCTGGCTGGCGTAACAGATGTCGTCGCCGGCGGGCCCGCGCAGGTCGGTGAACCTGCGCTGGAGCACGGCGATGATGTCCCTGGTCTCGTCCACCGAGAGCGTGGTCTGGGTGAGGTAGGCGACCGGTGCGTCGGGGGGAAGGTCCAGTGCTTGCGCCCCGGCGACCGTTTCGACGATGACCGTCTGGTCCGGAGCGTGCCCGAAGGTACCCTCGACCTCCTCGTGGTCCGCGTGGCCGATCAGCAGCAACGTCCGCCCGTCGCGGGCGAACCGGCGGGCCTCCTGGTGCACCTTGGCCACCAGTGGGCAGGTCGCGTCGAGCACGTCCAGCCCGCGTGCGTCCGCGTTCCGCCGCACCTGCGGCGAGACACCGTGCGCGGAGAAGACACACACCGCGCCCTCCGGCACCTCCTGTTCGGAATCGACGAACCGGACACCCCGGCGCTCGAACTCGCGCACCACGTAGTGGTTGTGCACGATCTCCTTGCGGACGTAGACGGGCGCGCCGTGCTGTTCCAGCGCGAGGTCGATGATGGCTATCGCCCGGCGCACACCGGCACAAAAACTCCGCGGCTCGGCCAGCAAGACCTGCTTACCGCCACTCATCCCACTCCGTTCCGCGCCACGACGTCCACGTCGGAACGCCTGGCTCGCGTCGCCGAACAGGGCATCCACGCAAGTCAGTGGAAACCGAGTCCTTCCCAGGAAGTCTTATCCGCCGTTGGACGCCGGCTTAACAGCCGGACTCGAAGTACGGCCTTGGCTGTCGCCCAGCGGCCACCAATCCGCAGAGTAGTCCAAATCCAGTCCTGCGCCGCCTTCTTTGGGGTTTTTCCTAAACCCGAAAATGCGCACGCCGCATCGTTGACACGACCAGGGCCGCCCTCCAGGATGGAATCCAATAGCTGCCACTCGATTTCGGTACCACTCAGGATTCCGAATCATGAGGGCGGCTTCATGGATCGCCTAATTTCCTCAGTTCCGGGTGACTCTCGCACTTGCGAAAGGTGCTGGCACAGTTGATGAACATGGAATCTGGTCCGGCGATCCTTGCCGAACCAGGCATCCTCACCGAAATCGTGGCGAGCGCAGCGTAACGTTCAAAGCAGGCCATTCGCCAACGTCGTCGGCATCCGCGCTCTGGAGGAGTGACCCGTGTCGAATCTGGATGAGCTTACAAGTTCACCTCAAACAGCGCTGGACCCTCAGGATGAGGTGAAAATAGTTGGCCAATATTACGACGACAAAACAGCCAGGCTTGTTCGCAAATACGGGCCTGGGCCCAGGATTCACTATCACGTGGGTCACTACCCTTCCTCCGAAGCGCCGCTGCGTGCTGACGATGTGACGCCGGATTCCATTCGCGGCAGCATACGGCTTCATCAAGAGGAATTGCTGCGGTATGCGGCCAAGATCTGGGACGCTGAACAGCGGCTGTCGGGCAGGATCCTGGATGTCGGCTGCGGTCTCGGCGGAGGCTCGCTCTTCTGGGCGCAGGAATACGGCGCCGACGTCACGGCGGTCACCAACGCGCCGGAACACGCGCCGGTGGTCGAAGGGTTCGCGCGGGAATGCGGTGTGGACGGGAGGGTCCGCACACTGGTCAGCGATGCGAAGCGCCTGCCCTTGGACGGCGGCCCCTATGACGCGGCAGTAGCAATCGAGAGCAGCGGGTATTTCGACCGTCCTCTGTGGTTCGAGCGTCTGGCGCGCGTGCTTCGTCCGGGCGCGAGTGTATGCATCGAGGAAGTATTCATCACACGTCCTCACGGGGCCGATGTGTGGGCCGAATACTTCTACACAAAACCGGCTTCGGTGCTCGATTACGTAAAGGCCGCACAGGCCGCGGGTTTCGAATTGGTCGATGACGTCGACGCTACGTCAGAAACCGCGCCGTTCTGGGAGGAGAGTGCCGCCTGGACGAAGGCGGTACTGGACAGTGACAGCAGCCTCTCACCAGTTGACCGCAGGCAGCTGAGGATATCTCTGCTGGCGAACCAGGCGCTTGGCGCTGAATGGCAAGCCGGGGGCGTGCGGCTGGGTTTCTTGCGCTTCGAGCTGAAGTAAGCAAGGAACGTGGCAAGAGGCCGAAAATCCGCACGCAAGCCGGGGTCCTCGCGGCACCTGACGGCTTACGTGGTTGTCAGTAGATCAAGCAAGCGCTGGGCTGGGTTTGCCCAGCCCAGCGCAGCGGGTTTCCGCTCGTCTTTCAATGTGACCGCCGAATTCCAGGGCGGTTGACCAGGATCTTCGCCACAGGAGGATCCGTCATCGGCCGACATGGACCAGTTCGTGATCAACGGCTGGTACACGAAAGGTGCCGCGGACAAGCCCACCGTCGAGGTAGACGGCGGCGGCCGGCCGGTAGGGCTGCGAGTCGCGCCGCTCCACCAGAGCACTGGGGACGACGGGCAGGACCTGCGGTGGCGTACCGGCACGATCATTCGCGGGCTCACCGCCGGTAGAGCTGGACCGCCGCCAGCTTCCCGCAGCCTTCACAAGGATACGGAGTTCTTCATGACGCTCGAACAGTCTCCCGCTCACAGCGATGTCCTCAACGTGTACGACGGGTTCGGCCGGATCTACGGTTCCGCGTGGGGCCCCAATATCCACTACGGCTACTGGGAGAACGACGCCGACGACAGCTCCGTCGAAAAGGCCACGGACCGCCTGACCGACCTGATGATCTCGGGTCTCGCCGCGCAGCCCGGCCAGCGGGTCCTGGACATCGGCTGCGGCATCGGCTACCCCGCACAGCGGCTCGTCCGCACTTCCGACGTGGACGTGGTGGGCATCACCATCAGCCGGATCCAGGTGGAGGACGCCACGAAACTCGCGGCCGAGGCCGGGCTGGCCGACCGGGCCACGTTCCAGTTCGGCGACGCGATGGACATGCCCTTCCCCGACGGCTCGTTCGACGCGGCATGGGCGTTCGAATCGATGTGGCACATGCCCGACCGCGGCCAGGTGATCTCCGAGGCCGCCCGCGTCCTGCGCCCCGGCGGCCGCCTCGCCATCGCCGACGTCATCCAGCGCGACCCGATCAGCCCTGAAGGACGTGTGGTCCTGGACCACGTCGTCGAGCACTACGGGGTGCGCTCCTTGGGCACGGTGGACGAATACCGGACAGCGCTGGCCGACAACGGTTTCGTCGATGTGGAGATCACCGACATCACCGACAACGTCATCCGCACCCTTGGGCTCATGGCCGACGCCGTGGAGACCGTCCGCGACAAGCTGGCCGAACTGGTCGGCGAGGAACAGGCCACCTCGCTCCTCGACTTCATGCGTAAGTTCGGGTCCGTCCCGGAGAGCGGCTACCTCTTCCTGACCGCGGTCCGCGCCTGACTGCGAGTGCCGTCCCCGGGCGTCTCATGGCGTAAGGCCGAGGTCGAGGTACTTTCTGACGCTTCCTGAACAGGTGAGCTTCTTCGAGCCGGCCACCGGTCAACTGTCGGCCGTAAAGCGCGACGAGCGAGGCTTCCGAGCTGTTGATCGAGATGTCTGACGTCTCCATCACGCTGCTCGGGGGCATCGTCGGTTTCCAGTCCTGCCGCACTCGACCTGCCCCAGGCGCGCGTGGAACAGGTCACCATGCTCGTCGTCACCCGTGAGGGCGGCCGGCGCTGCAAGCTCCGCCCGTCTCAACTCGCGAGGGGGCACTGGTGTACCCGCGCGAACACACCAACCTGGCGAAGATCGCCGCCGGGTTCGGGATCGGCGACTCCACCGCACACACCTGCACCATCGCAGTCATCCACCTGCCCGCCGAACGTGCGCCGGGTCCGCCGAAGACGCCGCGCGCACACGAACCCGACGTCGTCCTGCTCGACGGTAGTCTCGCCGAGTGCGGCCGGGTCGACGACGGACGGGCCGACCAACACCGCCGCCACGGTGTGAACGCGCAGGTCTTCACGGGCGCCGGCGGCCGGTCACGGTGGCTCTCGCCCGCCCTGCCAGGCCACGCCCACGACCTGACCGCCACTCGTCACCACCGGATCACCCGAACGACGGGGCCAGTTGCCGCATAGCCAGGTTCGTGTGCCCGCAGGCCGCGACCAGCGATGCACGGTCCTCCAGCGGAAGACTCCACGGCCACCCCTTGGGGACCGCGTCCACACCCTCCCGTCGCACACCCGTCCAGCGGCTCAGCCTTTGCAGCCGTACCCGGAGCCCCCGGGCCCTCCGATCCTACGAACGATCGGATCAGACCCGCGCGTGAAAGGTAGGACAGCCCTTATCAGGGCGCCGGCCCGGGGCTGACCACCGGCATCAAGCGCAGGCCCTCGCAAGAACTCACCCCCAGGCTTGTCACCAGTCCGAAAGACCGAAACGGCCAGCCGTCGAACTGACGGGCCGTCACAGTACGGCCGGGGTGACGACCTCGTGCACGGTTGGCCATGGCCAGTGCCCGGGTGGATCGTAGAACCATGCATGGTGGGGGCTGGGGCGCGTGAGTTGATCGTGGCGGAGTACCGAGTCGCTCTGGTGAGTCCGCGCCATGGCACCGCCCCGTCGGGCGCCACGGGTCGTCGGCGCCGCAGGTCGTCATGGGCCCACACCTCGGGCCGGACCGCCTCGTGCGACAGCTCGGCGTTTCGTCGTCTGGCCGGCAGTGGATGCCACGGCGGCTGGTTCACGAACTGCTGCAGGGCCTGCATGTTGCCGTCCGGCAGCCGATCCGCCATCGGCTGGATCGACTTGCGCCGTCCGTCCGGCATCAGACCTCGCAGATAACACTCACCTCACCGCCGCTGATCCCGCCGGGACAACGACCCGAACACATCGGCAACGAGCTCCGCCAACTCACCCCGGAGCCGTTCCGCCTCCCCCAGCCCCAGACAAGGAAGATGCCCACCACCAGGCGAGATCCCCCGACGTGACGAAGCACTACCAGCCGGCGTCCTGATCCGTGGAACTCAGGGTTTTCCCCTTCGATGCCGTCGGACAGGTGAGCTCTGCGGGGAGCAGCGTGTCCTCCAGGTCTCCCGACGACCGCCCGGATGCCCGTGTCACCGCTGCCGCACCCGCAACTCGGTCAACGCCCGAAGCGGAAACACCGGCCGGTGACGCGGCAGCCGCCCTGGTGCCAGAGTCAGACCTGGCATCCTGGTGGCGAGGGCCTGTATCGCGATCTCCAGTTCCGAGCGGGCGAATCCGGCTCCGAGGCAGAAATGGATGCCGTGCCCGAACGCGAGATGCGAGGCGGACCCACTGCCTGGACTGAACGCGGCCGGACATGCGGAGGATTGACTGCCCCGGCCGGCCGCTCCGTACAGCAGAAGCAGTCGGCTCCCCGCGGCCAGGTGGACATCGCCGACCACGACGTCATTGACCGCGGTCCGGTACATGCCCGCCAGCGGACTGTCGAACCGCAGCCCCTCCTCGACAAGGTCCCGTGTGGCGATCGTCCCGTCGGCCACCTTGGCCCAGCCGCCGGGTGCCTGAAACTGCTGGAAGAGGATGGTGCCAAGCGCCTCGGCACAGGTCATGTGTCCCGCGAAGATCAGTGTGGGGATCATGACGGAAGCCTCGTCGGCGGTGAGCGTACGGCCGGCCTTGCCCTCGTGGAGCAGTTCGCTGATCAGGTCGTCCTGCGGCGAGGCGAGCCGCTCCTGCACGAGTGACCGGGCGAACGCTCCGAAATCCATCAGCCCGCGGGCGTATTCACGCAGCCGGTCGAGATCGGCGTCGCCCCGCAGCATCATGAGTTCGATGCGTTGCTCGGACCACGTGCGGCAGCGGTCGAGGTACCCGTCCGGAATCCCAAGGCGCCTGCCGATCACCTCAAGGGAGTACGGAACCGCGAACTCCGTGATGAAGTCGAACTCCTCCGCGACCGCGACCCGCTCGACGAGATCGGTGGCGACCGCGCGGATCGTGGGTTCGAACTCTCTGACCCTGGCCGGCGTGAACCCGACATTGAGCACTTCTCTGATCCGGGTGTGCTCGGGAGGATCGAGCGAGCCGACGGCCAGAGCATCAGCACCGCGCCACGTGCGCAGCATCCGACTCACGTCCTCGGGCAACGCGACCGCTGGGCGGGGATTGTGGTCGCGCGCCGAGAAGTTCGGGTCGTCTCGCAGCACGGCAACCATGTCCTCGCGCCGGGTGACGCACCACGCGTCGAGCAAAGGGGCGTAGAACACCGGTTCCGTCTCTCCGATGTCGGCCAGAAATGAATACGGGTCGTCGCGATGCGCGCCATACGGATCGAACGACCTGTCCTCATGCAATTGCCCCGAATCAACAGACATCGCCATTCCGCCTCTCAAGCTTTCTGTGAGCCATTCCCGGCAATGATCAGTGACGTTGTGTGATATTGCTCGGCCTGGGAGCTATTCAGCGACCTCGGCATGGCCGACGCGGCCGAAGCGCGGCAGTTCTGCGCCGTTCATCTCTGTGGTGCGTCAGGGAGAAGGTCCAGTGCTTGCGCCCCGGTGACCGTTTCGACGATGACCATCCGGTCGGGAGCGTGCCCGAAGGTACCCACGGCCTCCTCGTGGTCCGCGTGGCCGATCAGCAGCAACGTCCGCCCGTCGCGGGCGAACCAGCGGGTCCCCTGGTGCACCTTGACCCCCAGGGGGGCAGGTCACGTCGAGCACGTCCAGCCCGCGTGCGTCCGCGTTCCGCCACACCTGCGGGGAGATGCCGTACGCGGAGAAGACACACGCCGCTCGGCCGGGAAGACCCGCTTACCGCCACTCGTCCCACTCCGTTCCGCGCCACGACGTCCGCGTCGGAACGCCAGGCTCGCGTCGCCGAAACAGGGCATCCACGCAAGTCAGTGGAAACCGAGTCCTTCCCAGGAAGTCTTATCCGCCGTTGGACGCCGGCTTAACAGCCGGACTCGAAGTACGGCCTTGGCTGCCGCCCAGCGGCTACCAATCCGCAGAGTAGTCCAAA
Organism: Streptomyces sp. NPDC058470; assembly: GCF_042721055.1. Classification (NCBI taxonomy): domain Bacteria; kingdom Bacillati; phylum Actinomycetota; class Actinomycetes; order Kitasatosporales; family Streptomycetaceae; genus Streptomyces; species Streptomyces sp. NPDC058470. Next base: position 91,952 of record NZ_JBHXMF010000005.1, read on the forward strand.
TCCAGCCCTGCGCCGCCTTCTTTGGGGTTTTTCCTAAACCCGAAAATGCGCACGCCACATCGTTGACACGACCAGGGCCGCCCACCAGGATGGCGGTCAGAACGATCACGAAAATTCCGGTGCATCACCCCGGGTTCACATTGCGCGTAGACGCGGGAGTTGCCCCAACATATCCAGCACAGCGATTTTCAGTGGTGCAATTCGCGAACCCCATGCGCGTAGCTTCTGACCAGTAATAGGGAAGGCACGCGACCGGAGGAGAATCCCGATGAGCGCACTCGGCAACTCGTCGACCAAACCCCGCACCTTCCTGTCGCCGAAGGCGGCGCGATCCACGGTATTGCCCGTGATGCGGCGCCGGGCCTCCGCACTGGAGCCGACCCTGGCCCGGGTCTGCTCCTACCATCTCGGCTTCATCGACGAACACGGTGTCCCCCACGGTGAGGAGGGCGGCAAGCTGACTCGCGCCGCCCTCATGATGGCGGCGGCTGAGGGAGTCGGACTGCGACCGGAGGACGTGCGGTGCCAGGCGGCGGCTCTGGAATTGCTGCACAACTCAACCCTGATCCACGACGACATCATCGACGCGGACGAGCTGCGTCGCGGCCGCCCAGCCGCGTGGAAGGTGTTCGGTTCCAGTCTGGCCATCCTGGCCGGGGACGCGTTGCAGGCTCTTGGGATGCAGATGGTCGTCGACGACCCCGGCCCCGGCCGTGCGGAGATCTCCCGCGTGTTCGCCGAAGCCCTCGGTCTCGTTCTCGCGGGCCAGGCCCGCGAGTTGACCCTCCGGCTGGGTCCGGGCACCGGGATCTCGGAATACGACCGCATCGTGGAGGAGAAAACGTCCGCGCTGCTGGAGTGCGCACTGGTGACGCCCGCCCTGCGGGCGGGGAAACCGGAACACGTCCTGGCTGCCCTGCGCGGCGCGGGCAGGCACCTGGGTCTCGCTTTCCAGATCTTCAACGACGTCGAGGACATCTGGGGCGACCCGGCAGTGACCGGCAAGCCCGTCCGCAGCGACATCCTGCGGCGCAACCCGACTTTTCCGGTGCTGGCAGCCTTGTCCGCCCACAGCCCGGCCGGCGAACGACTGCGCCGGCTGTGGCACGCCGACAGCACCACGGCGGCGCACCTACAGGAGATGGCCGACCTCGTCGAGGAATCCGGCGGCCGACACACGGCCGAGCAGCTGTCCCGCAGCCATCTGGACTCGGCTCTGGAGCACCTCGGACGAGCCGAGCTGTCCCCGGCCGCGTCCACCGAACTGACCGCGTTGTTCGACCGCATCGTCAATCGCACGGCATGACCCGTGACTCCCGGCAGGGCCGGCATCTGGATCGGAGCACATGATCATGGCTAGGGCCCACGACAACCCGGCCCCGCCCGTCATCCGGGGCGAGTTCGAGCGCTGGGAGCCGGCCCACTGCGTGCTCCGGACCCAGAACCCGATCAACCTGCCGCTGGGCGGTATTCCGTCCACCGCGTGGAGGCGGGCCGGCGGGTCCGCCCTCCTCGTTCCCCGACGGACACCGGGACGAGGAGCTCCAGTTCGTCGTGACCGTCTTCGACACGGTGGTCCGAACCTCGATTCCGGCGGAGGCCGTCAGTGAGTACCCCAGCTCAATTGCCTTTCGAGCAGACGAATGTGCTGCACCTCGCGCCAGGGCTGCGCACGCTCCAGTCCCAGGGCGCGGTCCATCGGGTTCGTACTGCCGAGGGCGACGAGGCGTGGCTGGTCACCGGTCATGCCTGGGTGAGGCAGTTGCTCGACGACGACCGGCTCAGCCGCTCGAATCCCGATCCGCAGGCTGCGGCGAAGGACAGTGGTTCTGCGATTCTCGCCAGCCTGCTGGGCGACTTCGCCACCGACCACACCCGGTTGCGGGCACTGCTGGAGCCGCACTTCTCACCCGAACGGATGCTGGCGCTGCGGCCCTACATCGAAGAAGTGACCGGGCAACTCCTGGACGCAGTGGCCGGCCAGAAACCACCGGTGGACCTACGCGAGGCGTTGGCGCTCTCGCTGCCGATCCAGGTGATGTGCGAGTGGCTGGGCGTGCCCAAGGAGGACAAGGACCGGTTCGGCGGCTGGACCCAGGACGCCGCCAGCGTCGGGGACCCGGTCAGGTCCAAGCAGGGGCTGGGTGAGTTGTTCGCCTATTGCAAGCAACTTGTCGCTGACAAACGGCGAAACCCGGGCGATGACGCGATCTCCAGGATCTGCGCGACCGAGGGGATCAACGACAACGAGGTCATCGGGCTGACGGCGTTGTTGCTGTTCGGTGGTTATGAGACCACGGTGGCCCGGATCGGCACCTGTGTGTCGCTGTTGCTGGCCAACCCCGAGCAGTGGCAGGCGTTGCTGCGCGACCCGAGTCTCATCCCCGGCGCGGTCGAGGAAACCCTGCGGATGTCGATGCCGAATCCGCACAACGGCGGCATGCCCCGTTACGCGCTGACGGACTTCGAGATCGACGGGGTCACCATCCGGACCGGCGACTTCGTGCTGCTGAACATCATCGCGGCCAACCACGACGAGAAGGCCTTCGCCGGCCCCGACCGCATCGATGTCCATCGCGACACCACGGGCAGTCTCGCGTTCGGGCACGGTGCGCACTACTGCGTCGGCGCGACGCTGGCCCGAATGCAGCTGCAGGTGGTGCTCACCCAGCTCGTCGCGCGATTCCCGACCCTGCGTCTGGCTGTCGGTGTGGACGAGCTGAGGCTGCGCCTCAACACGCTGATCGGCGGGTTGATCCAACTTCCGGTGACATGGCGATTGGATCCTGATGCTGCACGAAATATCTAGAGGCGTAGTCACGAAGAGCCCCACCTCGGTCCGCGCGTATCTCCTGTTGATGCGACTGGACAGGCCCACGGGGTACGTGCTCTACCTGCTCCCAGGACTGTGGGCTGTCGCCCTCGCCTCCGGGCAACGACCGGACCCGCTGGCGGTGCTGCTTCTCGCCACCGCCGCGGTACTGGTGCGCGGCGCTGCCTGCGCGGTCAACGACGTGATCGACAGGGACGTCGACGCCCGAGTCGCCCGCACCGTGTCGCGTCCTGTCGCCTCCGGGGCGGTCAGCGTCAAGAACGCCCTCCTGTTCGCCGCCGCACAGGCCGTGGTCGCACTGCTGGTCCTGGCGATGGTGAACGTGGAGACATCCCTGGTCGCCGCGGCCTCGTACCCGCTGATCGTCGCGTACCCCTACATGAAGCGCGTCTTCTTCTGGCCCTCGGCGTTCCTGGCGCTGGTGATGAGCGTCTACGCGCTGATCGGCTGGACAACGGCGACGGGAAGCGCCGACTACCCGCTCGCGGTGTGCGGCCTGTACGCCGGTGGGGCCTTCTGGACCCTGATTCACGACGGGATCTACTCCCATCAGGACAAGGAGTACGACCGCCAGATCGGTGTCAAGTCTTCCGCTCTGCTGTTCGGCAAGGCCACCAAGACGTGGCTGGCGATTTTCGCCGTGCTCAGTGTCGGCGGCGTGCTGTGGGCCGGTTCTCAGACGTCGATGGGGTGGGCGTTCTACCTGATCGTCGCGCTCGCGGGAATTTTTTTGTCCTACCTGATCGTACGTGTGGACCTGGACGACCCGAAATCGTGCTGGGACGCCTTCGTTTCCAACACCTACTTCGGCTGGCTCATTCTCGCGGCCATGGTCGCCGGGCAGTTCACATGAAGGGTGAGCTACGTATGACGGATTCGATGTGGCAGGGCAGTGGCGTCGACCTGGACGCCTACCTGACCCGCGTGGGCTACCAGGGCGACGTGGCTGCGGACCTCTCCACACTGCGCGGCCTGCACACCGCCCACGTCGACGCGATCGCCTTCGACAACCTCGACGCGCTGTTCGGCCGCACGGCGGTACCGCTCGACCTGGACAGCGTCCAGGACAAGATCGTGCGACAGGGCCGCGGCGGCTGGTGTCTGGAACAGGTCGTGCTGATGGCGGCCGTCCTCGACCGCATCGGGTTCACGTTCACGGCGCTCGCCGGCCGAACGCGGATCCGCACCGGGAGCAAGTTCGGACCGGCCCTGCACATCGCCCTGTGCGTGGAGCTCGACGGCGAACGCTGGCTCCACGACGTGAGTTTCGGTGCCTACGGACCGCACGAGCCGATCCGGCTCGCGGAGAACGCGCGGCTGGACGGCGACTGGTCGTTCGATCTCGTACAAGAGTCGACCGGTGAACACGTGCTGCGGTTCCTGCGGCCGGAGGGACCGGCCGAGCTCTACGGCTTCACCACGGACGTGCGTTATCCGTCGGACTTCGAGCTCCTCAACCACTTCTGCCTCACGCATCCGCGCTCACCGTTCAACCGCCAGATGGTCCTCCAGCGCACACAGCCCGAGGTGAGGCACCTCCTCGCCGGCAGCACTCTCACGGAAATACGTCCCGGGCGGCCGGCGACCTTCCGGGAACTCGACAAGGATGAGTTGCTTGCCGCTCCCGGGGAGATCTTCGGGATCACCTTGGAACCGGGCGACGTCCAGACCCTCCGGAAATTCTTGGACGGTCCGTGATGCGTACCTCGCTGCTGGACAACCGCTGTCCCGCGGACTTCGAGCTCCTCAGCCACTTCTGTCTGAGCCACCCCCGCTCGCCCTTCAACCACCGGCTGATCCTCCAGCGCACCCAGCCGGCGGTGCGGCACATGCCCATCGGGAACACCCTCACCGAGATCCGGGCCGGTGTGGCGCCGGTGCACCGCGAACTCGGCGTGGAAGAGGTCCTGTTCGCCCCGGAGAAGGTCGGCGGCGTCGCGCTGGAACCGGACGAGCCGGACGAGCCGGACGAGATCGAATCCCTCAGGACCAAGGCCGGCGCCATGCGCGCCGGACGACTCTGACCTGGACCGAGGTCACCATGAACGACATACCCAACGAGACAGATCCCGGCGCGTTCACCATGGCGCGACGGCTGCGGTCGCTCCCGGAGCACGACCCGCACGACGCGGTGGAGAGCGCCGTCCTCAGCAGGCTCGCGGGCAACTGGCACCGGCGTGCCACGGTCAAGCAGGAGGAGCCGAACCTGGACGACGTCTTCGAACTGGACCGGCCGGACTTCCCCGAGGCCCTGCTGCCCTTCCGCCGGCACCCCACCTACCTCGCGCTCGACGACGGGATGAAGGCGCGGATTCTCGCGTGGGGCTGGATCTCGTTCAACAAGAACATCATGGACATCGAGCAGCACGTGGTGAACCCGGGCTTCGCCCTGGTCACGCAGGACGTCTTCGACACGGGCATCGACAGCGAGGCCATGACGCTCGCGGTCACCCAGGCCATGGTCGACGAGCAGTACCACACGCTGATGCACCTCAACGCGAGTGCCGTGACGCGCCGCAAGCGCGGCTGGCGGATGCCGGAGACGACGCTGCCCCTCGCGTACAAGGCGCGCAGGCAGGCGCACCGGCTCGCCACGGCCGGGACGGACGAGGAGCGGGCCCTGGTGTCGCTCGCCTTCACCACGGTCGCGGAGATCTCGGTCAACGCCCACCTGGACCTCGTCGCCGAGAACCACGAGATCCAGCCCGTGAACCGCATGACGGCCGTCCTGCACAACCGCGACGAGTACTGCCACGCCTCGATCGCGGACACCCTCGCCCAGGAGGCGTGGAAGCACTTCTCCCCCGGGCAGCGCGACTACTTCCTCGCCGCCCTGGCCGACGGGATGGAGGCCTTCGCCGCACACGACTTCACGACCTGGGCGAGGATCCTGGACCTGCTCGGCGTGGAGGGCGGCGAGGAGATGCTGCGGGACATCAGCAGCGCCTCCGGCGGCAAGCGGCTCCTCCAGGACTTCAGCGGGTTGCGGCAGCTCTGCCAAGAGCTGGACGTCCTGGACACCCTCCCCTTCGACTGGTCAACGGTGTCGACCCGAACCCCCTGACCACCACCCCACCCAAGGTGCTGACCCATGCGCGTCCTGCTCATCGACAACTACGACTCCTACACCTACAACCTTTACCAGTTGCTGGCGAAGGTGTACGGCGTCGCCCCCGTCGTCGTACGCAACGACGCCGAGGACTGGGACCGGTTCGACCCGCACGGATTCGACGCCGCGGTCATCTCCCCGGGCCCCGGCCACCCGGCGCTCCCCCGGGACTTCGGCCGCTCACGCGATGTCCTGGAGAACTCCGGGCTGCCGGTCCTGGGGGTGTGCCTGGGACACCAGGGCATGGGTCTGCTGGCGGGCGCGCCGGTCGCACCCGCGCCGGAGCCCCGGCACGGCTACCTGTCCACGATCCGGCACAGCGGTACGGGTCTCTTCGCCGGCATCGCGCAGGACTTCACCGCCGTGCGCTACCACTCGCTGAGCGTCGCCGAACCCGTGCCCGCGCACCTGGAGGTGACCGCGCGCGCCGAGGACGACGTGATCATGGGCCTGGCCCACCGCGAACGGCCGTGGTGGGGCGTGCAGTTCCACCCGGAGTCGATCTGCACGGAGCACGGCGCCCGCCTCGTGGCCAACTTCCGGGACCTGGCACTGGCGGGGCGCGACAGCGGCACGGGTACGTACGAGGGCCGGGCCGACGCCGTGCCCATATCGGTCGCGGCGTCGGACGCGCCACCGCCGCGGCTGCGCGCGGAGTACGACATCCTGGACCGGGCCGTGGACGCGGAGGCCGCGTACCTGGCGCTGTATGGGACGAGCACCCGCGCCTTCTGGCTCGACAGCTCGCACGTGGAACCCGGTCTGGCCCGCTTCTCGTTCTTCGGCGCCGCCGAGGAGCCGGGCGCGGAGATGCTGACCTACCGCGTCGAGGACGGGCACACCGTCGTGGACCACCCCGACGGCGCCTCGCGCCGGGAGGAGGGCAGCGTCTTCGACGCGCTCGACCGCCGCACCGGCCGCGTGGTCGAGGGGACCGGGGAGTTGCCCTTCGACTTCACCGGCGGTTACGTCGGCTACTTCGGCTACGAGCTGAAGGCCGACCTCGGCGGGCAGCGCGCCCACCGGTCGAGGACCCCGGACGCCGTGTGGCTCCAGGCGGACCACTTCGTCGCCGTGGACCACGCAGAGAACCGCACGTACGTCGTCGCCGTCTGCGAGCAGCAGGACTCCGACGCCGCGCAGAAGTGGATCAGAACGGTCATCCCCGTCCTGGCCGAACTCCCCGCCGCGCACGCCGACGCCGCCGCCCCGCCGCCCCCCGAGCAGCACGACGCCTCGGCATGGCTGGCCCGCCCACGCGCGCAGTACCTGGCGGACATCCAGGAGTGCGACCGCAGGCTGCGCGAGGGCGTGAGCTACGAGATCTGCCTCACCACCAACCTGCACCTGCCCGCACCGGCCGACGACCTCGCCTACTACCGGCGCCTGCGGCGGCTCAACCCCGCCCCCTACGCGGCGCTGCTGCGCCTCGGAGACCTCGCGGTGTTCAGCTCCTCGCCCGAGCGGTTCCTCAAGGTGGACGCCGCCCGCACGGTGGAGGCGAAGCCGATCAAGGGCACGGCGCCCCGACACCCGGACCCGGAGACCGACGAGGCCACGCGCCGGGCCCTGCGCACGGACCCCAAGACGCGCGCCGAGAACCTGATGATCGTGGACCTGCTCCGCAACGACCTCGGGCAGATCTGCGAGATCGGCACCGTCGCCGTCCCCTCGCTCATGACGGTGGAGTCCTACGCCACAGTGCACCAGCTCGTCTCCACCGTCACCGGCACCCTGCGCGAGGGCAGTTCCGCCGTGGACGCGGTCCGGGCCTGCTTCCCCGGCGGGTCCATGACGGGGGCGCCGAAACTGCGCACCATGGAGATCATCGACGACCTGGAGGGCGAGGCCCGCGGCATCTACTCCGGCGCCATCGGCTTCGTCGGCTACACGGGCACGGCGGACCTGAGCATCACCATCCGCACCGCCGTCCGCCACGACGGCGAACTGACCATCGGCGCGGGCGGCGCCATCGTCCTCGACTCCGACCCGGAGGCCGAGTACGAGGAAATGCTCCTCAAGGCCCAGACCACCCTGCGCGCACTGTCGAAGGAGACTTACGCGCACGGGGAGACCGGCGGGCGGTGACGGGCACCGGCCGCGCGCGAGCACGGGAGCGGGCCGGTGCTCGCGCGCGGGCTCCCGGCCCGGGCAGTCGGGCGGCGCCTTCCCCTGGATCACCAGGAGCGGGGCGCGCACGCGGTCGACGTGGCTGATCGGAGAGCGGGCGCGCATGTCCGCCCCTGCTCCGGTACGTCCGGATCGCCCACGAAGCGGTATCAGTTGTACGCCGGGGAGGGGCGAGTGAACGGCGGGAGGTTGCGCATGAAGTGGGCCAGGTCGGAGACGCCGACGATGTCGACGGCCGCCGCGAAGAGGTCCGGGGTGAAGGTGAGGCCGACGAGCGCGGCGTCACCGCCGTAGGAGCCGCCGTAGGAGCCGCCGCGGACGGCGACGCGTGCCGGAGGGTGCTCCTATCGCCGATGCCCAACTCGGAGCGTATGCCTCCGCGTCGTGTCAGCTAAGCCAGACCACAGGATGATCGCGCAGTGTGCGCGGACAGAGCCCGCTCGGCCAGTGCTGCGGGGCTCGATGCCCGGTGCTCCGTGCCCGGTGGCGCGGACGAACCGCTCGTAGGCGAGGTTGGTCGTCGGATGTACGTCGATGCGGAAGGCGTCGCCCCAGACCGAGGTGCCGTGTGTCAAGTGCGGCCTGAATTCCGGCGTTGGACCTGATCGTCGCGCCCCGGCTCTCCCCGTTTCACCGTGTGACACCGGTCGTCACCGCTGCTCCCTGTGTCTACAGGCTTTCGCCGGGAACGGACAGGTACGAGTCGCGGAGCGCGGTCAGCACCGGATGATCGGTCGACAGGCTTTCGTTGTCGAGGGCAGACAGCGCGCGCACTCCGATGGAAGTGTTCGTGGCGAACGCTGCCGCCATGCTCTTGGCCTGGCCGAGAGTTACAGCGGCCGTTCGGTGGCTGACTCCGACCGCGTGTTGCTTCAAGAGCGCCATCGTGACACCAGGAAGCACGGGTGCGTCAGGCCACACGACCGTCCCGTTGCCGTCGATGAATCCAACGTTCCAGGTTCCGCCCTCGGAGACCAAGCCGTCACAGCCGGTGAACAGGGCATCATCGGCTCCCGCGAGCTGGGCCGCGCGGCGTGCATGGAGGGCTCCGAAGAGGCCACAGTGCTTGACCTGCGGGAGATCACGTTCGTACCGCACGCTCTGCACCCGCAGCGGAGGCGGGGGCAGTTGGCCGACAGGACGCACGGTGATCAGCGGCTGCGGATCCTTGGCGTCGACCGGGTGCCCCATGTCGACAGCCGGGTCGTAGATCGTCACGCGAACGACGCATGGTCCCGGACGCCCGTGAAGGGCGGCCCGAACCTGCACGCGGACCCGGTCGGCGTCCAGGGCTACGCCGTACACGGTCCGGCAGTCTCGGACAAGGCGTTCGAGGTGCAGCGACAGGCCGCGAATCGACCCGTCGGCGCCGACGCGCATGGACGTGAAATGGGCGAAGTTCGTCAACGCCAGAGGCAGTAAGTCGTCCGCGCCTGCCGGTTTCCCATCGAGTGTGACCATGCGGCCCAGCATGTCAGGAGGGCACCGGGTCACGGCACCCCGAACCTGGTTACTGACGGATCACCTTCGGCAGGGCGTCGTGGTCGGTGCCGGCGACGACCCGATCCTCCGAGGGAGCCTCGTCCAGGAACAGCAGGAACGAGTTCAGGATCCTGCGCTGATCAGCCCGTCCAGGCGGATGGTGAACAACGGCAGCTTCAGCTCGCCGGCCAATGCTGCGGCGGTCGTGCTCTTTCCGGTTCCTGGAGGGGTCTGTGAGGGGGGTCCACCCAGGAACCGATGGGCACCTGCGCCCCCTGCATCGCACGGCTCAAGACGGCAGAGTGTTGCCTGGACGTTCCCGCTCACCGCCCGTAGCAGCGCACTGTGGATCAGGCCCATGCGGCCGAACCTGCCCCACAAAGTGGCCGTCAGAGCGCCTGAACAGCGACGCAACGGGCCTGACACTCCATCAGAACAAGCTTCAAATGAGCGTCATTTCAGCGTCAGGATATCGCCCGCAACGCCCACACCGCACATGAAGCACACACGCAAAACCGCAGGTCAGGAGCCCTTCGCGACCGGCTCCAGAATCGCCACACACTCCACATGATGAGTCATCGGAAACAGATCGAACGCCCGAAGCGTCCGCACCTTGTAGCCACCGTCCCGGAAGTACCCCAGGTCCCGCGCGAGGGCCGCCGGGTCGCAGGCGACGTATGCGATGCGGCGGGCGCCCAGTGAGGCGAGGTGCTCGACGGTCTTCTTGCCGGCGCCGGAGCGCGGCGGGTCGAGGACGATGAGGTCGACCTCCGTGATGCCGGTGCGCGGGAGGACGGCTTCGACCTTGCCCTGTTCGATGCGGACGCGGTCGAAGGCGGTGAGGTTGTGGCGGGCGTCCTCGACCGCGCGCTTGCCGGACTCGATGCCGAGGACCGCGCCCTTGTCGCCGAGGCGATCGGCGAGGGCGCCGGCGAAGAGGCCGACGCCGCAGTACAGGTCGAGCGCCATCTCGCCCTTGCGCGGCATCAGGCCCTGCATGACGGCCTTGACCAGGGTGTCCGCGGCCTGCGGGTGGACCTGCCAGAAGCCGCCGCTGCCGACCCGGTACGTACGGCCGTCGGCGCGCTCTCGGACGAAGGCGCGGCCGTGGACGCGGTGGATGCCGCCGTCGTGCTCCTCGACGCGCATCACGGAGACGGGCTTGTCGAGCTCGACCAGGGGCAGCCGGGCGCCGGGCCTGGGTTCGAGGATCACCATGCGGTCCTGGGAGCCCGTCGCGGCGATCGCGTCGACCGAGACCATGCCGGACCAGTCACGCTCCTCGACGCCGAGCTCGCTGACCCCAACGGCTGCGATCATGCAGTGATCGATCGGCTCGACCTCGTGCGAACGGTGGCGGCGCAGCCCGGCGTTGCCGTCCGGATCGACGGCGTACTGCACGCGGGTGCGCCAGGCCGGGACCTCACCCGCCGGCAGCTTGTCGCCCTCGGCGGGCATCACCGTGCCGTCCCAGCCCGCCTCTTCCGGCGTGAGGCCGGCGAGCCGCTGCAGCTGCTCGGTGATGACCTCGCCCTTCAGCCGTCGCTGAGCGCCGGGCTTGGCGTGCTGCCAGTCGCAGCCGCCGCAGCGGCCGGGACCGGCGTACGGACAGGGCACCGCCACGCGGTCCTTGGACGGTTCGAGCACGGTGACGGCATCGGCGCGCAGGAACTTCGCGCCCTCCTCGCCCTCTGTGACCCGCGCGAGGACCCGCTCGCCGGGCAGGGTGTGCCGGACGAAAAGGACCTGTCCCTCGGACGTACGGGCGATGCAGTGCCCGCCGTGGGCGACAGGACCGATCTCGACCTCGTACTCCTCCCCCACCAGCGACTTCTTCGGTTCTGCCTGCATGGCGGGGTGACTCCAGATGCGAAAGGGTGCGGAAAGGGTGCGGGGAGGGGATGGGGATAGGACGGGAAAGGGGAACGGCCGGACAACAGCCCACCAGTCTACGTGGCCACCGCCCGGCCGCTCACCACAAGGCAAGGAGCATCAAGGCCCCGTGGCATCAGCCCTTCCTCAGCCCTTCGTCGACCCCGACGACTCCTTCGGACGGTCGTGGGCCGGACCGCGTCGCACCGCTCCCGGCGCGTTCCACTCCTGCCGCTTGCGGGCCCGCTTCCGAGCGAGCTCGGAAGACTCCAGCTGGTAGGGCACCGAGGTCACCATCACGCCCGGCGTGAACAGCAGCCGCCCTTTCAGGCGGAGCGCGCTCTGGTTGTGCAGCAGGTGCTCGTACCAGTGGCCGACCACGTACTCGGGGATGACGACGGAGACCACGTCGCGCGGCGAGTCGCGGCGCAGCCCCTTCACGTACTCGATGACGGGGCGCGTGATCTCGCGGTACGGCGAGTCGAGGACCTTCAGGGGTACATCGATGCCGCGCCGTTCCCATTCCGCACGCAGCGCCTTCGTCTCGGTCGGGTCGACGTTGACGCTGAGCGCCTCCAGGCTGTCGGAACGCATCAGCTTGGCGTACCCGAGGGCGCGCAGCGAGGGGCGGTGGATCTTGGAGATCAGGACGACGGAGTGGACGCGGGAGGGGCGGAGGCTGTCGTCGGAGGGCCCCTCGGGCGCGGCCAGTTCCTCGGCCACCCGGTCGTAGTGCTTACGGATCGCGCTCATCGTCGCGTAGAAGATCACCATGCCGAGCAGCGCGACCCAGGCGCCGTGCGTGAACTTCGTGACGAGTACGACGACCAGCACGAGCCCCGTGAAGAAGGCTCCGAAGGTGTTGATCGCCCGGGAGCGGACCATGTGGCGGCGCTTGGCCTGGTCCTTCTCGGTGCGCAGATGACGGTTCCAGTGCCGGACCATGCCGGTCTGGCTGAGCGTGAAGGAGACGAAGACACCGACGATGTAGAGCTGGATGAGCTTGGTCGAGTCCGCTCCGTAGACCCAGACGAGCAGCGCGGCCGCGAGCGCGAGCAGCACGATGCCGTTGGAGAAGGCGAGGCGGTCGCCGCGGGTGTGCAACTGGCGCGGGAGGTAGCGGTCCTGGGCGAGGATCGAGCCGAGGAGCGGGAAGCCGTTGTACGCGGTGTTGGCGGCGAGGAACAGGACCAGTGCGGTGGCGGCGGCCAGCACCACGAACAGGAAGCTGCCCTTGCCGAAGACCGCCTCGGCGACCTGCGAGATCACCGGGTTCTGGACGTAACCGGTGCCGACCGCAACGCCGTTGTGGATGAGGTCGACGGCCGGGTTCTCGGCCATCCGCACCTTGGTCGCCATGGCCAGGCCGATGATGCCGCAGAACATGGTGACGGCGAGCAGGCCCATCGCCGCGAGGGTGGTCGCGGCGTTCTTCGACTTGGGCTTGCGGAAGGCCGGGACACCGTTGGAGATCGCCTCGACGCCGGTGAGCGCGGCGCAGCCGGAGGAGAAGGCGCGCAGCAGCAGGAAGACGAGGGCGAAGCCGGCGAGGCCCTGGTGCTCGGCCTCGATGTGGAAGTCGGCGGTCGGCGCCTTCATGGTGTCGTTCAGGACGAGCCCGCGGAACGAGCCCCACGCGATCATGATGAAGACGCCTGCCACGAAGACGTACGTCGGAATCGCGAAGAGCTTTCCGGACTCCCTCACTCCGCGCAGGTTCATCAGCGTGAGCAACACGATCACGGCGACCGCGCACAACACCTTGTGCTCGATCACGAACGGGATCGCCGAGCCGAGGTTCTCGATGCCGGAGGCGATCGACACGGCGACGGTGAGGACGTAGTCGACGAGCAGCGCGCTGGCGACGGTGAGCCCGGCGCGGGGGCCGAGGTTGGTGGTGGCGACCTCGTAGTCGCCGCCGCCGCTCGGGTACGCGTGCACGTTCTGCCGGTAGGAGGCGACCACGGTGAACATCAGCACCACGACCGCGAGCGCGATCCACGGGCTGAAGTGGTACGCCGACACGCCCGCGATGGAGAGAACCAGGAGCACTTCTCCGGGTGCGTAGGCCACGGAGGAGAGCGGGTCGGATGCGAAGACGGGGAGTGCGATGCGCTTCGGCAGGAGCGTTTCTCCGAGCCGGTCACTGCGCAGTGCGCGCCCGATCAGGATCCGTTTGGGCACGTCGGTCAGTTTGGACACGCAGAGGATCGTAAGCGTTCGAACGGGCGGCCGCCCACCTGCCGCACCACATCTGCCCTCCGAGTGAAAACAGGCACATGCCCCGTTGCGGATTCCGCAGTCGGACAGATCCGCGTGCCTATATGAAAAGCATCCACATTTGCCCGCTTATGGAGGTTCCATGCATGCCACCGCGGAGCTCATCGGCGCGACCGCCGGACTCATCGGCCTCGGAATCCTGACTCTCCTGAGCGTCCGCAGCATCAACCGCCGCTGACCCCCGCCGCCCCGCTCCCCCGCATCCACGGACGGCCGCAGCGCCGCCCCGAGCACGCCGCCGCCGACAGGAGACGACAGACGGCTTCCGGTCAGTTACGTGACGCGAGACCGACGTGACCCGGATCACAGGAGTGGGCTTCCGGAGCCACCACCACCCGTCGATCCGTACGGCTTTGCCGCTACGGTGGAGGCGGACAAGCGATGCAGACGGCTCACACCTGCGCGGGATCACCATCGGGATTCACCGGCATGATGTTGCCTAGTGGCCGAAAACAGGCCGCAGCGTGTTGCCCGGCGAGCCGAGAGAGAGCTATGAGCAGGACATTTACGCAGGTCAGTGGCCTAGCGGGGAGTGCGGGGTAAGGCCGTGCATATTGTCATCATGGGCTGCGGAAGAGTTGGTTCCGCTCTTGCCCGGACCCTGGAGCAACAGGGGCACACGGTCGCCGTGATCGACCAGGACCCCACCGCCTTCCGACGCTTGGGCTCCGGGTTCGGCGGCCGTCGCGTCACCGGAGTCGGCTTCGACCAGGACACGCTGCGCGAGGCGGGCATCGAGGAGGCCGGGGCCTTCGCCGCGGTCTCCAGCGGTGACAACTCGAACATCATCGCCGCCCGGGTGGCCCGTGAGATGTTCGGCATCGAGAACGTGGCGGCGCGTATCTACGACCCGCGCCGCGCCGAGGTCTACCAGCGCCTGGGCATCCCGACCGTCGCCACCGTCCGCTGGACGGCCGACCAGATGCTCCGCCGTCTGCTGCCCTCGGGCGCCGAGCCGCTGTGGCGCGACCCGACCGGCGGCGTACAGCTCGCCGAGGTGCACGCCTCCGCCGCCTGGGTCGGTCACAAGATCAGCCGGCTCCAGGACGAGACCGGCGTACGCGTGGCCTTCCTCACCCGGCTGGGCGAGGCGGTCCTGCCCACCTCGCAGACGGTGTTGCAGGAAGGCGACCTGGTGCACGTGATGATGCGCACCTTCGACGTGGACAAGGTCGAGGCGTCCTTCGCCAAGGGCCCTGAAGAGGAAGCCGGTCACTGATGAGAGTCGCCATTGCCGGTGCCGGCGCCGTGGGCCGCTCGATCGCGGGCGAGCTCCTGGAGAACGGTCACGAGATCCTGCTGATCGACAAGGCGCCCACCGCCATCTCGGTCGAGCGCGTCCCACAGGCGGAGTGGCTGCTCGCCGACGCCTGCGAGATCACCTCCCTGGACGAGGCCGCGCTCCAGCGCTGCAACGTGGTCATCGCGGCCACCGGCGACGACAAGGTCAACCTCGTCGTCTCCCTGCTCGCGAAGACCGAGTACGGCGTCCCGCGGGTCGTCGCCCGCGTCAACAACCCCAAGAACGAGTGGCTGTTCAACGAGTCCTGGGGCGTCGACGTCGCCGTCTCCACCCCGCGCCTGATGTCGGCCCTGGTCGAGGAGGCCGTCAGCGTGGGCGATCTGGTCCGCCTGCTCCGCTTCAGCCACGGCGACGCCAACCTCGTCGAGCTGACCCTGCCGCCGGAGTCCGCCCTGGCCGGCACCCAGGTCGGCGACGTGGAGTGGCCCGAGGACACGTCCCTGGTCACCATCATCCGCGGCACCCGCGTCCTGACCCCCTCCCGGGAGGACTCCCTGGAGGCCGGCGACGAACTCCTGTTCGTGGCAGCACAGGCCCGCGAGGAGCAGTTGGAGGACCTGCTGTCGGTACGCCGCGAGGACGCGGACAACTAGCAGTTTCCGATACGTGGATGGGGGCGCCCGGAGATCTCCGGGCGCCCCCATCCACGTACGGGCTGAGTGCTTACGTCCTCGTCCAGGCGGACGGGCTTACGTCCTCGTCCAGGCTGAAGCGCTTACGCCTCTCGGCGGTGGCTGGTCGGCGCGGTGTCGCCGCGCTCCTGGGCGAGCGCCGATTTGCGCTCCTTCTCCGCCTGCTCCTCGGCCTCCATCTCGGCGAACACGTCGATCGGCGGCGGCGCCTTCGCGAGGAAGACCCAGGTGAGCCAGACGGCGAGCAGGAAGGGCGGGATCTTCAGGGCGATCAGGACCCAGCCGAACTGGGTGGTGTCGGCCCACCAGTAGAGCGGGAAGAGGACCGCGCACTTGGCGAGCAGGATCAGGCCCCAGGCCCAACTTGCCTTCGCGTACGCCTTCTTGCGACCAGGGTTGCGGGTGCGCCAGGAGAGGTTCTCCTTGAAGACCGGGCCGAGGATCAGGCCGATCAGGGGGACGCCCGCGAGGGTGGTGATGATGTAGGCGAGGGCCAGGCCGAGCGTGTAGAGCATGCCCGGCAGGTAGAAGTCCTTCGCGTTGCCCGTCATCATCGCGAAGATCACACCGAAGGCGACGCCGAAGACGCCGCTGAAGGCGTGCTTGACGGTGTCCTTCATGACCAGCCGGACCACGACGAGCAGCACGGACATGGCAAGGGCGGCGATGGCCGCCGAATGCAGGTCCTTGTTGATCGTGAAGATGGTGACGAAGAGGAGGCCGGGCACGACCGTCTCAACCATGCCCCGCACACCGCCGAACGCCTCGAAGAGCGCGGCCTCCGTCACCGCCCTCGCGTCCTGCTGGGGGTCTTCGGTCGGCTTGTCGAGCGACGTCACCGGCTACTCCCGTCCAAGCGGTCTGAGTTCGTATTTCGGGTTGAACAGCACCCTACGGCCCCGGCTCATGGAGACGCGGCCCGATGCGATGAGTTTGCGCCCCGGTTCGATACCCACGATGGAGCGCCGGCCGAGCCACACCACGTCCAGGGCCGCCGAGCCGTCGAACAGCTCGGCCTCCAGGGCCGGGACTCCGGCGCGTGGCCGCAGAGTGACCGTGCGCAAGGTACCAGTAACGGTCACGATCTGTCGGTCGTGGCAGTCACCGATACGCGTGCAGCCCGCGGTCTCGGCGTCCTCGCGCAGCTCCTCGGACTCCAGGTCCTCCTGGGACGAGGAGAGCCTGTCCAGCATGCGCCGGAACCGGCCCGCAGACTTTTCGGAACCAGGAACAGCACTCATACCGAAAGCGTACCGGGGAGCGCTGACAGCGTCGTACCCACAAGGGTCAGCGCTCGAACCGGTATCCCATCCCCGGCTCGGTGATGAAGTGCCGCGGATGCGAGGGGTCCACCTCCAGCTTGCGGCGCAGCTGCGCCATGTAGACCCGCAGATAGTTCGTCTCCGTGCCGTACGACGGCCCCCAGACCTCCTGGAGCAGCTGTTTCTGGCTGACCAGGCGGCCGGTGTGGCGCACCAGGACCTCCAGGAGGTGCCACTCCGTGGGGGTCAGGCGCACATCGCGACCGTCGCGGTTGACCTTCTTGGCGGCCAGGTCGACGGTGAAGTCCTCGGTCTCGACGATCACGTCGTCCTCACCGCCCCCGGTGGGTTCCGCGCGGCGGACGGCGGCGCGCAGCCGGGCCAGCAGCTCGTCCATGCCGAAGGGCTTGGTGACGTAGTCGTCGGCGCCCGCGTCGAGGGCCTCGACCTTCTCGTCCGAGGAGTGCCGGGCGGAGAGCACCAGAATGGGCACCCGGGTCCAGCCGCGCAGCCCCCTGATGACCTCGACGCCGTCCATGTCGGGCAGACCGAGGTCGAGCACGACGACGTCGGGGTGCCGGGCGGCGGCGAGCTGGAGCGCGGTGGCGCCGTCGGGGGCCGCGTCGACCTCGTACTTGCGTGCCTTCAGGTTGATGACGAGGGCTCGCGTGATCTGGGGCTCGTCGTCGACCACGAGGACCCGGGTCATGAGGCCTGCCTCTCTGCTGATGGTGCTGATGCAGCTGCCGCTGATGGTGCCGATGCTGCTGACGCAGGTGTTGATACCGCGGTGGTCGGGGCGGGGCGGCTGGGCACCGCCCGGAGCGTGAGCACCATGGTGAGGCCGCCGCCGGGGGTGTCCTCGGCGTTCAGTGTGCCGCCCATGGCCTCGGCGAAACCGCGGGCGACCGCGAGGCCGAGGCCCACGCCGGCGCCGCGCGGGGCGTCGCCGTAGCGCTGGAAGGGCTCGAAGATGCGGTCCTTGGCCTCGTCGGGGACACCGGGGCCGCGGTCCACGACCCGCATCTCCACCCGGTCGGCCATGGCGCTCGCCGACACCAGGACGACTTTGTCGGCGGGACTGTACTTGACGGCGTTCTCCACGAGGTTGGCGACAGCTCGCTCCAGTAGTCCGGCGTCGACGGCGATCATCGGCAGGCTCTCCGGGATGTCCAGCTCGACGCTGTCCTCGGGTACGCCGCCGAGCGCCATCGGGACCACCTCGTCGAGGTCGATCTCGCGGACCAGCGGGGACACGGTGCCGGTCTGGAGGCGGGACATGTCCAGCAGGTTGCCCACCAGGTGGTCGAGGCGGTCCGCGCCGTCCTCGATGCCCTCGAGGAGCTCCGCCTGGTCCTCCTCCGACCAGGCCACGTCGTCCGAGCGCAGGGACGTGACAGCCGCCTTGATGCCCGCGAGAGGAGTGCGGAGATCGTGGCTGACGGCCGCCAGCAACGCCGTACGGATGCGGTTGCCCTCGGCCAGCTCCTTCGCCTGGTCGGCCTCGTGCTGAAGGCGCTGGCGGTCCAGCACCACCACGGCCTGCGCGGCGAAGGCCGCCAGAACACGCCGGTCGGAAGCCGGCAGTACCCGGCCGGAGAGCGCCAGCGCCATGTGGTCGCCCACCGGGATGTCGACGTCCGCGTTCTCGGGACGGACGCACGGGCGCGGGCCCACGCTCCCCGCGCATGTCCACGGATCGACGTCGCTCTCCCGCTCCAGCAGCGCCACCGACTCCATCCCGAACGTCTCCCGGACCCGCTCCAACAGCGCCTCCAGGCTGTTCTCCCCCCGCAGCACACTGCCCGCGAGGAACGAAAGGATCTCCGACTCGGCGCGCAACCGGGCCGCCTGGTGGGTCCGCCGGGCCGCCAGGTCCACCACCGACGCCACGGACACGGCGACCCCGAAGAAGATCGCGATGGCGACGATGTTCTTGGGATCGGCGATCGTCAGCCGGTGCAGCGGTGGCGTGTAGTAGTAGTTCAGCAGCAGGGAACCGAAGGCCGCCGAGGCGAGCGCCGGGTACAGACCGCCGAGCAGAGCCGCCGCCACCGTCAACGCCAGGAACAGCAGCATGTCGTTGGCGAGGCCCAGATCGACCGTGTTCAGGAAGAGTGCGAGGACCACCGGGCCCGCCACGCCGACGATCCAGCCCCAGATGATCCGGGACCGGCCGAGCCGCGCTCCGCGCGCCACCGGCAGCCCTCGGCCCTTGCCCGCCTCGTCGTGGGTGACGATGTGCACGTCCAGGTCGGAGCCCGACTCGCGGGCCACCGTGGCGCCGACGCCGGGGCCGAAGACGTACTGCCAGGTCTTGCGGCGCGAGGAGCCGAGCACGATCTGCGTGGCGTTGACGCCCCGCGCGAAGTCCAGCAGCGCGGCCGGGATGTCGTCCCCGACGACGTGATGGAAGGTGCCGCCGAGATCCTCGGCCAGGGTGCGCTGGACGGCCAGTTCCTTGGGCGAGGCGGAGGTCAGCCCGTCGCTGCGGGCGATGTAGACGGCCAGCACCTCGCCGCCCGCACCCTTCTCCGCCAGCCGCGCCGCACGCCGGATCAGCGTCCGGCCCTCCGGACCGCCGGTCAGCCCCACCACGATCCGCTCCCGCGAACCCCAGATCTTCTTGACGCTGTGATCAGTGCGGTACTCCGTGAGGTACTCGTCGACCCGGTCCGCGACCCAGAGCAGCGCCAGCTCGCGCAGAGCGGTGAGGTTGCCGGGGCGGAAGTAGTTCGACAGCGCCGCGTCGACCTTGTCGGACTTGTAGATGTTCCCGTGCGCCATCCGCCGCCGCAGCGCCTGCGGCGACATGTCGACCAGCTCGATCTGGTCCGCCCGCCGGACCACCTCGTCCGGAACGGTCTCCCGCTGTCGTACACCCGTGATCGACTCCACCACGTCGCCCAGCGACTCAAGATGCTGGATGTTGACCGTGGAGACGACATCGACCCCCGCCGCGAGCAGCTCCTCCACGTCCTGCCAGCGCTTGGCGTTCCGCGAGCCGGGGACATTGGTGTGGGCCAGCTCGTCGACCAGGGCGACCTGGGGGTGCCGGGCCAGTACGGCGTCCACGTCCATCTCGGTGAAGACGGAGCCGCGGTACTCCAGCTCCTTGCGCGGGACCTGCTCCAGACCGTGCAGCATCACCTCGGTACGCGCGCGACGGTGGTGCTCGACGAACGCGACCACACAGTCGGTGCCCCGCTCGACGCGCCGGTGCGCCTCGGAGAGCATCGCGTACGTCTTGCCGACGCCCGGTGCCGCGCCCAGGTAGATCCGAAGCTTGCCGCGTCCCATGGCCCCTATTGTCTTCCCGTCACCGCTGTGTACGCAGCGTCGACCTTACGGCCAATAATCCCGGCAAAAGGGACGGGGGGCTGGGCGGAGGGCGTTTTGACACAACCCTGACGGCCGGGCACCCGTGTCACTGGTGGGCACCCGGCCGCGGGACGGTTCAGCTGAGGTCGTCCCCGTACGTCAGCTGAGGTTGTCCCCCTGAGTCAGGGTCTCCCAGGCGACGAACAGGTTGTTGGTGCCGGACGGACGGTTCTGCAGGGTAAGGGTCTGGGTGTTCGACATGGCATATCCGAGGCGGTTGTGCATGGCGTTGTAGCCGACCTCGGTGATCGGTCCGAGCCCGAGCGTGAGGGACCCTCCGCACAGATTGCTGGGCACCGCCGTGCCCAGCTGGTACTTGGCCTGGAAGCCGAGCGCCTGGCGCAGCCGCTCGCCCACGTCGGTGGTGTACAGGTCGATCCCCTGGATCCGACTGGTCTCCGCGACGTGCGAGATGGAGGAGATGCCGTACCCGGTGTGCACGAAGTCGCGGCACGTCTCCTGGGTGAGGCCGGTGGTGAAGGTCGACTGCCCCTGCCAGTAGGCGACGATCTTGGCCGTGGTGTCGAGGTTCTGGCTCGGCACGGTCTTCGGCACGGCGCCGTCGGAGGAGAGGTAGATGTACGCGGCCGTACGGGTACGGAACTTCGCCATGGCGGAGTCCCACACCGTCTTGTCCTCCAGGTAGACGGAGATGCCGATGGCGGCCTCCATCATCGTCAGCTCCCAGTTCCCGTTGGAATTGGAGCCGTTGATGATCTCGGGCAGGTAGACGTTGCGCAGCATGGTCCCGAAGCGCGCGGAGTTGGTCCAGGTGCTGGTGTACGTGTACTTGATGATCTCGGCGGCCTTGGTCCACGAGGACCCGGCCCAGCCGGTCTGCAGAGGCGCGTTGCTGTTGGTGTGGTCGGTGATCGTGGCCGACCAGGCGTCCATCAGCTGGATGGACTTCTGCGCGTAGCGGACATCGCGGGTGATGTACCAGGCGAGAGCGGTCGTGTACGCGGCTATCGCGTCCTCACGCTCGTCGGTGCAGCCGTTGTTGGGGTTCGAGTACGAGCCGCACTCGACGACCGAGCGCGGGAGGGGGGTGCGTGTCAGCGAGGCGTACTTGCTCGCCAGCATCTGGTCGTACGCGGCCTTCCACGGCTGGGCGCCGGCGAGGACCTGGGTGCGGGCGAAGTCCAGCTGCCCTCTGGAGACGCCGACTCCGGGGTGGACGAAGGTGGCGGGCGCGGCTTCGGCCTTCTGCTGGGTGCCGGGCAGCGAGAGCAGTGCGGCCACCAGGGCGGCGGTCGTGGCTACGGTGACGAGGAAAGCCGGGCGCCGTCTGGGGAGACGGACTGTGGGGGTTCCGAGCATGTGAGGGGATCCGTTCTCGTATGTGAACGACACACTGGGGACTGAACACACGCGCTGGCCGGGACCATAGGTCCAGACCAACTGTCCGTCAAGGCCTGCCGGAGAACGCGCACCTCAACTGCCCTCCGGGAAGAAGGACTCGGGCATACGAAAGGGCCGCACCCCCTGTGCAGGGGATACGGCCCGACTCTCGTACTGAGAAGCGCTAGCGAACCTCGGTGATCTCCGGCCCGCGCTGCAACTGCCCCATTCCGCCGGAGAAGCGGGAACCGGCCTGCTCCTCCTGCTGGACACCCTCGGGGACCATCTGCGCGTCGTTCGGCAGCTTCAGGACGATCGGGTCGCGGGGGGCCATCGGACCCTCACCACGCACGACGACCGTGTCCCGGAAGATCTGCTCAAGGAGCCCTGCGGCCTGCGGCTGCACCGCGCCCTGCCCGGAGATCACTCCGCGCAGGAACCAGCGGGGGCCGTCCACGCCGACGAACCGCACGACCTGGAAACCGCCCGTGCCGTCCGGCAGTTGCACCGGAACCTGCGCGCGCAGCTCCCAGCCCAGCGGGCCCTCGACCTCGTCGATGACACCGCCCTGCTGGGTGATGCCGGAGGCGATCTCCTCCCGCACCTCGCCCCAGATGCCCTCACGCTTGGGAGCGGCGAAGGCCTGCAGCTGGATGGCGCTGTCCTTCAGGACGACGGTGGCCGCGACGATCGCGTCGCCCGCGACCTCGACCCGCAGCTCCATGCCGTCGACTCCGGGCACCAGAATGCCGCCCAGGTCCACACGGCCCTCGGCGGGGTCGCGCACCTCCGAGTCGTCCCAGGGTCCGTCGGGCCGCGGCTCCGGCTCAAGCCTCACTCGCTCCCGATCCGTCTCGTCCGCCTCAGTGTCGACATCGTCGACGACCTGCTCGGCCTCGCCAGCCGCGTCCTCGGCGGCACTGCCCTTCTTGCGACGTCCGAACACGTCACTGTCCTTCCCGGTCGGATACGACCGAAGCGTATCGATTCCCACCCGCCCCGCCGCCCACGGCGGCATGACCGCCGGTGGACCCGAAGCCCCCTGCGGCCCGCGCCGAGTCGGGAAGCTCCGCGACCTCCTGGAAGCGGACCTTCTCGACCTGCTGGACGACCAGTTGGGCAATCCGGTCGAAGCGCTCGAACCGCACGGACTCGCGCGGGTCGAGATTCACCACGATCACCTTGATCTCCCCACGGTACCCGGCATCCACCGTCCCCGGGGCATTCACGAGAGCGACACCGCAGCGGGCGGCCAGCCCGGAACGGGGGTGTACGAAGGCCGCGTACCCCTCCGGCAGCGCGACAGACACTCCCGTGGGCAGAACGGCCCGTTCACCCGGTTCCAGTTCACATCTCTCGGTGGTACGCAGATCCGCTCCCGCGTCACCGGGGTGCGCGTACTCGGGAAGCGGGACTTCCGGGTCGACGCGCCTGATCAGCACATCCACAGGACGACGGGTCACGGGTTCACCTCGAAGGCGCGTGCGCGCCTGACCTGGTCGGGGTCGTTCATGGCCACCTGGATCTCCTCCTGGCGACCGTTGTCGATGAAGTGGTCGACCTTCACCTCGATGAAGAGGGCGTCGGCGCGGACGGCGACGGGCCCCTCGGGGCCGCCGATCCGCCCGGTCGCGGTCGAGTAGATCTTGCGCCCGGCCACCGCCGTGACCTCGGCCTGCAGGAACAGTACGGTGCCGACGGGCACGGGCCGTACGAAGTCCGTCTCCAGCCGTCCCGTCACCGCGATGGTCCGCAGCAGCCAGTTCAGCGAGCCGAGCGTCTCGTCGAGCGCGCTGGCGAGCACCCCGCCGTGCGCGAGACCGGGGGCACCCTGATGGGCGGCCCGCACGGTGAACTCCGCGGTGATCCGGACCCCCTCGCCCGCACGCGCTTCGAGGTGCAGCCCATGGGCCTGGCCGTCGCCGCACCCGAAACACTGCCCGTAGTGCGCACCGAGGAGTTCACCGGGCGGGGGTGCGTCGGGGTGCCGCACCGGCGCGACAGCGTCGGCGGGAGGCTTCAGAGCTGCGGAAGTACCACTCACAGCCGCAGACCTTACCCGCGCGTCAAGCCAACGGACGCCCCGTGCCAAGCTTGACTTCATGCAGCTCTCCGCCCCGCCGTACGAAGAACGCCTCAACGCGCCCCGAACCTGGTGGCTGGTCTGCTTCCTGGTGGGGGTCTCGATGGCCCTGATCTTCCTCCCGTTCGGTGCGCTGCCGCTGCTGGGCGGTCTGGTCGGCGGCACCGCGGTCGCGGCGGTCGTGACGAGTTCGTACGGCTCGATCCGCATCCGGATCGTGGGCGACTCGCTGATCGCGGGTGACGCGAAGATCCCGGTCGCGGCTCTCGGCGATGCCGTGATCATGGACCAGGAGGAGGCGCGCGCCTGGCGCACGTTCAAGGCCGACACCCGCGCCTTCATGCTCCTGCGCGCGTACATCCCGACGGCCCTTCGCGTCGAGGTCACCGACCCGCGGGACCCGACCCCGTACCTGTACCTCTCGACCCGGGAGCCGGAGCGCCTGGCAGCGGCGCTGGAAGCCGCGCGGGCGACGGCGTAGGGACCCGCCGCCACAGACCGGGCAGGACAGGCGGGGCGAGCTCAGTTCCCGAGCTCCTTGGGGATCTCCCCCATCCGAAGGGGGTCGGCGGGTGCCTCGAGCGGCGGCAGTTCCGCAAGCGCGTCCCACGGCACCTGGGACTTACGCAGGTCCTTGCGGATGTGCTCCGCGAGCCGTCTGGTGTCGCGGCGGTTCATGACCGCTCCGACCGCCGCGCCGACCATGAACGGCATCAGGTTGGGTAGGTCCCGAACCATGCGCTTCATGATCTGCTGACGCAGCTGACGCTTCATGGGGCCGCCCAGCGCGGTGTTGAGCGACGCCACCTTCGTCACGTCGATCCCGCGCTCGGTGGACCAGGAGTTCAGATACCCCGTGCTGCGCTGCGTCAGGTTCCCGGGCGGCCGGACGCCGTACACCTCGTGCAGTTCGGCGATCAGCTTCAGCTCGATCGCGGCGACGCCGGTGATCTCGGCGGCGATCTCGGTGGGCATCGCGGGCGGCACCGGAAGCATGGCGGCCGCGCCGATGCCGGCGCCCACCGCCGACGTCGCGTTGGCCGCGCCGGCGACGAGCTTGTCGGCGAGCTGCTCCGCGGTCAGGCCGGGGAACTGCCGACGGAGGGTCGCGAGGTCCCGTACGGGGATGCGCGGAGCGATGTCGATGATGCGGTCGGCGAGGTAGGACAGGCCTGCTCTCGCTCTGCTGCTGCCCTTGCGAACGCCTTCCTTGACTCCGTCACGGACGGCGGCCGCACGGCGCTTTGCCGCGGGCGCCGGGGTGTCCATGGGCACCAGTTCGCCGACGGGCGCCGAAGCCCCTGCCGACGTCGTGGCGGGCGGCCGGTCGAGCGAGGCTGATCCTGGTCGGGAAGAGCCCCGCTCGTCGTCACGCACGCCTTCAGGGCCGTCTGACGGCCCTTCGTCCGCTCCTCGTCCGGAGGAACGGCGCTTCCAGGGAGGGGTCGAGCCAGTCACGGCCGACCCCGCCTCAGTCGCAGTCGCGGCAGATCGGCTGGCCGTTCTTCTCTCGGGCCAGCTGGCTGCGGTGGTGCACCAGGAAGCAGCTCATGCAAGTGAACTCGTCCTGCTGCTTGGGCAGCACCCGGACGGCCAGCTCCTCGTTCGAGAGGTCCGCGCCGGGCAGTTCCAGGCCTTCTGCGGCCTCGAACTCATCCACGTCTACAGACGACGTCGACTTGTCGTTCCGGCGAGCCTTCAGTTCCTCAAGGCTGTCCGAATCGACGTCGTCGTCGGTCTTGCGTGGGGTGTCGTAATCCGTTGCCATGTCGCTCTCCCCCTCTGGGTGTCTGCGGTGTCTCAGCGCACGTAACGCGTGAGAGGCCGGACTTGTGCCCGACCCGAGGCGGAGATTTTGCCTCACATCAAGGTCTGTTACTCAATCGACACCCAACCGGACTCCTCAAGAGTGATCGGCTTGGATGGCGATGCGGACCGTACACGGTCCGCAGGCCGCACTTCAAAGGCGTCCCACCGTGTACTTCCCGTGATCTGGACCCCCGAAAACCCGGATTATCCCGGCCTTACGGCAGCCTTCTTGATCACGGAGAGTGGAAGGCCGGAAATATGCCCTTGTGATCGATCACACACCAGCCTCCCGGACGCATGCCCAGGAAATTCCGCGCAAAGCGAACATCCTCGCGTGTCGGCGACATGGTCTCAGATCGGCAGGGTGACTCGCATCACGAGCCCACCTCCTTCGCGCGGCTGAGCGACGATATGCCCCCCGTGCGCACGAGCCACCGACCGGGCGATCGACAGGCCCAGGCCCACACCCTTGTCGCTACCTGTGCGCTCCGTACGCAGCCGCCTGAAGGGCTCGAAAAGATTGTCGATCTCGTACGCGGGAACCACCGGCCCCGTGTTCGATACCACCAGGACCGCCTGGCCGTGCTGAACCTGAGTCGTGACCTCGACCCAGCCGTCCTGCGGCGCGTTGTACCGGACGGCGTTCTGGACGAGGTTCAGGGCGATCCGCTCAAGGAGGACACCGTTGCCCGGGACGACCGCCGGGGGACACTTCACGCGGATCTCCACGCCCTTGGCGTCCGCCTCGGCACGCACCTGGTCGACGGCTCGCGAAGCGACCTCGGCGAGGTCCACGGGCTTGCGCTCGACGATCTGGTTGTCACTGCGGGCGAGCAGCAGCAGGCCCTCCACGAGCTGCTCACTGCGCTCGTTGGTGGCGAGCAGGGTCTTGCCGAGCTGTTGCAGTTCCGCCGGCGCCGCGGGATCGGAGAGATGCACCTCAAGAAGCGTGCGGTTGATCGCCAGCGGCGTCCGCAGCTCGTGAGAGGCGTTGCCCACGAAGCGCTGCTGCGCGGTGAAGGCCCGCTGGAGCCGCTCCAACATGTCGTCGAAGGTGTCCGCGAGCTCCTTCAACTCGTCGTCCGGGCCGTCCAGTTCGATCCGCCGGGAGAGGTCCGAGCCCGCCACCGCGCGCGCGGTGCGGGTGATCCGGCCGAGTGGCGCTAGCACCCGGCCCGCCATCGCGTAGCCGAAGGCGAAGGCGATGATGGCGAGGCCGAGCAGGGCGAGCAGGGAGCGGCTGAGCAGGTTGTCCAGGGCGGCCTGGCGCTGGTGGTCGATGCAGGCGCTGATCGAGGCGTTGAACTCGGTGAGCGTCTGGTTACCAGCATTGACCGCGGGGCAATTGTCGCTGGCAACCTTGATATCGGTGCCGCTGACGATCTTGAAGAGAGGCTCTGCACCGGTGTTCAGCGCCTGCGCGGCGAGCAGGTAGATGATCGACAGCAGCATGATGCCGGCGATCAGGAACATGCCGCCGTACAGCAGCGTCAGCCTTATCCGGATGGTGGGCCTCAGCCAGGGGAACGGAGTCTCCACCCGCCTGGGGTCCCACGTGGGCTTCGGAGGCGCTGTGGGAGGCGCGGGGGTCGTGGTCACCGTGGCTCAGATCCGGTAACCGGAACCGGGCACGGTGACGATCACGGGGGGCTCGCCGAGCTTGCGGCGCAGGGTCATGACCGTGACCCGTACGACGTTGGTGAAGGGGTCCGTGTTCTCGTCCCAGGCCTTCTCCAGGAGCTGCTCGGCCGAGACGACGGCGCCCTCGCTGCGCAGCAGCACCTCCAGGACGGCGAACTCCTTGGGCGCGAGCTGGACTTCCTTGCCGTCGCGGAAGATCTCGCGGCGGTTGGGGTCGAGTTTGATCCCGGCGCGCTCCAGGACCGGCGGCAGCGGCAGGCTCGTACGACGTCCCAGAGCACGCACGCGTGCCGTCAGCTCGCTGAACGCGAACGGCTTGGGGAGATAGTCGTCCGCGCCGATCTCCAGGCCCTCGACGCGGTCGCTGACGTCGCCGGAAGCCGTGAGCATCAGCACGCGCGTGGGCATGCCGAGCTCGACGATCTTGCGGCAGACGTCGTCTCCGTGCACGAGCGGGAGGTCGCGGTCCAGGACCACCACGTCGTAGTCGTTGACTCCGACGCGCTCAAGGGCGGCCGCGCCGTCATACACGACGTCGACGGCCATGGCCTCCCGGCGCAGTCCGGTGGCCACCGCATCGGCGAGCAGTTGCTCGTCCTCGACGACGAGTACGCGCACGTCGCTTGTCCTTCCTCTGTCCACTCGCGCAGCGCCTCTTCGGCGCATGCGAGCAGGGCCCTGTCGTTGGTAAGGCCTCCATCCTGCCCTTTTCGGCCATAAGTCGGCTGTAAGACGGGGGGAGCGTGGGGGAATGCCAGATTTTCTCGTGCGGTTGAGGTTTCCACGGAAGGGAGTGGGGGGACGACAGCTTTACACCCCGCGATCACGCTCTGCTTGTGGCAAGCCACCTTGTGGTATGTCCAACCGCTTTCCGCAGAGTGGGCGTGGGTGTCCGGCACCGTCGCCGCCCGGCAGGGCAGCGCTGGGCACCCCTTGGAGACGTGATCGCCCCTTCTGAACGGCACACCCCCGTGCCATCGACCCACGACCCAGGACGAGGGGGCGCAGCATGGACGCATTCACCGCAGGACTTCTGCAGCGTATAAGGGCTACCGAGTCCGACCTGACGCGGGCTCGCGAGACAGGCGACGACTTCCTCGCGGAGGTCGAGCAGGCCGAGCTCGACGACCTGCACCGCCTCGCCGCCGAGCACGGTGTACAGGTAGGCGCTACACGCGTCTGATCAGTTCCTCATTCGCGGTTCTCCAGCTCTTCGGTTCTTCAGTTCAGCTCTTCAGCTCTTCAGCTCTTCACCAGATTCTTCATTCGTACGAGAGCGGGCCCCGGCATCGATCCAGTGCCGGGGCCCCGCTCCGTCTACGCGCCGCCGCCGTCAGTCGTGCCAGGCGCCGAACTCCTCCAGGAGTCGCTGGAGGGGCTCGAAGACGCCGGGAGAGGCTGCCACCGCCAGATCGCCTCCGGGGCGCTCACCGGGGCGCCCACCGGTCAGGGCGCCCGCCTCACGGGCGATCAGGTCGCCCGCCGCGAGGTCCCAGGGGTGGAGCCCGCGCTCGTAGTAGCCGTCGAGGCGCCCGGCCGCGACATCGCACAGGTCGACCGCCGCGGAGCCGGAGCGCCGGATGTCGCGGAGCAGCGGGATCAGCCGCTGGGCGACGGCGGCCTGGTGGGTCTTGACCTCGGTCACGTAGTTGAAGCCGGTGGACACCAGGGCCTGGTCCAGGGACGGTGACGGGCGGCAGTTCAGCCGGCGCTCGCCGACCCAGGCTCCGGTGGCCCGGGCGCCCCGGCCGCGTACCGCGTGGTAGGTCTCGCCGCGCATCGGCGCCGCGACGACTCCGACGACGGTCTCGCCGTTCTGTTCGGCGGCGATGGACACCGCCCAGGTGGGCAGCCCGTACAGGTAGTTGACGGTGCCGTCGAGCGGGTCGATGACCCAGCGGATGCCGCTGGTGCCCTCCGTGGCGGCGCCCTCCTCACCGAGGAAGCCGTCGGCGGGGCGGTGCTGGGTGATGAGGTCGGTGATCAGCTTCTCGGCGGCGATGTCCATCTCGGTGACGACATCGATCGGGCTGGACTTGGTCGCGGCGACCGTGAGGTGCGCCGGGCGTCCGTCCCGCAGCAGCTCACCGGCGCTACGGGCGGCCTGGTGGGCGAGCTGGAGCAGTTCGGTGTGCAGGGGCTCGATCACGGGGCTCCTCAGGCGTACGGGCTGTCGGCGCCCGCGGCGGCGGGCTTCGGGGCACGGGCCGGGCAACAGCCCGCCGGGCACAGGTCGTGACTCGCGCCGAGAGCGCCCAGGGCGCAGGGTGTCACCTGCCGTCCGCTCTCGGTCGCGGCGCGCTCCAGGACGAGTTGACGGATCGCCGCGGCGAACCGCGGGTCGGCGCCCACGGTGGCCGAGCGGCGCACCGGCAGACCCAGCTCCGCCGCCTTGGCGGTGGCCTCCGTGTCGAGGTCGTACAGCACCTCCATGTGGTCCGACACGAACCCGATGGGCGCCATCACGAGGGCCGGGACGCCGGCGCCGTGCAGCTCCTCCAGGTGGTTGCAGATGTCGGGCTCCAGCCACGGGATGTGCGGGGCTCCGGAGCGCGACTGGTAGACGAGCTGCCAGGGGTGGTCGATCCCGGTCTCCTCGCGCACGGCGTCGACGATCAGCCGGGCGACGTCCAGGTGCTCCTTGACGTACGCGCCGCCGTCGCCGTGGTCCCCGACGGGTCCCGAGGTGTCGGCGGCGGCGTCCGGGATCGAGTGCGTCGTGAAGGCGAGGTGCGCGCCCTCCTGTACGTCCACGGGGAGTTCGGCCAGGGACTTCACCACGCCGTCCACCATCGGGCGTACGAAGCCGGGGTGGTTGAAGTAGTGCCGCAGCTTGTCGACCTTCGGGAGCTCCAGGCCCTCGGCCTCAAGGGTGGCCAGGGCCTCGGCGAGGTTCTCGCGGTACTGACGGCAGCCCGAGTACGAGGCGTACGCGCTGGTGGCGAGAACCAGGACGCGGCGCCGGCCGTCGGCGACCAGTTCGCGCAGGGTGTCGGTCAGGTACGGCGCCCAGTTGCGGTTGCCCCAGTACACCGGCAGGTCCAGGCCGTGGTCGGCGAAGTCCTTGCGGAGCGCGTCGAGCAGGGCGCGGTTCTGGTCGTTGATGGGGCTGACCCCGCCGAACTGGAAGTAGTGCCGACCCACCTCCTTGAGTCGTTCCTTGGGGATGCCGCGTCCCCGCGTCACGTTCTCCAGGAACGGGACCACGTCGTCGGGTCCTTCCGGGCCGCCGAACGAGAGCAGGAGCAGGGCGTCGTAGGGGGTGGCATCGAGCACGTCTGGCATGCCTTCGATCCTGCCACCCGTCGCTGACAGGCGGACAACGGCCACCGGACAAGCGTCCGAGGGCGTGCGTTCAAGCGTCCGAGGGCGTGCGTTAGGGTCACCTCACCCGTAAGCTGTATCGGCCAGATTCACGCCTTACCGGTGTTCAGGCCCGCCCGTGGTGACCGGGCGGCCCAGCCGAGCCGACCGGAGTTCCGCCTTGCCCAGCCCGTACCGCGCCCTGTTCACCGCCCCCGGCTCCAGGGGCTTCTCCGCCGCGGGCTTCCTCGGCCGGATGCCGCTGTCGATGATGGGCATCGGCGTGGTCACGATGATCTCCCAGCTCACCGGGCGGTACGGGCTCGCGGGTGCGCTCTCGGCGACCATGGCGCTGGCCGCCGCGGCGATGGGCCCGCAGGTCTCCCGGCTGGTGGACCGGCACGGGCAGCGGCGGGTGCTGCGCCCCGTGACGCTGTTCGCGCTGTCCGCGGCCGCGGGGCTGCTGCTCGCGGCGAGGTTCGAGTGGCCGGACTGGGTGCTGTTCGTCTGCTCGGCCGGCATCGGCTGTGTGCCGAGCATGGGCGCGATGGTCAGAGCCCGCTGGGTCGCCCTCTACCGGGACACCCCGCAACTGCACACCGCGTACTCCTTCGAGTCCGTGGTGGACGAGATCTGCTTCATCTTCGGACCGATCATCTCGATCGGTCTGTCCACGGTGTGGTTCCCGGAGGCCGGGCCGCTGCTCGCCGCCTGCTTCCTCGCCGTCGGCGTCTTCTGGCTGACGGCCCAGCGCGGCACCGAACCGGTGCCGCATCCGCGCGGGCAGGACAAGGGCGGTTCGGCGATGGCCTCGGCCGGACTCCAGGTCCTGGTGGCCACCTTCGTGGCGACCGGAGCGATCTTCGGAGCCGTCGACGTGGTCACGGTGGCCTTCGCCGAGGAGCAGGGCCACAAGGCTGGGGCGAGCGTCGTTCTCGCCCTCTACGCGGCGGGCTCCTGTGCGGCGGGAGCGGTGTTCGGGCTGCTGCACTTCAAGGGGGCGCCCGAACGTCGGTGGCTGCTGGGCGTGTGTGCGATGGCCGTGAGTATGATCCCCCTCCTACTGGTCGGAAACTTGCCGTTCCTGGCCGTGGCGCTGTTCGTTGCGGGCCTGTCCATCGCTCCCACGATGATCACCACGATGTCCCTCATCGAACAGCACGTACCAAGCGCGAAACTGACCGAGGGCATGACCTGGATCAGCACCGGGCTCGCGGTCGGGGTCGCGCTCGGTTCCTCCGTGGCCGGCTGGGTGATCGACGCCGCCGGTGCGAAGGCCGGGTACGGGGTTCCGGCGGTGTCCGGGGCCGTCGCGGTCGCGGTCGGTTTCCTCGGGTATCGCCGGCTGAACAGGCCGGTTCCGCATCGGGGAGGGACCCATGAGCAGCACAGCGAACGGGAAGAGCGGAACGTGGCGTAACTGGGCGGGCACGGTCACCGCCCGTCCGGCACGAGAGGTCACTCCCGCCTCCGTGGAGGAGCTCTCCGCGGCCGTGCGCAGCGCCGCCGAGGACGGTCTGACGGTGAAGGCCGTCGGCACCGGGCACTCCTTCACAGCCGCCGCCGCGACCGACGGCGTACTGATCCGCCCCCAACTGCTGACCGGCATCCGCAGGATCGACCGCGACGCCGGCACCGTCACCGTGGAGGCGGGCACCCCGCTCAAGCGTCTCAACCTCGCTCTCGCCCGCGAGGGACTGTCGCTCACCAACATGGGCGACATCATGGAGCAGACGGTTTCCGGTGCGGTCAGCACTGGCACGCACGGCACCGGGCGTGACTCCGCCTCGATCGCCGCCCAGATCAAGGGCCTTGAGCTGGTCACGGCCGACGGCTCGGTCATCGCCTGCTCCGAGAAGGAGAATCCCGAGGTCTTCGCGGCCGCCCGGATCGGAATCGGCGCCCTGGGGATCATCACCGCGATCACCCTCTCCGTAGAGCCCGTTTTTCTGCTCACGGCCCGTGAGGAACCGATGACCTTCGACAAGGTCACCGCCGACTTCGACGAACTGTTCACCGAGAACGAGCACTTCGAGTTCTACTGGTTCCCGCACACCGGCAACTGCAACACCAAGCGCAACAACCGCAGCGCGGGGCCCGAGAAGCCGGTGCCGCAGATCAGCGGCTGGATCGAGGACGAGTTCCTCTCCAACGGCGTCTTCCAGGCGGCCAATCTGGTCGGCCGCGCCGTGCCGGCCACCATCCCGGCGATCGCGAAGATCTCCAGCCGCGCACTGTCCGCACGGACCTACACCGACATTCCGTACAAGGTCTTCACTTCTCCGCGCCGGGTGCGCTTCGTGGAGATGGAGTACGCCGTTCCGCGCGAGGCCCTCGTCGAGACGCTGCGCGAGCTGAAGACGATGGTCGACCGGTCGTCCCTGCGGGTCAGTTTCCCCGTCGAGGTGCGCACGGCGCCCGCGGACGACATCACGCTCTCGACGGCGTCCGGACGGGAGAGCGCGTACATCGCCGTCCATATGTTCAAGGGCACCCCCTATCAGGCGTACTTCACCGCCGCCGAGCGGATCCTCACCGCGCACGAGGGGCGGCCGCACTGGGGCAAGGTGCACACGCGCGACGCGGAGTACTTCGCCGAGGTCTACCCGCGCTTCGGCGAATTCACTGCGCTGAGGGATCGGCTTGACCCGGATCGACGCTTTGGGAACGACTACTTGCGGAGGGTGCTGGGGTCGTAGCGGCGCCGCTGGGAGTGGGGGTCGATGCGTCGGCCCCGGTTTCCGGCGTGGCGCTGGAACTGGGCGTCGGGGTGGGCGTCGTCGCGCCGGTACCCGAATCGGCGTCGCCAGGCGGCTGCGCCGAGGAGGAGCCGGCCGAAGGCGTCGCGCTCGACGCGGGAGGCGTACCGGGCTCCGACGGGGAAGGGGAACCGCTCCCCTTGAGGGCGTCACCGACGGTCGTGCCTCTGCTGTCGCTGAAGCTGTGGCCCGCCACGAGTTCGTATGTGGTGATGCTCGCCATGGTGACGCCGAAGACGAGTACCGCCGCGGCCACCGGCCGCTTCCAGCTCCTGACCCGCGCGCGGTAGACGGTTCCCTCGGTGAACTCCCCCGCGGCCGCGGTCTGCTGGGTCCTCGGCCTGGCCTGCACCGTCACATCGCGTATCTGCTCGCCGGTGCGCCTGAAGAAGTGCTGGAAGACCGTGCCGCCGCAGGTGGCGACCACGCTCACCAGGCCCGCGCCCAGCATCGTCCCGTAGACCCCGAAGTAGGAGGCGAGTTTCGCGGCCACCACCGCTGCCACCGCACTGCCTGCCACCTGGGGCACGCTCAGATCCAGTCGTTTCCTGCTGACCTCCTCATCGACACCCGACTCCGCACCGACATCCGGCTTTTCACGCATGCCCGGACCTTGCCCGCCTTTCCCGTACTTGATCGACTTGACCCGATTGATCAACTGACCGCACAAGAGAGGGACGGACGGACGAAGCGATTAGTTCCATTTGCGGTGATTACGTGAAGTGCGCCACTTTCCATGACCACAGAAACGACGCTTCGGTCGACCAACTGCCACCCCCGGCTCGAAGTTGGGTGACGTGCCGAACCGCGCAAGTGGCCCGAATGGAGTACTCTTGCGAGCCCTGGGTCCGGACTCCCGCCAGGGTGTCCGGGGCCTTGCAGGACCGCCGGGAGGGGGCTCGTTGCACAGGGTGATGGAGTTCGTCACTTAGCGTTGCGAATAGGTAACCGTGCCATAACGGCGGTCTCGGGCCTGTGCCCGACACGCCGGAGAACTCGGCAAGGTTGTGGCAGGCTGCACCCGGGCAGGCCACACTCGACTAGCGGAAGCAGCGACGCACGTGACGTCGGCAGGCACCACCCGGGAGGTCCTCATGCCGGAACTGCGTGTCGTGGCCGTCTCTAACGACGGCACACGGCTGGTGCTGAAGGCTGCGGACAGCACGGAGTACACGCTTCCGATTGACGAGCGTCTGCGCGCCGCTGTACGCGGCGACCGTCCCCGCCTCGGCCAGATCGAGATCGAGGTGGAGAGCCATCTCCGCCCCCGAGACATCCAGGCACGTATACGTGCCGGCTCCTCCGCGGAGGAGGTCGCACAGCTCGCCGGGATCCCCGTCGACCGTGTGCGCCGCTTCGAGGGGCCTGTCCTCGCCGAGCGTGCCTTCATGGCCGAGCGCGCCAGGAAGACCCCTGTCCGCCGCCCCGGCGAGAACGCCGGACCCCAGCTCGGCGAGGCCGTGCAGGAGCGGCTGACGCTGCGCGGCGCCGAGAAGGACACCGCACAGTGGGACTCGTGGCGTCGTGACGACGGCACCTGGGAAGTACTGCTCGTCTACCGGGTCGCGGGTGAGCCGCATTCGGCGAGCTGGACGTACGACCCGCCGCGGCGGCTCGTCCAGGCCGTCGACGACGAGGCGCGCTCGCTGATCGGTGAGTCCGACGACCTGTCGGCGGCCGCCGAGCCGAGCTTCCCGTTCGTGCCGCGGATCGCACGGCTGCCCCGGGACCGCCCGATGGACCGCGCCCTGGACCGGCAGTCGGAGCGGCCGGGGCTGCCCGCGCCGTCCCCGGAGCCGGTCGAGGAGTCCGAGCGGGACTCGCTCACCAGCCTCCTGGAGGCGGTGCCGAGCTTCCGGGGCGACATGGTGGTGCCCGAGCGGCCCGCCACCACGGACCGGCCCGACACGGAGGAACCCGCCCCCGAGCCCGAAGCCGAGGAGCCTCCGGCCCCCGCGGCCTCCGCCGGTGCCGGTTCCGCCTACGCGGACGTCCTCATGCCTCGCTCGGTCGGCAGCCACCGCGACCGCCTCGTCGGCTCGACCGACCGCCAGGCCGAGGCCGACGGCGTCCGCCCGGGCCGCCGCGCGGCCGTCCCGAGCTGGGACGAGATCGTGTTCGGTACACGACGGAAGAACAAGGACTGATCAGTCGTACGACGGTGGGGCCCGCGCCGACCTGGCGCGGGCCCCATCGCTGTCACTGCGGGTCGGGTCCCACCGCCGTCACTGCCAGCCGGGGCCCACCGCCGCTACTGCGGGTCGGGACCCACCGCCGCTACTGCGGGTCGGGACCCACCGCCGTCACTGCCGGTCGGAGCCCACCGCCGTCACTGCCAGTCGGAACCCACCGCCGCTACTGCGGGTCGGCGCCCACCGCGACCGGTCGGCTCCCGTCCCGTGTCCACTCCGACCAGGAACCCGCGTACAGGGCGGCCGGGATGCCCGCGACGGCGAGTGCCAGCACCTCGTGGGCACCGGATACGCCCGAACCGCAGTAGACGCCGACCTCGGGAGTACCGGTCGCGCCAAGGGACTTGAAGCGGTCGGCGAGTTCGGCGGCGGGCCGGAACCGTCCGTCGTCCGTGACGTTCTCGGTGGTCGGCGCGGAGACCGCGCCGGGGATGTGCCCGCCTACCAGGTCGATCGGTTCGACCTCGCCCCGGTACCGCTCACCCGCCCGGGCGTCGAGCAGCACTCCGGTACGGGCGAGCGCCGCCGCTCCGTCCGCGTCGAGCAGCGGCCGGGCACCGGGCGCGGGTACGAAGCTTCCGGCAGCGGGGGCGGGGATCTCCGACGACACCGGACCGCTCCAGGCGGCAAGACCGCCGTCAAGCACGCGCACGGACGGATGACCCGTATAGCCCAGCAACCACCAGGCGCGCGCGGCGCCCCAGCCGAGCCCGCCGTCGTACACAACGACGTCGCGGTCCGCCGAGACCCCGGCGGCGCGCATCGCCGCGCCGAAGACTTCGGGTTCGGGCAGCGGATGACGGCCGCCGACCCCCGCGGGACCCGCAAGTTCGGAATCCAAATCGACAAAAACGGCCCCTGGAATGTGCGCCTTCTCGTACTCGGAGCGCAGACTCGGGCCCCCTTGCTGCCAGCGGACATCAAGGACGACAGGAGGGTTCGGTCCGGCCAGGTCGCTCGCCAGCTCGGGCGCGGAGATGATGGCGTTCATGGTGACCATCCTTGCGCACGGGGTGGCCGCGTCGTCCGTGTCGGGCTACTGTGCTCGGCCGGGCAGGTCCGATCACTGGGCGTATGGGATCGGGCACATGCTGTACAGCCGATGGACACCCTGGAGCAATAGTGCGGAAACGGACGGGAAACCGCACATCGGGCATCCTCCGCTCGTAGGCCGCCGAACGACGGCGCGGCCGGGACGCACGGTGCTACCGGTGGTGCGAACATCGGCACGGGGCTTACGGGTACGCGATTGCGGTACGCGTGCGGGTAGGCGGAAGGTGACCGGCCACCGCGAGGGGCCGAGAAGAGAGTGACGATGACCGAGGCACGGGGGTCGGCCGGCCTGAACGGCGCAACGGACGCTCCGCACACGCCCGGCACACCCTGCTGGGTGAGCCTGATGGTGCACGGAATGGCCACGACCCAGGACTTCTACGGAGCGCTGTTCGGCTGGGAGTTCCAGCCGGGCCCGCACCAGCTCGGCCCGTACGTGCGTGCCCTGCTTCACGGCGAAGAGGTGGCGGGGATCGGGCAACTGCCGCCCGATCGGCATCTGCCCATCGCCTGGACGCCCTATCTCGCCTCGGACGACGTGGACCTGACCGCCGAGACGGTACGGCTCAGCGGCGGCACCGTGGGGGTCGGCCCCCTGGACGCCGGCGAGGCAGGCCGTATGGCGATCGCCTCGGACCCGACAGGCGCCGTCTTCGGCATCTGGCAGACGGCCGCCCACCTGGGCACGGGCATCACCGGCGTATCGGGGACGCCCGCGTGGAACGAGCTGGTGACCCGCGACACCGAGAGCGTCGTCAAGTTCTACCAGGGGGTCTTCGGTTATGAGCTGGAGCCGGTCGTCTCGGCCGACTTCGACTACGTGACCCTGCACCTCGACGGCCGTCCGGTGGCCGGCATCCACGGCGTCGGCCACGGCCTGCCCCGCGACCGCGGCCCGCACTGGATGACGTACTTCGAGGCCACGGACGTGGACGACACCGTCACCGGTGTCACGGACCTCGGCGGGCACGTCCTGAAACCCGCCCACGACTCGCCGCACGGGCGCGTGGCGACGGTGGCGGATCCGGAGGGCGCGATGTTCTCCGTGATCCACAGCGTCCAGTGAACGGACGCCGCGGGGCCGGTCCGTGACCTGACGTCAGGCGGAGGTCATCGGCAGCACGTCCGGTGACAGGGCGCCCGCGTGAGCCGTGGCGGCCGTCATACGGCGACGGTGGTGCCGGCGGCACAGCACCTCGTAGCCGATGTCCTCCGCCTGGTTGACGTCGCCGACGACCACCTGGGCACCCTCGACGACCATCTCGCCGCCTATCGTGCGGGCGTTGTGCGTGGCACGCGCGCCGCACCAGCACAGGGCCTCCACCTGGAGGACCTCGACCCGGTCGGCCAGCTCGACCAGGCGCTGGGAACCGGGGAAGAGCTTGGAGCGGAAGTCGGTGGTGATGCCGAAGGCGAACACGTCGACGCCCAGGTCGTCCACCACGCGCGCCAGTTGGTCGATCTGCGCGGGAGCCAGGAACTGGGCCTCGTCCGCGATCACGTAGTCCGCGCGGCCACCTCGGGAGAGGTGATCGACGAGGTACCCGTACAGATCCTGCTCGTCCGCCACCTCCACCGCGTCCGTGACCAGCCCGAGGCGCGAGGAGAGCTTGCCCTCGCCCGCGCGGTCGTCACGCGTGAAGATCATGCCCTGTAGGCCCCTCGCCGAACGGTTGTGCTCGATCTGGAGAGCCAGCGTCGACTTCCCGCAGTCCATCGTTCCGGAGAAGAACACCAGCTCGGGCATGGCGAGTTGAGCACCTTTCGGCGAGAGGAGGGAGGAGTGGGGGTCAGGAGCGTACTTGCAGGAGCGGTACGTGCTGCTCCGCCGGGGTCATCGAGCCGTGGTTGCCGACCATCGCCGACTCCTTCGGCTCCCGCTCGGACGCGATGATCAGGACGTCGTCGCGGGCCGCGGCGACGACGTCGCCGATCCGGGCGTACACCCGCTCGTCGATCCGCGGGCCGAACCAGCCCGCCGCGATCGCCTCGTCCCGCGAGGCCACCCAGAACTGCTCGCCGAGCACCTCGCGCCAGCAGGTCAGGACGTCCGACTCGGCGCCCTGGACGGCGTAGACGTGCCGGGCGCGGCCCTCGCCGCCGAGGAGGGCCACTCCGGCGCGCAGCTCCCAGTCCTCGTCGAAGTCGATGCGGTGCTGCTCGTCGAAGGGGATGTCGATCATGCCGTGGTCGGCGGTGACATACAGGGCCGCACGCGGCGGCAGTTGCTCCGCGAGGCGCTGGACCAGGCGGTCGACGTACATGAGCTGGCCGCGCCAGGGGTCCGAGTCGACGCCGAAGCGGTGGCCCTTGCCATCCACCTCGGCGTAGTACGTGTAGACCAGGGAGCGGTCGCCCGCGGCGAGTTGTGCGGCGGCGACGTCCATGCGCTCCTCGCCGGTCAGCCGCCCATGGAACGTTCCGCCGCTGAGGGCGATCTTCGTCAGCGGGGTGTTCTGGAAGGCGGGCGAGGAGACCTGGGCGGTGTGCACGCCGGCCTTGTCGGCCAGTTGGAAGACCGTGGGGTACGGCTGCCAGGCGCGCGGGTCCGTCCACGGCTGCCAACGCAGCTGGTTCATCAGCTCGCCGGTCCTGGGGTTGCGCACGGTGTAGCCGGGCAGGCCGTGTGCGCCGGGCGGCAGGCCGGTGCCGACGGAGGCGAGTGAGGTCGCGGTGGTGGCCGGGTAGCCCGCGGTGATCGGGCGGCCGGTGCCTCCTCGCGAGGACGCCAGGAGTGAGGTCATGAAGGGGGCTTCGTCCGGGTGCGCCTTCAGCTGCTCCCAGCCGAGGCCGTCGATCAGGAAGACGCAGTTCCGGTCGGCTCCGGTCAGTTCCGGTATGGCGGCGGTCATGCCGGGCACGGCCATGCCGGCGGCGAGCGTGGGCAGCAGGTCGGCGAGCGAGCCGGCGCCGTACTCCGGGACGGGTGCGGTGTCGAGGGCGAGGGGTTCCGGGTGATCCCAGGCGGGCAGGATCATCAGCGCGCGATGTCCGCGGTCGCCTCGGAGAGGGCCTGCGCGAAGACGAGGGCCTGGCGCACCGTCTCCGGGCCGTCCCCGGCCTCACTGACACGCAGGCTCAGGTCGTCCGCCGTCGAGTTGCCCGTGTAGCCGTGGTCCGCCTCGCAGTTGGGGTCGCCGCAGGCGGCGGGCTCCAGGTCGATACGGGAGACCGCGCCCCAGCCGATGGTCAGGACGACCTCGCGGGGCAGCGTGCCCGGCGCGTACGACTCGGGGTTGGCGACGACCCGGCTGACGACGACCGAGGAGATACGGCCGAGCTTCACGGACTCCGTCGACGTGGTGGCGTACGGCGTCGGTGAGGTGGTGTCCTCGGACTGCTCATCGGTGTGGCTCACGATGAAACGGTTGCCCGTGAGGACGAGCACCGTGACGTGCCGACGCACTTCGTTGGCGTCGAACGTCGTCTCCTGATGAACCAGGTACGACCGGATGGTGTCGCCGCCGATCGCGGCCTCCACCGCCTCGGCCACGAGGGCCGGGTAGTAGCCGCTGCGCTCGATCGCCGCTCGCAGCCCCTGGGTCGACGTACTGGTCTTGGCCATGATGTCCATCTTACGGGCGCCCACTGACTGCGAGGCACCGCTCGCGGCGTCTGCCCCGCGGAGATCGACGTTCGATGGCCCTCCGAAGGAGATCAGTAGGCGGGGAGCGTCCGCGGACCGAGGTCGTCGCGGACGGGAGCGCGGTGCAGCCGTACCGTGGCGCCCAGCGCGCTCAGGCCGTGCGGGGCGACCACCACCGGCTCCAGGGACACCGCGACGACCTCCGGGTGATCATCGACCAGGCGCGAGACGCGCAGCATCAGCTCTTCGAGGGCCGCCGTGTCGACCGGGGCCGAGCCGCGCCAGCCGAAGAGGAGCGGCGCCGTCCGGATCGATCTGACCAGCGAGGTGGCGTCCCGGTCGGTGACCGGAATCAGCCGGTGCGCGGTGTCCCCGAGCAGTTCCGAGGCGGCCCCGGAGAGCCCGAACGAGAGCACCGCTCCGGCCGCCGGGTCGATGACGGCCCGAACGACCGTGTCGACCCCGCGCGGCGCCATGGCCTGCACGACCGGGCGCAGTCCCGCCGGCTTCCCGAAGAGCTCGGTCAACTCCGCGTACGCCCGCCGCAGTTGCTCCTCGTCCGCCAGGTCGAGCCGTACGCCGCCCAGGTCGGCTCGGTGCCGCAGATGCGGGGCGGTGGTCTTGAGGACCACCGGGTAGCCGAGGTCTCTCGCGGCGCGCGCCGCGTCGTCCGGCGTCGGGGCGGCCAGGACCGGGTGTACGTCGATGCCGTACCGCCCGAGCAGCTCCCGGGTCTCCTCGGTGCCGAGGGTCAGCCCTTCCCCGTCCTCCTCGCGCGTGAGGAGGACGTCGATCTGCTGGGCGGCGCCCTTCTCGTCGATGTCCTCGTACTCCGGCACCCTGCCCGGGTCGGCGGCGTCCTGCCGCCACTGGGAGTACTTCACGGCTTCGGCGAGGGCGCGGACGGCGCGCTCGGCGGCCGGGTAGGCGGGGATGAGACGAGCTTCGTCGGTCGCCTGCGCCTCGGGGGGCAGGTGTTCCGCGGGGTCATCGATACCGTCGGGAGCGGTGGGGGCTGCCTGGGGTGCCGTGCCTGCGGCGGCGGACAGTGCCTCGGCGAGCCCACCTAGTTCGACGTGCACCACGAGCACCGGCTTGGCCGGAGCCGAGGCCGAGGCGGCGCGCAGCGCCTCGGCCAGCGCCGCGTCCTGGGCGGAGGTCTCCCCCACCGCCGGGATGGCGGTCACCACGACGGCGTCGCAGCCGTCATCGGCAAGCGCCTTCGACAGCGCCCGACGGAAGTCGTCGGCCGACGCCGCCGTCGTGAGATCCAACGGCGCCGAGGGCTGAAGCCCTTCGGCCAGGCACGCGTCGTACGTGAGCAGCCCCAGCGATTCCGAGTTCCCGAGGATCGCCACCCGGGGACCGGGAGGGAGCGGTTGGCGTGCCAGCAGAAGCCCCGCGTCCACCAGTTCGGTGATCGTGTCGACCAGGATCACCCCGGCCTGCCCGAGCAGCGCGGACACGGTGGCGTGCGGCAGCCGTGTGGCCCGTACGGCATGCCCCTGCGGAGCGGCGGCATGCCGGGCACCCTGCACGACGACCAGCGGTTTCACGGCCGCGGTCCGCCGGGCGAGCCGGGTGAACTTGCGCGGGTTGCCGATGGATTCGAGGTACATCAGGGCGACATCGGTGTCCGGATCGTCGTACCAGTATTGGAGTACGTCGTTGCCGGACACGTCCGCCCGGTTGCCGGAGGAGACGAAGGTCGACACGCCGGTGGTGCCGGTGACGCCGCCGCCGCGTCGGTGCAGCCTGGACAGCAGGGCGATCCCGATCGCACCCGACTGGGCGAACAGACCTATCCGTCCGGGCCGCGGCATCTCCGGCGCGAGCGAGGCGTTGAGCCGCACCTCGGGGGACGTGTTGATCACCCCGAAGGCGTTCGGGCCGATGATGCGCATGCCGTATGTGCGGGCCTGGCGGACGAGTTCGCGCTGCCGTTCGCGCCCTTCGGGGCCGCTCTCGGCGTACCCGGCGGACACGACCACGAGCCCCTGCACCCCGTGCGCACCGCACTCCGCGACGACTTCGGGGACGTAGGGCGCGGGCACGGCGACAACCGCGAGGTCGACGGGTTCGGCGATGTCGACGATCGAGCGGTACGCGGGCACTGCGTCGAGCTCGCCTTCCTCGACCGCCCTGTTCACGGCGTACAGCCGCCCCGTGAAGCCCGCGGCGCGGAGGTTGGTGAGGACGCTGCGGCCCACGCCGCCTGGCGTGCGGCCGGCGCCGATGACGGCGACCGAGCCGGGCGCGAGCAGCCGGTGCACGGACCTGGCCTCGGCACGCTGCTCCCGCGCGCGCTGCACGGCGAGCGACCGGTCGGTGGGTTCGAGGTCGAACTCCAGGCGTACGACGCCGTCCTCGAAGTGGCGCTTCTGCTGGTACCCGGCGTCCGTGAACACCTTGATCATCTTGTTGTTGGCCGGGAGCACCTCCGCCGCGAACCGGCGGATGTCCCGCTCGCGGGCCACGGCCGCGATGTGTTCGAGGAGGGCGGAGGCGACACCGCGCCCCTGGTGGGCGTCCTGGACGAGGAAGGCGACCTCGGCCTCGTCGGCTGGGGCGGAGGCGGGCCGTCCGTCGGCGTTGATGCGGTCGTACCGTACGGTGGCGATGAAATCGCCGCCCACCGTGGCCGCGAGTCCCACCCGGTCCACGAAGTCGTGGTGGGTGAAGCGGCGGACGTCCTTTGCGGACAGGCGCGGATACGGCGCGAAGAAGCGGTAGTACTTCGACTCGTCGGAGACCTGCTCGTAGAAGCTGACCAGGCGGTCGGCGTCGTCGACGGTGATGGGTCTGATCCGTGCGGTCCCGCCGTCGCGCAGCACCACGTCCGCCTCCCAGTGGGCGGGGTACTCGTGCCGGTCCGACGAGGTCTGCATGCGCCCCAGAGTACGGCTCGCGTACGACAACGGAGCGAGGCAGTCTTGGGGGAACCGAAGCCGGATCCAGGCCGGTATCCGGCGCCGGCCGGGGGCGGGTGCGCAGGGTTTTGTCACCCTCTGACCCGCTCCCGGCACGCTTCACCTTATGGGACACTGGTCTAGACAACCTGAGACATCTGAAGGGCAGCATCACATGGCTGAGCGCCGCGTCAACGTCGGCTGGGCCGAGGGTCTCCACGCCCGCCCCGCCTCCATCTTCGTCCGGGCCGTCACGGCCTCCGGCGTCCCCGTGACGATCGCCAAGGCGGACGGGAACCCCTCCAACGCGGCCTCCATGCTCGCGGTCCTCGGCCTGGGCGCCCAGGGCGGCGAGGAGATCGTCCTCGCCTCCGACGCCGAGGGTGCGGACGCCGCGCTCGACCGACTGGCGAAGCTGGTCTCCGAGGGGCTTGAGGAGCTTCCGGAGACCGTCTGAGATTCGGCGCCGGCGCCTGGCGCTTCGATGGCCGCGTCCATCGCTGCGCCGGCGGTGTCCATCACTGCGGCGGTGTCCATCGCCGCAGTGATGTCCATCGCCGCGGTGGCGGCGTCCATCACTTCGATGGCGCTTTTCATCGCTCCAAAACGCCGGAAAGGGCCCGCCCGAATTATCGGGTGGGCCCTTCGCATTTCCCTTGTGCGGGCAGCATAAATAATCTCCCGCGAATTACTTCTCTTTGTATACGGCGCTCATGTTAATGCCGCAGGCCCGTCATGTTTACGGGATGTTGCGAAGTTCTCACACGGTCCGGGCGGTCGGCTCCGCCGGGAAAGCGGAGGCGGTGCGCGACCATCGCGCGTTCGGTGTGCAGGGCCGTGATCGCCCGCGCCCGCTCACTGTCGCCGCGCGCGACGGCGTCCACGATCCCGCCGTGCTCCGCCCAGGACTCCGCCGGGTTGGCCGGTGCCTCGACCGCGTACATCCAGGCGATCTTGTGCCGCAGCTGGGCGAGCGTGGAGGTCAGCGCGGGGCTGCCGGAGGCCTGCGCGAGGGTCTCGTGGAACCAGCCGCCCAGCGAGCGCAGATCCTCGCTGTTGCCCCTCCGCGCCCGCTCCTGACCCAGCCTGACCAGGCCTCGGAGCACCTTGAGGTGCGCCTCGGTGCGACGCTGCGCGGCCCGTGCGGCGCCCAGCGGCTCCAGGAGCATGCGCATCTCCAGCAGGTCAGCGGCCTCCTGCTCGGTCGGCTCCGCGACGCACGCGCCCGCGTGCCGCCTGGTGACCACGAAGCCCTCGGCCTCCAGGGTGCGCAGCGCCTCGCGTACGGGGACGCGCGAGACGCCGTAGCGGCGCGCCAGCAGTTCCTCGGTGAGCCGGCTGCCACGCTCGTAGACACCCGCGACGATGTCGTCGCGGATCGCTGTGCATACCGAGTGCGCAGGAACACGCATACCGGACCTCCGCTTTAATCCCCGTGAAACGCCGTCGATTGGCGCTTGTTC
Organism: Streptomyces sp. NPDC058470; assembly: GCF_042721055.1. Lineage (NCBI taxonomy): Bacteria > Bacillati > Actinomycetota > Actinomycetes > Kitasatosporales > Streptomycetaceae > Streptomyces > Streptomyces sp. NPDC058470. Next base: position 136,375 of record NZ_JBHXMF010000005.1, read on the forward strand.
AGTGACTCTATTGCAGAGACTCGGAATTTCCGATGGCGGACCGAAATCCATGGATATTTTTTGGACAGGTAGTCGTTCGAAACGGTTCGAAACGACAAGGTCCCGGCTCGTTCGGGCCGGGACCTTGTGAAGTACCTATGCGAGTGATCGGACGTTCACACGCCGCGCCCGTGTCAAACGTTCACGCCGTGCGAGCGGAGGTATGCGACGGGGTCGATGTCCGAGCCGTACTCGGCGGTCGTGCGGGCCTCGAAGTGGAGGTGCGGCCCGGTGGTGTTGCCGGTGGCCCCGGAGAGGCCTATCTGCTGCCCCGGGGTGACCGTCTGGCCCACCGAGACACCGATGGACGACAGGTGGCCGTACATCGTGTAGGTACCGTCGTTCATCCTGAGGACGATCTGGTTGCCGTAGGCGCCGCCCCAGCCGGCCGTGACGACCGTGCCGGAGCCGACCGCGTGGACCGAGGTCCCGGACGCGGCGTGGAAGTCGACGCCGGTGTGACTGCCGGACGACCAGAGGCTGCCGCCGGTCTTGTAGCCGGTGGAGATGTACGAGCCGGTGATCGGCGCGACGAAGGTGTTGAGGCGCTTGCGCTCGGCCGCGCGGGCGGCGCGTTCCTTGGCCTCGCGCTCCTCCTCGGCCTTCTTCTCGGCGGCCGCATCGGCCTTCTTCTGCGCGGCGGCCTCGTCGGCGGCCTGCTGCTGGGCGGCGGCCTGCGCGTCGATCTGGTCGGCGATCGAGTCACCGATCTCGACGGCCTGGGTCAGACCGGTCTGCTCGACGGAGTTGTCCGCGGCGAGCGCCGGGGCGGCCAGGGTGCCGAGGACACCGGTCGTGGTGAGCGCCGCGACGCCGAGGGCGTTCGTGGTCGTGCGCTTCACGCGGCCCGGGCGACGGTGCCTGCCTGTGCCACAGGTGAACGCCATGTAGGGGCTGATCCTTTCCTTCCTTCTCGCCTACCGGGTTAGCTGACGGGTTCGGAGCAGGAAGGTCTCCTACGGACCACCTCCGAAGAGGGCGTCCGATTCACCCCAGGGACTACGTATGGGTCCCCGGCTCCCCTGGCTCGCGCCGTACGGGGACTCGGCGATGACTGTCCGGTGCCGCGGGCGCGGCGCACTGCCTGACGAACAGCCGGACCGACGCTAAACGGGACATCTTTCAATCAACAAACGGATCACGCCTTTTGTAGCGCATGCCACAGGGCAGACAGGCAACCTCCCTATCAATACGGACAAATGGGGGCCCAGGAGACTCTGTGGTCTCCTGGGCCCCCAGGGGAGCTGCTGTTCTACTCCGCCGGAACGACGCTCACTTCACCGATTCCGAGGGCCTTGACGGGCTCCTCGATCTGCGCGGCGTCGCCCACCAGGACGGTGACCAGACGGTCCACGGGGAAGGCGCTCACGGCGGCGGCGGTGGCCTCCACCGTGCCGGTGGCGGCGAGCTGCCGGTACAGCGTCGCCTGGTAGTCGTCCGGCAGATGCTGCTCGACCTGGTCGGCCAGCGTGCCCGCGACGGCCGCCGCCGTCTCGAACTTGAGGGGCGCCACGCCCACCAGGTTCTGTACGGCGACATCACGCTCGGCGTCCGTCAGGCCCTCTGCGGCAAGAGTCCGCAGCACCTTCCAGAGGTCGTCGAGCGCGGGGCCGGTGTTCGGGGTGTCCACGGAGCCGCTGATGGCGAGCATCGCGATGCCCGTACCGTCCGGGGCCGAGCGCAGCACCTGGCCGAACGCCCGCACACCGTAGGTGTAACCCTTTTCCTCGCGCAGGACGCGGTCCAGGCGCGAGGTGAGGGTGCCGCCGAGGCAGTACGTGCCGAGGACCTGGGCGGGCCACACACGCTCGTGCCGGTCGGCGCCGACACGGCCGATGAGCAGCTGGGTCTGGACGGCGCCGGGGCGGTCCACGATGACGACCCGGCCGGTGTCGTCGGCGGTCGCCGGCGGCACGGGGAGCGGCTCGGCGGACGAGCCGGTCCAAGCGCCGAGCGTGTCGGCGAGCAGCGCGTCGAGGTCGACTCCGGTGAGGTCGCCGACGATCACCGCGGTGGCCGTGGCGGGGCGCACATGCTTCTCGTAGAAGGCGCGTACGCCTGCCGAGTCGATCGCCGTGACCGTCTCCTCGGTGCCCTGGCGCGGGCGCGACATGCGCGATGTGGCCGGGAACAGCTCCTTGGAGAGCTCCTTCGCGGCGCGGCGGCCCGGGTTGGCGGTCTCGTGCGGGATCTCGTCCAGTCGATTGCGCACCAGCCGCTCGACCTCGCTGTCGGCGAACGCCGGTGCCCTCAGGGCGTCGGCGAGCAGATCGAGCGCCTTGGAGAGGCGTGATACGGGGACTTCGAGCGACAGACGTACGCCGGGGTGGTCGGCGTACGCGTCGAGCGTGGCGCCGCAGCGCTCCAGCTCTGCGGCGAACTCCTCGGCGGAGAGCTTGTCGGTGCCTTCGGAGAAGGCCCGCGCCATGATCGTGGCGATACCGTCGAGGCCCGCGGGCTCGGCATCCAGCGGCGCGGCGAGCAGCACCTCCACGGCGACGACCTGCTGGCCGGGGCGGTGGCAGCGCAGCACGGTCAGGCCGTTGCCCAGGGTGCCCCTGTCCGGTGCGGGAAAGGCCCACGGCCTGGCCTCGCCGGCCTGTGGCTGGGGGTGGAACTCCATGGTGGCGAGCTCGGTCACTTCGCCGCCTCCTCGTCGGTGTCTTCAGCGTCTTCGGCGTCTTCAGCGGCGATCGGTTCGTAGACGAGCACCGCGCGGTTGTCGGGGCGCAGGCGGGACTTGGCGACCTCCTGGACCTCCTCGGCGGTGATGTCCAGGACGCGCTGTACGGCGGTCAGGGCGAGCTGTGGGTCGCCGAACAGGACGGCGTATCGGCACAGTTCGTCGGCGCGGCCCGCGACCGTGCCGAGCCGGTCCAGCCACTCGCGCTCCAACTGGGCCTGGGCGCGCTCCATCTCCTCGGCGGTGGGGCCCTCCTCGGCGAACCGGGCGAGCTCCTCGTCCACGGCGGCCTCGATGACGGGGATCTCGAAGTCACCGGAGGTTTTCACGTCGAGCCACCCCAGGGAGGGCGCTCCGGCGAGCCGCAGCAGGCCGAACCCGGCCGCCACGGCGGTGCGGTCGCGGCGTACGAGCCGGTTGTAGAGCCGGGACGACTCGCCGCCGCCGAGGACGGTGAGCGCCAGGTCGGCCGCGTCACTCGCGCGCGTGCCGTCCTCCGGAAGCCGGTAGGCGGCCATCAACGCGCGTGAGGGGACCTCTTCTTCAAGGACCTCGCGCAGTTCCTCGCCGATGGTGTCCGGCAGGGCGCCGTCACGCGGCGCGGGCTTGCCGTCGTGCCCGGCGATCGAGCCGAAGTACCTCTCGACCCAGGCGAGGGTCTGCTCGGGGTCGATGTCCCCGACGACCGACAGCACCGCGTTGTTGGGCGCGTAGTAAGTGCGGAAGAACGCGCGGGCGTCCTCCAGGGTGGCCGCGTCCAGGTCGGCCATCGACCCGATCGGCGTGTGGTGGTACGGGTGACCCTCGGGGTACGCGAGCGCGGTCAGCTTCTCGAACGCGGTCCCGTAGGGGACGTTGTCGTAGCGCTGGCGCCGCTCGTTCTTGACGACGTCCCGCTGGTTCTCCATGGACTCCTCGTCGAGCGCGGCGAGCAGCGAGCCCATGCGGTCGGCCTCCAGCCAGAGGGCGAGCTCCAGCTGGTGCGTGGGCATGGTCTCGAAGTAGTTGGTGCGCTCGAAGCTGGTGGTGCCGTTCAGCGAACCACCGGCTCCCTGGACCAGCTCGAAGTGGCCGTTGCCCTTCACCTGGCCCGAGCCCTGGAACATCAGGTGCTCGAAGAGGTGGGCGAGGCCGGTACGCCCCTTGACCTCGTGGCGCGAGCCGACGTCGTACCAGAGGCACACCGCGGCGACCGGGGTCAGGTGGTCCTCGGAGAGCACCACGCGCAGGCCGTTGGCCAGGCGGTGCTCGGTCGCTGTCAGCCCGCCGGAGCCTGCCTCAGCTGTGGCCGTGTGACCCATGGGCATGTACGTCCCTTCGATCGCGGAAAACTACGGATTTCCTGTCGGTCCTGCCACTGTATGCAAGCGTGCGGACAGCTGGCGAAGTTCCCGCACCTCGTACGCCGAGAGCGAGAATCGGCGTACGGATCTCGTACGGGGAGAGGGGCGGACGCGTACCGCTCCCGTACGCCCGGAGCTCGGCTCGGATACGGCGAAAGCCCCTCTGATCGGCCCGCAAAGACCCTCAACAGACGGGTCGTGGTCCGCGTTGTCAGTGGCGCGGTCCACAATGGTGCGCGTCAGAACCCGCTCATGCCCCGGCAGAGACTGTGAAGGAGCCGCAGCAGCGATGGCCCGCCGCAGCACGAAGACCCCGCGACCCGATGACAACGCCGACTTCGAGGAGCGCATCCTCGACATCGACGTCGTCGACGAGATGCAGGGCTCCTTCCTCGAGTACGCGTACTCGGTCATCTACTCCCGAGCCCTGCCGGACGCCCGCGACGGCCTCAAGCCGGTGCACCGTCGCATCGTCTATCAGATGAACGAGATGGGCCTGCGCCCCGACCGTGGCTATGTGAAGTGCGCCCGCGTCGTCGGCGAAGTCATGGGTAAGCTCCACCCGCACGGCGACGCGTCGATCTACGACGCGTTGGTGCGCCTGGCCCAGCCCTTCTCGATGCGCCTGCCTCTGGTCGACGGCCACGGCAACTTCGGTTCGCTCGGCAACGACGACCCGCCGGCCGCGATGCGTTACACCGAGTGCCGGATGGCCGACGCCACGTCACTCATGACCGAGTCCATCGAAGAGGACACGGTCGACTTCTCGCCGAACTACGACGGCCAGGAGCAGGAACCGGGCGTCCTCCCGGCGGCTTACCCGAACCTGCTGGTCAACGGCGCGTCCGGCATCGCAGTCGGCATGGCCACGAACATGCCGCCGCACAACCTCGGCGAGGTCATCGCGGCCGCCCGCCACCTGATCCGCTACCCGGGCGCCGACCTGGACACGCTGATGAAGTACGTCCCGGGCCCCGACCTGCCGACCGGCGGCCGGATCGTCGGCCTCTCCGGGATCAGGGACGCGTACGAGAACGGCCGTGGCACCTTCAAGATCCGCGCCACGGTGTCGGTGGAGGACGTGTCGGCCCGGCGCAAGGGCCTCGTCGTCACCGAACTGCCCTTCTCCGTCGGCCCGGAGAAGGTGATCGCGAAGATCAAGGACCTGGTCGGCGCGAAGAAGTTGCAGGGCATCGCCGATGTGAAGGACCTCACGGACCGTATGCACGGTCTGCGTCTGGTCATCGAGGTCAAGAACGGCTTCGTGCCGGAAGCGGTCCTGGAGCAGCTCTACAAGCTGACGCCGATGGAGGAGTCCTTCGGTATCAACAACGTGGCGCTGGTTGACGGTCAGCCCCTCACCCTGGGCCTCAAGGAGCTTCTTGAGGTCTATCTCGACCACCGCTTCAACGTCGTACGCCGCCGCAGCGAGTACCGCCGCACCAAGAAGCGCGACCGGCTGCACCTGGTCGAGGGCCTCCTCGTCGCCCTGATCGACATCGACGAGGTCATCCGCCTCATCCGCTCCAGCGACAACTCGGCACAGGCGAAGGAGCGTCTGATCGAGCGCTTCTCGCTCAGCGAGATCCAGACGCAGTACATCCTGGACACGCCGCTGCGCCGGCTGACCCGGTTCGACCGCATCGAGCTGGAGTCGGAGCGCGACCGGCTCAACGGCGAGATCGACGAGCTGACCGGCATCCTGGATTCGGACACGGAGCTGCGCAAGCTGGTCTCCACCGAACTGGCCGCGGTGGCCAAGAAGTTCGGCACCGACCGGCGCACGGTCCTGCTGGAGTCCGCGGGCGCCACCGCCGCCACGGTCCCGCTCCAGGTGGCGGACGACCCGTGCCGGGTCCTGCTGTCCTCCACGGGCCTGCTTGCCCGTACGGCCAATGGGGACCCCTTCGGAGAGGCCGAGGAGGACAAGCGCGCCAAGCACGACCTGATCGTCTCCGCGGTGCCCGCCACGGCCCGCGGCGAGATCGGCGCGGTCATCTCGTCGGGCCGGCTGCTGCGGCTGAACGTGATCGACCTCCCGCAGCTGCCGGGGACGGCGTCCGCGCCCAACCTCTCCGGAGGCGCCCCGATCTCGGAGTTCCTGTCCTCCCTGGAGGCGGACGAGACGGTGATCTGCCTGACGACGCTCGACGAGTCGTCACCGGGTCTTGCGATCGGCACGGAGCAGGGCGTGGTGAAGCGTGTGGTCCCCGACTACCCCTCGAACAAGGACGAGTTGGAGGTCATCACCCTCAAGGAAGGCGACCGGATCGTCGGCGCGGCCGAGCTGCGCACCGGCGAGGAGGACCTGGTCTTCATCACGGACGACGCCCAGTTGCTGCGCTACCAGTCCTCGCAGGTCCGCCCGCAGGGCCGGGCGGCGGGAGGTATGGCGGGCATCAAGCTCGTCGACGGCGCGAAGGTGATCTCCTTCACGGTGGTCGACCCGGCGGTGGACGCGGTGGTCTTCACGGTCGCCGGTTCGCGCGGCACCCTGGACGACTCCGTCCAGACGACGGCCAAGCTGACCCCGTTCGACCAGTACCCGCGCAAGGGCCGCGCCACGGGCGGCGTGCGCTGCCAGCGCTTCCTGAAGGGCGAGGACTGCCTTTCGCTCGGCTGGGCAGGCCCGGCACCGGCACGGGCCGCGCAGAAGAACGGCACACCGGCCGAGCTGCCGGAGATGGACCCGCGCCGTGACGGCTCGGGTGTGTCACTGGCCAAGACGGTGGGCGTGGTGGCAGGCCCGGTGTAGCCGGGCCCGGTGCAGACGGGCCCGGCTATTCGGAATCCTTGTCCTGTACGTAGCGGAGGACGCCCCACATGCCGTGCTCGTCGGCGTGTGGGGCGTCCTCCTTGCACGCCTCCAGTTCCTTGGCCAGGGCGGCCGTGTCGATGCCCGAGCCGATGAGGACGAGTTGGCTGAGCCGCTCGCCGGCACGGGGCCAGGGTTCCGGGTAGAAGCGCAGGAACCGTCCGACGGCGTGCACGGCATAGCGGTTGCCGCGGTCGTGGGCGCCGAAATCGACGTACCCCTTGATGCGGTAGAGCCCCTCGGGCCTGCTGTCGAGGAACTCCATCAACCGCCGCGGGCTGAGCGGGACTTCGGAGGTGAGGGCGAGGGATTCGTAGGCGGAGTGGAGGTGACGGGCGTGGTCGGGTTCTTCGTGTTGGTGGAGATCGTCGAAGGACAACTGCCCGATGCGCTCCTCGGTCGGCCGGCAGTCGAAGAGGAACTCGGGATCGATCCGGCCATAGCTGGCGGGTACGACGGCGGCAGGCCCGGCGAGTTCGCGAACGACGCGGAGCACCCGCTCGTCCTCGCCTTCCGCCGCCCGGTCGATCTTGTTGACGACGACGAGATCCGCGAGGCCGAGATGCCGGTCGATCTCGGGATGCTTCTCACGCGTACCGTCGAACTCGGCGGCGTCGACGACCTCGACGAGCCCGCCGTACACGATCCGCGGATGCTCACTCGCGAGCACCATCCGTACGAGCTCCTCAGGCTCGGCGAGCCCACTCGCCTCGATCACGATGACGTCGATACGGGCCGAGGGCTGGGCGAGCCGCCCCAGATAGACGTCGAGTTCACTCGCGTCGACGGCACAGCACAGGCACCCGTTGCCCAGCGAGACGGTCGAGTCCCCCAGCGCCCCGGCCACCGCCATCGCATCGATCTCGATCGAGCCGAAGTCATTGACGACGGCCCCGATCCGGCTGCCTCCGCCGCGGTGCAGGAGGTGGTTGAGCAGGGTGGTCTTGCCGGAGCCCAGGAAACCGGCGAGGACGATGACCGGGATCTGCCGCGCGGCGGCCTCCTCGACCGCGGGCTGCTTGCTCGGGACCGGCTGCGGAGTGGGCTGGCTCAACGGGCGACCTCTTTCACACCGGCGCGTGCACCGGCTCGGAACGGGCTCCCGTACGCGTGCGGCTCACGCACCGGCACTCGTACGAGGAATGAATGCCGACCCAGGATACGAGTGGGAGGAATCGCCGCGAAGTGAACGATTGTTGGCGGCGCTCGCAGGGCACACGTTGGACAAGGCGCCGAGAAACGCGACCCGCACTTCCCTCCGTGCGCCTCCTCTCCGCCTCCCTGCCGATCAGAGCCGCTCGGCAAAATTGGGAGACGGCAAGCGCGCCGCCCACTCGCTCGCCGGTCCCCACCAGTCGACCCACACCTGATGACCGGCGGACGGTCGCCTAAATCGGGGGTTGACATGGCCACACAGAGGTCTGGCATACGGGGCTTGCGTGCCGTCGCCACAGCAGCGATGAGCCTGGCGACAGGAGCCCTCGCCACGCTGGCGGCACAGCGGCACGCACTCGACTCATTACGTGTCCGCATCGAGTACCTGGAGCAGCAGGCGCAGACCCAGCGCGACACCAATCGCGCCCTCCAACAGCGCCTGCACTGGGAGCTGTTGAGCAAGGCCATGGACGACCCCGAGCTGGCCGAGGTGTTGGACACCTACGACGAGGCCGTCTCGCCAAGGAAGCAGCGCCAGTTTCTCTTCGCCAACGCCCTTTACACCAATGCGCTCTGCTACTACCAAATCGGAAACATAAGCCGGGAGGAGTTCTTCGGCTTCGTCCGCGGCATCCTGCAGAACCGCATCTTCCGTGAGTACTGGTACGCCACCAGGCCGCACCGGGCGACCCTGATCGACACCTCCGAGGAGGCCGAGCTGGGACGCATGGTTGACGACCTCCTGCGCCAACTCGAGGAGACGGACATCGACGAGTGGTGGGTGGTGGGGGAGCCACCGGCCGAGTAGTGCCGCTCTCGGCGCGCCGCCCGTCTCTCCCGCGCGCCGGGGAATCACGTCACTGTTCCGAGGGATCACACCGTCGGGCGATAACGAACTCGCAAATTGAGCCGTTGCTGCTGTTGCCAACAGGGTTGACTGCACGCGATCGCGAAAGGGTCACCCCCACCGAACAGTCGCTCCATGCCGCCGGTCGTCGAGGTAGCAGCCCCACAGGGCCGCATCGCGCCGCGCAGCCACAGCGCGCAGCCGCCCAGGCCTTGAGACCAAGGGGAACTTGAACAGTGAGTCAGATCAACCGTCGGCTGGGTACTCCTCCGAGCCTTCGAGGGAGTGTATCCGGGCAGAATTGCCCGGATATCTTCGAATTGGCCGACGGGAACTTCGCGGTAATCGGCACGAATGCCACGGAAACGCTGGAGGCTCTGCTCCCCGCCGACGCAACTCGTGGCGAGGACGGGAGCATCGTGCTGCTCACCCGCGAGACCCTGATTTGCGCCAAGGCCGACATTCCCGTGGTCTCACCAGGCCTTGACGCGTCCCGCGTGCTACCCGGCGCAGCCCCGTCAGGGGTAGCCAAGACCAGGCCTGCGCCAGAACCCGCATACAGGGAAGGTCGACAACAGGTGAAAATCGAACGACGCCTTGGCGTGCCGCCGCAGCAGCGAGGCAGCCTCACCGGGCAAACCTGTCCTGACATCTTCGAACTGAGCGACGGAAGCTTCGCCGTCATCGGCACAGAGGCCACAGAAGCACTCGACCAGGAGTTGCCTGCCGACGCCGCTCGTGCGGACTACGAACGCATCGTCGTCATCAGCCGCGAAACGCTGGTGCGCGCGAAGGCCGACATCCCGGAGATCTGACGACACCGCAGCATGGTTGGGCGCTGAGGTGAATTTCGTGGCTCGGCACCAGATGGGGGGTGCCGAGCCCCTCCCGGTTCTTCTCCCGGGACTCGGTCCGCCAAAGGCGTCGGTCAGGCCAGGTGCGGCACCGCCACAGGCGCACCCGGCCCCACATACCGAGCCGCGGGTCGAATGATTTTCGAGTCCTCCGCCTGTTCCAGGATGTTGCCGCTCCAGCCGACCACGCGGGCGGCGGCGAAGGTGGGCGTGAACATCTCGCGGGGCAGGCCACAGAGCTCCATGACCACGCCGGCGTAGAACTCCACGTTGGTGTGCAGCTCGCGGCCGGGCTTGAGCTCGGCCAGGATCTGTTCCACCTGGCGTTCGACCTCTACCGCGAAGTCGACCATCGGGCCGCCGAACTGACGCGCGATGTCGCGGAGCATCCGCGAACGGGGGTCTGCCGTGCGGTAGACGGGGTGGCCGAAGCCCATGATGCGTCCGCCGGCGAGTACTCGTTCGCGGATCCACGGGTCGATGCGGTCGGGGGTGCCGATCGCATCGAGGGTGTCCAGGGCGCGGCTCGGGGCGCCGCCATGGAGGGGACCTGAGAGGGCTCCTACGGCGCCGACCAGGCAGGCCGCCACATCCGCGCCGGTCGACGCGATCACCCGCGCAGTGAAGGTTGATGCATTGAATCCGTGGTCAATGGTTGAGATGAGGTATTGCTCGATCGCCCTCGCACACGCAACGTCTGGCTCCGAACCAGTCAACATGTAGAGGTAGTTGGCGGCGTACGCGAGGTCCTCACGTGGCTCCAGCGGTTCCAGGCCTTGCCCCAGCCGGTACAGGGCGGTGAGCAGAGTGGGCACGGCTGCGCACGCAGCGAGGGCGTCCGCGCGACGCAGGCCGGCGTCAATGTCGTACAGGGGCCGGAACTCCAGCGAGGCTCCGAGCAAGGACAGTGCGGTGCGCAGCCCGGCGAGCGGCCCGGAATGGCCGGTCGCCTCAGCGATCGCGGGCAGTGCGGCACGCACGTCGTCAGGCAGCCTTCGCAGCTCAGCGGTCCGCCCGGCGAACGCGGCGCGCTGTCCCGCGTCCGGCAGTTCGCCGTGGACCATCAGATGCCAGACGTCCTCGAAGCCGCGCGACCGGGCGAGTTCGACGGCCGAGTACTGGCGGTAGTGGTAGAAGCCCTCCAACCCCCTGACATCACCCAGCTCGGTGTCGGTGACGACGACGCCCGCGAGTCCTCGCGGTACGTCGACGGGGGTGTTCGCGGCCCGGTTGATCGGCATGTTTCCTCCCTGGACTTGATCCGACTGTCCAGTCTTGATGCAATCTCTGTCAATATTGATTGAATCAAGATGTCGATCCATGGATACGGTGGCACATATGAGGGATCAAGAAGCGGTACCAGGAAACGAGGGCCCAAGGCTCAGCACCAAGGAGACCGCAGAGCTGCTCGGCGTGAAGCCTGAGACGGTGTACGCGTATGTGAGCCGCGGTCAGCTCGGCAGCCGGCGCGGACCCGACGGCCGTGGAAGCACGTTCGACGCCGAGGAGGTGACGGCGCTCGCCCGGCGCAACAGGCGTGACACCGGCGGAAGTTCGAGCACCGGCGGCGAGCTGTCCGTCCGTACTGGCATCACTCTGATCGCCGACGATCGGTACTACTACCGCGGGGTCGACGCGATCGAACTGGCGGCACGGCACTCCTACGAGGAGATCGCCGAGTGGCTGTGGACCGGAGAGCTGCGTCCCGGCGTCCTGTTCAGCGCGCCGGAGGCAGCCGTCGCCGCCGCCCGCCACGCGGTCGACACGCTTCCCGAGCACAGCGGCCCCACGGACCGGCTGCGGGTCGCGGCGATCGCCGCCTCGGCAAACGACCCGCTGCGCTTCGACCTCTCCGAGAACGCCGTCCTGGGCACTGCGCGCACCCTCATCCCCACCCTCGTCGCTGCCCTGCCCCCGATGCGGTACGACCCCCGGGACGACGGCCCGCTGGCCCACCGCCTGTGGACACGACTCAGCGGCCGTACGCCTGACGAAGCCTCACTTCGCGCGCTGGACGTGGCACTTGGACTGCTGATCGACCACGACCTGGCCGCCTCGACGCTCGCTGTCCGGGTCGCCGCGTCCGCCCGGGCGCACGTGTACGCGGCCGTGTCGGCGGGCTTGGGCGTCCTGGAAGGCCCCCTGCACGGCGCGGCCAGCGGGCTCGCGCACCGGCTGCTTCTCGACGTCCTGGAACAGGGCACCGCGGCCCCCGTGGTCGCGGACGAACTGCGCGCCGGACGTCGCGTCCCGGGGCTCGGCCACCGGCTCTACCTCGGCGAGGACCCGCGCGCGCGTGCCCTTTTCACCCTCCTGGAGGTGGTTCCCGGCGCGGCCCCCGCACTGGCAGCGGCTCACGACATCGTGGCCACCACCGCTCGCCACAGGCCGCTGCACGCCAACGTCGACCTGGCGCTGGCCGTCCTGACGGTCGCCTCCGGCATGCCAGCCTCGGCGGGCGAGACGGTCTTCGCCATCGCCCGTACGGCGGGCTGGATCGCCCACATCCTGGAGGAGTACGGGGAGCGCCCCTTGCGTATGCGTCCCAGCGGTCGGTACGTGGGCGCGCGGCCGCCGCAGCCGCTCCCGGGGTGAGCGGCCCCCGCACGCTGACGCGCGCTGAACGCGCCCTATGTGCGCCCCCGTGCCGGGGCCGGAAGTCGCCCCGCCCGAAGTCAGGTTAGGCTCACCTCTGTGAGTACGTGCACGACCGCGTCCCGCCACCTCGACGAGCCCCTGGCGGGGACCGCGGCCACCGCAAGGACATGGCTGCTGCTCGAACAGCCCGGTCCCTGGGGTGCCAAGGCGCTCACTTCGAGCCACCTGGACCCCGCGCTCGGCCGCGCCCTAGAAGCCGCTGCGGCGGGCACCGGCGTACGGATCGCACTCATCCGGCGCCCCGGACGGCACGCCGACTTCGGCCCGCCGGCCGAACGCCAGGTGTATGCGGCCCACACCACTCCGGGAAACGTATGGCTGCACAACGCCACAACGTGCGACCCGGAGCAGTTGCTCAACCTCGACTTCACCGCGCTTGGTATGGGCGACCATCACACCTTCGACGCCGCTCTTGGGGGTCGGCCCCACACCGGTGGCCCACTCGCCCTCGTCTGCACCAACGGCAAGCGCGACCGCTGCTGCGCCCTGCTCGGCCGCCCCCTCGCCGCCGAGCTCGCCGCCTCCGGCGTGGACGGCGCCTGGGAGGTCACCCACCTCGGCGGTCACCGCTTCTCGCCCACCCTGCTCGTCCTGCCGTACGGATACGCGTACGGGCGGGCGGAGGCCCACGCCGTCAAGGAGATCCTTCAAGGCGTCCAGGAAGGGCGTGTGGTCACCGAGGGCTGCCGCGGGAACTCCGCCTGGGAGAGGCCCGGACAGGCGGCCGAGCTGGCCGTACGTACGGTTTCCCGTGAGTACGCCGCGAACGCCCTGAGCGTCGTCCGCACGGACGGCGAGGCGCCGCGCTGGGAGGTGACCGTCGCCCACACCGACGGCCGTGTGTGGCGCGTCGTCGTCGCCCGGGGCGCCTCGCTCCCGCCCCGCCCCGAGAGCTGCGGCTCGGCCCTGGGATCACCGGCCCGGATGGACGTGGTGGCGGTACGGGAACTGATCCCGGCCGCGCTTGCCCTGCCCTGCTGATCAGCGCCACGACCGGCGGCCGCGTGCCCCACCGCGCCCGCCACGTCTCCCACACGCGGCGGCGATCAGGAGATCCACGCCACACCCCCCTACGGCAGACCCCACTTCCCGCCGTACCGTCATAGCCATGAGCCCCACTCCCCCCGTACGACGACTGCGCCTCGGTCTGCCGCGGCGGGTGTTCTCGCAGGTACTGCTGATGCAGGTGGCGATCGCCGCCGGGGTCGCCGTGCTCGCGACCGGGCTGTTCCTCGCCCCGCTCAGCGCACAGCTGGACGACCAGGCGATGCGCCGCGCGCTCGCGATCGCGCAGACCACGGCCGTCCAGCCGCAGATCGCCGAGGACCTCCAGACGACACGGCCGTCCGTGGACGGGCCCGTACAGGCCGAGGCGGAGCGGATCCGGAAGGCCAGCGGGGCCGAGTACGTGGTGGTGATGAACACGGACGGTGTGCGCTGGTCGCACACCGACACCACGCAGATCGGCAAGGTCGTCTCGACCGACCCCAGCCAGGCCCTGGCCGGCAAGGACGTCATGGAGATCGACGACGGGACGCTCGGCCGCTCCGCCCGCGGCAAGGTGCCGCTGCGGGACGCCGACGGCGACATCGTCGGCGCGATCTCGGTCGGCATCGAGTACGACAGCGTGCGGGCCAGGCTGATCCACGCGATCCCCGGACTGCTGGCGTACGCGGGCGGAGCTCTGGCCGTCGGTGCGCTGGCCGCGTATCTGATCTCCCGCCGCGTCCAGCGACAGACCCGTGACCTGGCCTTCTCCGACATCGCGGCGCTGCTCGCGGAGCGCGAGGCGATGCTGCACGGCATACGTGAGGGCGTCGTCGCGCTGGACCGCGGCGGCCGCGTACGCCTCCTCAACGACGAGGCGCAGCGGCTGCTGGGGCTCGACGGGGAGGCCATCGGCAGGCCGCTCGACGACGCGCTCGGACCGGGCCGTACGACCGATGTGCTGGCCGGCCGTGTCACCGGCACCGACCTGCTCACCGTCCGCGGCGAGCGCGTGCTGGTCGCCAACCGCATGCCCACGGACGACGGCGGCGCCGTGGCCACGCTGCGCGACCGCACCGAGGTGGAGCAGCTCGGCCGCGAACTCGACTCCACACACGGCCTGATCGACGCCCTGCGCGCCCAGGACCACGAGCACGCCAACCGGATGCACACACTCCTGGGGCTGCTCGAACTGGAGATGTACGACGACGCCAAGGAGTTCGTCGGCGAGGTATTCGGGGACCACAGGGTCACCGCCGAACAGGTCACCGAGAAGGTCCACGATCCGCTGCTCGCCGCCCTGTTGGTCGGCAAGTCCTCCGTCGCGGCCGAGCGCGGCGTGGCCCTGTGGATCTCGGACGCGACTCTCCTGCCGGATCGGCTGGTGGATCCGGGGGGACTGGTCACCGTCGTCGGCAACCTGGTCGACAACGCGCTCGACGCCGTCGCGGGCACGCCCCACGCGCGCGTGGAGGTCGAATTGCGCGCCGAGGGGCGTACCGCCGTGCTGCGAGTACGGGACACCGGGCCCGGGATCCCGGAGGATCGGTGGGAACTGATCTTCACCGACGGATGGTCCACCAAGAAGCCCCCCGCGCACGGCAAGCGCGGAATCGGTCTCCCTCTTGTGCGCCGACTCGCCGAACGGCAGGGCGGCAGCGCGCAGGTGGCCGAGGCCGACGGCGGGGGCGCCGAGTTCACCGTCGTACTGCCGGAGGCACTCAGGGAACCGGGGTTCGAGCCGGAGTCGGGTTCCGCACCGGACGCAGGTCGGACGGTCGATACGGGTCTTGCGGTGTCCGATGCAGGTCATGCGCCGGACACCGGCCACGCACCTGCTGTAGGCCACACCCCGGACGCGGGTCTCGCGCCGGCGACAGGCCCGCGGCCCGTGCCCGAGCCGCACCAGCCTCCGGAATCCGCCGCCGTCACCACCGCTGCCACGGATGCCACGGCTGTCAAGGAAGGGTCGCGATGATCGAGGTCCTGGTCGTGGACGACGACATACGGGTCGCGCGGGTCAACGCCGCGTACGTGGCGAAGGTGCCGGGCTTCCATGTGGCGGGCGAGGCCCACAGCGCGGCCGAGGCGCTGAGCCGGATGGAGGCGCTGCCCCACCTGGACCTGGTCCTCATGGACCACTATCTGCCGGACGACACGGGCCTGGCGGTCGTCCAGGAGATGCGCCGGCGCGGCCACCAGACCGACGTCATCATGGTGACCGCCGCCCGTGACATCTCGACGGTCCAGGCGGCGATGCGGCAGGGCGCGCTCCAGTACCTGGTCAAGCCGTTCGCCTTCGCGGGGCTGCGCGCGAAGCTGGAGGCGTACGCGGATCTGCGCCGCACCCTCGACGGCGGCGGAGAGGCCGAGCAGGCGGAGGTGGACCGGATCTTCGGCGCCCTGTCGGCGAGTACGGAGGCGGACCTGCCCAAGGGCCACTCCCCCACGACCGCGGAACTCGTACGCCGCGCCCTGGTGAAGTCCGAGGGCCCTCTGTCGGCCCAGGAGGTCGCGGAGCAGACCGGACTGAGCCGGCAGACCGCCCAGCGCTATCTGAAGCTCCTGGAGCGCACGGGGCGGGCCAGGCTGACCCTGAAGTACGGCGACGCGGGTCGCCCGGAGCACCGCTACGTCTGGGCGACCCGCGCCTGAGAACACACCTGGCCGGACAGCTCGGCCGGCCCCACTCTTCTCCACCAACGCCGTGGTCGATCTTCGGCCGCAACCTCATTGATCGACCGCGCCTTCAGTCATCGACCGCACCCAAAGTCGCCGGCCGCGCCCTCAGACAGCCCCGGCGCCCGTCAACGACCGCACCTCGGTCTCCGCGTACTTGGCCTCGTCCGGCGGCTCCGCGGAGGTGACCGTGCCCAGCCAGCCCGCGAGAAAGCCCAGGGGGATGGACACGAGGCCCGGGTTCTGCAGCGGGAAGTACTGGAAGTCGGCGCTCGGGAACAGCGATTCGGGGCTCCCCGACACCACGGGTGACAGCAGTACGAGCGCCAGGGCGGGCACCAGCCCCCCGTACACGGCCCACACCGCACCGCGCGTCGTGAAGCCCCGCCAGAACAGCGAGTACAGCAGCACGGGCAGGTTCGCGGACGCGGCCACCGCGAAGGCGAGGCCCACCAGGAAGGCGACGTTGAGATCGCGGGCGAGCAAGCCGAGCGCGATCGCGACCACGCCGATACCGACGGCCGCGGTGCGCGCCACGGCGACCTCGCTGCGTGGCTTGGCACGCCTTCGTCGCAGTGACGCATACAGGTCGTGCGCCACGGACGCCGAGGACGCGAGGGTGATTCCGGCGACAACCGCGAGGATCGTGGCGAACGCGATGGCGGCGACGATCGCGAACAGAACCGTTCCTCCTGTCGAGTTCGCGCCGCCTCCCAGATCGAGCGCCAGCAGCGGAACGGCCGTGTTCCCCGCGGCGTTCGACCCGCGTACCGCTTCCGGACCGACGATCGCCGCCGCGCCGAAGCCCAGCACGAACGTCATCAGGTAGAAGCTCCCGATGAGGCCGATCGCCCAGACCACCGAACGCCGCGCGGCCCTCGCCGTCGGCACGGTGTAGAACCGCGACAGGATGTGCGGCAGCCCGGCCGTGCCCAACACCAGGGCGAGTCCCAGGCTGATGAAGTCGAACCGTGCCGTCCAGTCCCCGCCGTACCTCAGCCCGGGAGCAAGGAACGCGTCACCGTGTCCGCTTCTGTCGGCCGCCGAACGCAGCAACTGGTTGAAGTCCCCGTGAAAACGGACCAGGACAAGCACGGTCAGGGCAATGGCCCCGCCCATCAGCAGAACCGCCTTGACGATCTGGATCCACGTGGTGGCCCGCATCCCTCCCATCGACACATAGATCACCATGAGCGCGCCGACGCCGATCACCGTCCAGTTGCGCGCCGCCTCGCTCGTGCCCCCGAGCAGCAGCGCAACCAGGCTGCCCGCTCCCACCATCTGCGCCACCAGATACAGAACGGACACGGTCACCGACGAGGTTCCCGCCGCGATCCGCACCGGCCGCTCGCTCATCCGGGACGCGACGACGTCGGCGAGCGTGAACCGCCCGCAGTTGCGCACCAGTTCGGCGACCAGGAAGAGGACCACGAGCCAGGCCACCAGAAAGCCCACCACGTACAGGAGCCCGTCGTAGCCGAAGAGCGCGATCAGACCCGTGACGCCGAGGAAGGACGCCGCCGACATGTAGTCACCGGAGATGGCAAAACCATTCTCCATCGGCGAGAACAACCGCCCGCCGGCATAGAACTCCTCCGCCGAACCATGCCGGTTGCGGCTCACCCACGTCGTGATCGCCAGGGTCACCACGACGAACGCGCTGAACAGCAGCAGCGCCAGTGTCTGATGGTTGCCGCTCATCGCTCACCACCTCTGGCGCTCCGGGTCAGTTCCTGGGTGTCCCAGCGCAGATCGAGAGCCGCCCGGTCCCTGCGCAGCCGCGCATGCCTCGCGTACGCCCAGGTGAACAGGAAGGTGGTGACGAACTGTCCGAGCCCCGCGACCATCGCCACATTCACCGCACCGGCAACGGGCCGGGCCATGAAGCCGGGTGCCGTCGTCGCCGTCACCACGTAACCCACGTACCAGGTGAAGAAGACGGCGAAGCCGGGGACCACGAACCTCCGGTACCGGCTGCGGACCTCCTGGAAGGCCGCGCTGCGCTGCACCTCCAGATAGACGTCGGCCGCCCCGCCCGTCCGACGCTCCTGCTCCGGGTGCGCGGGCGGCACGGCGGGAGCGGGCGCACCCGTGCCGTCCAACTCACCCCAGCCGGAGGCAAGCGCGTCGTACCAGGGGTCGTCGAACCGGACCTTCCCGGTGTCGCGACCGTCGTGCTTCTCCACCGAACTCTCCTTGTCCGCGGCCCGTTTCGGCCGCGTGCCCAAGGATGTGCAGATCGGGAAGATCCCGGACTCTTCTCTCCGCGCTCTTCACTCCATCAGGTGACTCAGCCTGCCGGTGGCCGTACGAGACCCTTCCCATAGGCGTAACGGACTGCCTGAGCACGGTCCTTGACCCCCGTCTTGGCGAAGAGGTTGTTGATGTGGGTCTTCACCGTCGCAGTGGAGACATGCAACTCACGGGCGATCTCCTGGTTGGTGAGGCCCCCGGCGATCAACAACAGCACCTCGGCCTCGCGCGCGGTGAGCCCGTCCGGCGGCTCCGCAGGCGCAATCGGCTCCGGCTCGGAAAGGCGCTCGAGCAGCCGGCGCTGGACGCTTGGCGAGAGTCCGGCCTCCCCGGAGAGCACGCTCCGCACAGCTCTGACGATCTCGTCACCTCCCGCGTCCTTGGTCAGATAGCCCCGAGCCCCCGCTCTGAGCGCGGGAAACAACGACTCGTCGTCCTCGTACGTGGTGAGCACGACAACCTGCGTTCCCGGGTACTCGGCACGGATGCGCCGGGTCGCCTCGACACCGTCGCAGCGCGGCATGCGCAGATCCATCAGCACCACGTCCGGAGCGAGGTCGGCGACAAGAGCCACGGCCTCGTGCCCGTCCCCGGCCGCCCCGACGACCTCGATGCCGGGCAACAGCCCCAGCAGCATCACGATGCCCTCGCGCACCACGGTCTGGTCGTCGGCCACCACGACTCGCGCCGGCTTCCTCCCTTCCTCCTCCGTCATACGGGCACCTTCAGCGTCACCACGAACCCCTCCTCGTCCGGCCCTGCCTCCAGGGAGCCGCCCAGCAACTCGGCCCGCTCCCGCATGCCCAGCAGACCGTACCCGGCGCCGGAACCGCTGAGCTCGCCCTTCGGCCCGCCCGAGTCCCTTACGGCCAGGGTCACTTCGCGCTCGCCGTAGTCCAGCCGCACCCGGACCTTGGCGCCCGGAGCGTGCTTGCGCACGTTCGTCAGAGCTTCCTGCGCGACCCTGCGCACCGCCTGCGAAACCTCGGCGCCCAACAGCTGCCGTTCACCCGTCACGGTGACATCGGCACCATCGGTCGTCGCGACGAGTTCGCTCAGGAAGTCCTCCACCGGGGACATCTCGCCGCGCAGGGCGGACAGCGCCTGCCGGGTCTCGGCGAGGCCCTCGCGTGCCATCCTCCGGGCCGCCACGACCCGTTCGAGGATCGTCTCCCGGTCCCCACCTCGCTCGATGAGCAGACGGGCCGCTTCCAGGTGCACCAGTTGCGCCGAGAGGCTGTGCGCGAGCACATCGTGGATCTCCCGCGCGATCCGGGCCCGCTCCGCGAGCGCCGCCGACTCCGCCTCGGCCACGTGCGCCGCGCGCTCCTGAGCCAGCAGTCGTTGCGCACTCCCCCGCGCCTCCGCGTCCAGGCGCAGCACATACCCGGCCAGGGCGAGCCCTACCGTGGTGGCCAGGGTGGTCAGCCAGACATCGTTGTTGACCGCCGCATACGCCCCCAGCGCCACGGAGGTGGCAGGCAGGGCTGCCGCGAGAGGCAACCGCTCCATGCCACTCACCGCACACCCGCACCACAGGACGAGGGCCGGAACCCGGAATCCGACACTCTGCCCAACTGTCGCGATCCCGAGCAGCAGTACGAACAGCCCCAGCGAGGGCAGCAGCCGGTGTTCGAGTGTGGTCCGCCAGAAGGCCCATGCTGCGGCTCCGCACGCAACGACTCCCAGCACACCCGCTGCGACACCCCAGCCGTGCAACTCACTGTCGGTGAAGGTCGTCCCCAGGAGAATGCCGAGGGCGCCGACACGCGTGGCCCAGGCGAGCAGGCGCCGGGGCCGCGCCACTCCCGCTCGGGAGAGTGCCTCGCGGGATGGCCAGCGCGTCCAGACGTTCTCCGTCACACACGCTCCTTCCACGGGGCCTGGGGCACGCCGTCACCGTACGCCGCACCCCGCGGGCTCGCCGGGTGCAGGGATCGCGACCTCCAGACGAGAGTTCCGGAGCGGATCAGCAGCGTGGCAGCGAGAGCCAGCAGCACCATGGCAGTGGCGTCCTGGTCCACGCCGAGCAGGGCCCCGATGCCGAACAGACCCACGCGCAGACCTATGCCGACGATCCATACGGCCACGCTCGCCCTGGTGCCCTTGCCCCACACCGAGCCGTCCGGCGCCGCCCATATCCGGGTGGTCCACGCCCAGCCGGCCCCGGTGGCCAGGCCGATGAGCAACTCCGCCCCAAGCAGAAGAATCGCCTCGGCCTGGTGGTGCGCGTCGATCAGCCCCGGCTCTCGCAGAGCTATGAAACCCAGAACGGCGGGCAGGATCCACCAGCGCCGGTCCGCACTGATCCTTTGCGCGCGGAACTGGCGCACGATCACCAGAACGACAACGGCGAAGATCGCCAAGGCGTTGATCAGCCCAGACATCACGGCCTCCGTGGACGAGGAAGAGCGGATGCCGACAGCGGGAGCTGTCGACGCCTTCGACGCTACGGAAAATTGCTGGTCAGCAGATCGGAGCCCGGGTGGATCGCGGGTGGATCTCTGCCCGGACCAGACCTCCACCCACGGGTGGAGCCCCCACACGACGGGGCTGGCATCCGGCCCCCTGCATGTGTGCGCCGCCGGGCCAGGACGTTTTTCGCCCCCTCCGCCCCTACCCGTCCCGTACCTGGGGGCTGCCGCCCACAGACCCCCGCCATCGGCCTGAACGGCCTCGTCCTCAAACGCCGGACAGGCTGAAAGATCTCCCCGGGCCGGTGCTGAAAAGCGGAACCCCACGGGTGGGTGAGGGCTGGGGTGAGCGGGAAATCAGGTGGGGGAAATCGGGACGGCACCTCCATCCGAAAGCACCGGACGGGATGAAGACCGCCCAAGCCGATGGGCAGAGAGCACCATCGAGCTGCTGGGGGATCGGAACGGCGGCACCCGCCAGCCCACCCCACCCCCAAGCAACCAACCACCGCACAGGCTGTGGATGATGCGGCCCGCAGCCGAAGGACGGCGGAAGGGGGCGTGCCCGTACCCCCAGATGCCCGTCGCGTACGCCCGCGTCACCGGACCCCCGCACCCTTGCCCGAGGTCTGATCCGTCGGCGACGGGCGGGACGTACCGGCACGCCCCCGACCCACCCACCAGACGTACCGGAAAGCGCGCACCGGTACACCGCACGCACCCGCACCCGCACACGCAGCCCAGCAGCCGCGCCTACGCGTCGATACGAGACCGATCCAACGTGGCCGCCGAGTTGGAAATGAACTCCTTACGCGGAGCCACGTCATTCCCCATCAGCAGATCAAACACCTGCTCGGACGACTCCAGGTCGGAGATGTTGATCCGCCGCAGTGTCCGATGGCGCGGATCCATCGTGGTCTCGGCCAGCTGGTCGGCATCCATCTCGCCGAGGCCCTTGTACCGCTGGATCGAGTCCTTGTACCGCACGTTCTTGCGCTGGAGCTCGAGCATCGTCTCCCGCAGCTCACGGTCCGAGTACGTGTAGATGTACTTGTCCTGCCCCTTCTTGGGCTGGCTGAGTTCGATCCTGTGCAGCGGCGGCACTGCCGCGAACACCCGCCCTGCCTCGACCATCGGCCGCATGTAGCGCTGGAACAGCGTCAGCAGCAGACAGCGGATGTGCGCACCGTCGACATCGGCGTCGACGAGAAGAATGATCTTCCCGTAGCGCGCCGCGTCGATGTCGAAGGTCCGGCCGGACCCGGCTCCTATGACCTGGATGATCGCCCCGCACTCGACGTTCTTCAGCATGTCCGTGACGGACGACTTCTGAACGTTGAGGATCTTGCCGCGGATCGGCAGCAGCGCCTGGAACTCGGAGTTCCGGGCGAGCTTGGCCGTACCGAGCGCGGAGTCGCCCTCGACGATGAACAGCTCGCTGCGCCCCACGTCGTCGCTGCGGCAGTCGGCGAGCTTGGCGGGCAGCGAGGAGGACTCCAGGGCCGTCTTCCGGCGCTGCGCGTCCTTGTGCTGCCGGGCCGCGATCCGCGTACGGGCGGCCGCGACGGCCTTCTCCATGACGACCCGGGCCTGCGCGGCAGCGTCTCGCTTCGTGGTGGTCAGGAACTCCTTGAGCTCCTTGGACACCACGTTCGTCACGATGCGGCGGGCCGCCGAGGTGCCGAGGATCTCCTTGGTCTGACCCTCGAACTGCGGCTCGGCGAGGCGCACGGTGACGACGACGGTCAGGCCCTCCAGCGCGTCGTCCTTGACGATGTCGTCCTCGGCGACGCGCAGCAGCTTCTTGGCCCGCAGCACCTCGTTCATCGTCTTGGCGACGGCCTGTTCGAAGCCTGCGACGTGGGTGCCGCCCTTGGGCGTGGCGATGATGTTCACGAACGACCGCAGGGTGGTGTCGTACCCGGTGCCCCAGCGCATCGCGACATCGACACCCAGCTCTCGGGTGACCTCGGTCGGCGTCATCTGCCCGTGGTCGTCAAGGACCGGGACGGTCTCCTTGAAGCTGCCCTGTCCGGAGAAGCGGAGGACGTCACAGACAGGCTTGTCGCCGGCCAGGTACTCACAGAACTCGCTGATGCCACCGTCGAAGCGGAAGGACTCCTCGCCCTTGCTGCCGCCCTCGCCGAGCCCGTACTCGTCGCGTACGACGATGGTCAGTCCCGGTACCAGGAAGGCGGTCTGGCGGGCGCGCTGGTGCAGGCCCTCCAAGGAGAGCTTGGCGTCCTTGAGGAAGATCTGACGGTCGGCCCAGTAGCGCACGCGCGCGCCGGTGCGGGTCTTGGGGATCCGCTTGATCTTGCGCATCCCGCTCGCCGCTTCGAAGGCGCCGTCGGGGCCGGCCGCCTTGAACTCTCCCGGGGTGCCGCGCCGGAAGCTCACCGCGTGGGTGTGGCCGCTGCGGTCCACCTCGACGTCCAGGCGGGCGGAGAGCGCGTTCACCACAGAGGCACCGACGCCGTGAAGACCGCCGGAGGCCGCGTACGAGCCGCCTCCGAACTTTCCGCCGGCGTGCAGCTTGGTCATCACGACCTCGACACCGGAGAGGCCGGTCTTGGGCTCCACGTCCACCGGGATGCCACGGCCGTTGTCCCGTACCTCCACCGAGGCGTCGTCGTGCAGGATCACCTCGATGTGGTCGCAGTAGCCGCCCAGGGCCTCGTCCACGGAGTTGTCGATGATCTCCCAGAGGCAGTGCATCAGACCGCGGCTGTCGGTCGACCCGATGTACATGCCGGGGCGCTTGCGTACGGCCTCGAGCCCCTCGAGGACGAGCAGGTGCCGCGCGGTGTAGTTGGAACCGTCCCGGTCTGCTCCGGTCAGCAACGCTGTGGACGGCACGGACGTCTCGGCGGTCACGCGGTTCGCTCCTCGCTGAATTTCAGATGGGGCCCTTTTGGGTAAGGCCGGGCTTCGGTCGCCGCTCAGAGGGTACCGAGGCCTGGTAGAGCCGTTGTAACGCCACCCTCGCATGAAAACACCCTAGTCCAGGGTCGCATGGGTGTTCGATCCCTCGATGGAGTGAAGTACATATCACGTTCCCTTCGGGGCATGAACCATTTAGGCTCCGGGCACGTCCTCAAGAACAACCGGCAAGCCAGCCGGGAGGACCGACCCTGACAGACAGCGCGAACCCGTAAGACACGAAGACACGCAATACGGCCCATTCGCCGCCACCTGGCAGCAGACAGCCGCCCTGGAGAGAAATTTTCGAGGAAGGGCCCCGAGCGGGAACGTTTTCGGCCTGGTTGGATGTTGACCCTGGTACGACAGCTCGTCGAGCTAGAGAAGAGGCGACGTGACTACTGTTCTGACCCCCGCGAGCCCGCTGACGGCCGCTGACCGCTGCGACCGTTGCGGCGCCCAGGCATATCTGCGCGTCGTCCTCCTGAGCGGCGGAGAACTGCTCTTCTGCGCCCACCACGGTCGCAAGTTCGAGCCGGAACTCAAGAAGATCGCCGCTGAGATACAGGACGAGACGGAGCGACTGACGTCCGTTCCGGAAAGCGTCAACGACGAAGAACGCTGACACTTCGCATCAACGACGAGCGGGTGCCGGCATCAGGCCGGTGTGCGGGCGGCCACTCCCTGGACACAGGGAGTGGCCGCCCGCATTCGTACCGCTTGGCAGGTAACGCTCAGCGCGACCTGCCGACACCCGTCCAGATCTCAGCGCGACCGGCCAGCGCCCGTCAGGGATTCAGTACGACCGCGGAGCACCCGTCCGGGTCTCTCAGCGCGACCGCCCAGCACCCGTCCAGGTCTCAGCGCAACCGGCCAACACCCGCCCGGGTCTGAGTACGACCGCCCCACACCGGCCCGGATCTCAGCGGAACCCGTCGAGGTGCCCGTCCGGAGGCTCAGCGGAACCTGCCCAGCGGCCATCCAGGGGCTCACCGGGGCCCGTCGAGCGTCCGGACGGCATCCGAGACCCGCGTGTAGACGCCAGGGCTCCCAGCGCGCCCACAGCCGCTCCCCCACGACACCAGGCCGATGAGCCGCCCCTGAGCGACCAACGGTCCGCCGCTGTCTCCCTGACAGGCATCCCGCCCGCCCCTGAGCTCCCCGGCGCACAGCATGGACGCCGCCCGGTAGGTGCCGACCGCGCTGCCCGGATAAGCCCCTTCGCAGGCGGTATCGGGGAGCACGCTCACACGCGCGGCCCGCAGACTGCGCGCATAGTCGCCGCCCCCCGTCGTATCGCCCCAGCCGTAGACCGTGGCGGCCGTACCGGGCTTGTACGCGGCGTCTCCGGAGGGCGCCATACCGATGACCGAGCTCTCCGGGAGCGGGGCCGCGAGGGTGAGCACGCCGAAGTCCCCGGCGTTCGTATCGCTGTCGTAGTCGGGATTGACCCACATGCTGCTCACCGGGATCTCCTTACCGCTGCTCGACAGCAGGTCTCCCCGGCCGGCGATGACCTTCAGGTCGCGAACCTGCCGCGGCGGCGCCCCTATGACGTCCGCGCCCAGGCAGTGGGCCGCGGTCAGGACGGTGGACGGACCGATCACGACACCGCCGCAGAACTGGCCCGCGCGCGTACCCCCGAACCGGTCACGGCTGGACAGCGCCACTGTCCAGGGAGCCTGGGAGATCTCGACCGGAAAGCCGCCGATGATGATGCTGTCGGCCGCCGCCGGGGCGGGCGACGCCAGTGGTATCGCGACCGCGGCGGCCGCAAGGGCCAGTGCTGAGGCAAAGGGACGGCGCATGCGCGCTCCTCACTCTGGGATGGTCATCGAAAACCCAGAGTGATCCAGCACGCGGGGGCTCGCACTCCGCGCGCACACGAAAGGGCCCGGCTCCCCCGTGGGAGCCGGGCCCTGCGTGACGTACTTCCGAGACCTAGTCGAGGTAGTCGCGCAGCACCTGCGAGCGCGACGGGTGACGCAGCTTCGACATCGTCTTGGACTCGATCTGGCGGATCCGCTCGCGCGTCACGCCGTACACCTTGCCGATCTCGTCGAGGGTCTTCGGCTGACCGTCGGTGAGGCCGAAGCGCATCGAGACGACGCCGGCCTCGCGCTCGGACAGGGTGTCGAGAACGGAGTGCAGCTGTTCCTGGAGGAGCGTGAAGCTGACCGCGTCGGCCGGGACGACGGCCTCGGAGTCCTCGATGAGGTCACCGAACTCGCTGTCACCGTCCTCGCCCAGCGGGGTGTGCAGCGAGATGGGCTCGCGGCCGTACTTCTGGACCTCGATGACCTTCTCCGGGGTCATGTCGAGTTCCTTGGCCAGCTCCTCCGGGGTGGGCTCGCGGCCCAGGTCCTGGAGCATCTGGCGCTGCACGCGCGCGAGCTTGTTGATGACCTCGACCATGTGCACCGGGATACGGATGGTGCGGGCCTGGTCGGCCATGGCGCGAGTGATCGCCTGGCGGATCCACCAGGTGGCGTACGTGGAGAACTTGTAGCCCTTGGTGTAGTCGAACTTCTCGACCGCGCGGATCAGACCGAGGTTGCCCTCCTGGATGAGGTCCAGGAAGAGCATGCCGCGGCCGGTGTAGCGCTTGGCCAGGGAGACCACCAGACGGAGGTTGGCCTCCAGGAGGTGGTTCTTGGCGCGGCGGCCGTCCTCGGCGATGATCTCCAGCTCGCGCTTGAGCTTGGGGGCGAGCTTGTCGGCGTTGGCGAGCTTGTCCTCGGCGAACAGGCCGGCCTCGATGCGCTTGGCGAGCTCGACCTCCTGCTCGGCGTTGAGGAGGGGGACCTTGCCGATCTGCTTGAGGTAGTCCTTGACGGGGTCGGCGGTGGCGCCGGCCACGGCGACCTGCTGGGCCGGCGCGTCGTCCTCGTCGTCGTCGGAGAGGACGAAGCCCTTGTTCTCGGCCCCCTCCTCTTCCTCTTCGGACTTGGCGCCCGGGGTCTCCTCCGCCGCCTCGTCGTCGACCGGCTCCGCGTCGTCCTTCTTGGCGGTGGACTTCTTCGCGACAGCCTTCTTGGCGACCGTCTTCTTCGCGACGGCCTTCTTGGCGACCGTCTTCTTGGCAGCAGTCTTTTGGGCAGTCGCGTCCTCGGCCGAGTCGTCGTCGGCGGGCGCTGCCGGGGCGGCGGTGGCGGTGGCCTTCTTGGTGGTCACCGTCTTCGCCGCGACCGTCTTGGTGGCGGTTCGCTTGGCAGGACTCTTCGCTGCGACGCTCTTTCGGGGGCGCTTTGGCTCCGCGGCACTGACCATCAGCGTCACACCCTCTTCCTCGAGGATCTGGTTGAGGCTGCGCAGTACGTTCTTCCACTGAGTGGCCGGAATCTGGTCAGCTTCGAAGGCCCGACGCACGTCATCGCCGGCGATCTGCCCCTCAGCCTTTCCCCGCTCGATGAGCGCCATGACAGAGATGGACTCGGCGATCTCCGGCGGGAGCGTACGGGATGTGCTGGCCGACACGAACAACCTCTCGGAACGTTGGAAAACGGCTTCCGGCCCCGTCCGGTGCGGACAGGAGCCGACGACCGCCGACTTGGGGATGGGCCGACGGCGCGGGCGGGGGCCGGGAAGAAGCACAGCGCCACAAACGGCGTCTGTATTCCCTCCTCGGCTGCCACCTCTTAGGTCATCGCGCTGCCGAGAAGAGCGTTACGCCCAATCTGCGTGGCCCGAGTCACACCCCGTAAGCGCGCAAAAGCGGCCAGATACGGTCAGAGAAGGTCAGCCGATGAGCGCACCGCCCCATCACACCGCCGGACCCCGCCAGGTCCAAGGAGGATCCGACGGGGTCCCGCGAGAGATGGTTCGCCGGCCAGGCGATGCCACGAGAGGGCACACGCCCCCAACCGCGTCACCTTGGGTGCGCGGTCAGTGCTCGCGCGGCGCGGGCACCACGCGCTCCACCTCGGGATGCACGGTGAGCAGTTGGCGCATGGCAGCTTCGGCCGCCGCACCGTCGGCCGCGGCAAGGGCATCGACGATCCGGGCATGGTGTCCCAGAGAGGCGTCGTTCGGCCGGTCGCAGCCGGTGACGGGGTTTCCGGAGACCTGGAGCGCGGCCGACACGATCCCGGAGAGGTGCTCCAGCATCCGGTTCCCCGCGAGCTGGATGAGCAGCGCGTGGAACTCCGCGTCGGCGCGCGAGAAGGTGAGCGAATCACCCTGTGCCATGGCGTGGCCCATGATCTCGACCATGTCGCCGAGTCGCTGCTGGACATCCTCGCGACCGTGCCCGGCGGCGAGCCGCGCGGCGAGCGGCTCGATCGTCCAGCGCAGCTCGCTCAGCTCACGCCGCTGATCGTCACGCTGCGGCCCGAAGGCACGCCATTCGATGATGTCCGGGTCGAGGAGGTTCCAGTCACTGACGGGGCGCACCCGCGTGCCGACGTTGGGGCGGGCGCTGACCAGCCCCTTCGCCTCCAGGACTCGGAGCGATTCACGAACGACGGTACGGGAGACCTCGAACCGCTGGCCGATCTCCTCGGGAACGAGCGGGCGGTCCGCGCCGAGGTCGCCGGAGACGATCATCTGGCCGAGCTGCTGGACGAGTTGACCGTGCAGCCCGCGTCCGCGGTTGCCCGTGCCGCGTCGGCCCACGCGGCCCAGCTCGGGGTCCGCGCCCTCCCACGCGGGGGGACCCACGCGGCCGGCACCAGGGGCCTCGGCATAGGGGTAACGGTTGAGTTCGCCCGGGCCGGCCAGGCCGGAGTCTGCGGAGCGGGCGGCGGTCATCATGGTCTGCGCAAGGGTACTCACGGATCCTTTGTCGGCGCTGTCTCCAACTCCCTTGAGGTCTTTGGTGAAAAGCACACGAAAGGGTGATCGCTCACCCCGTCGCAATTGACGCCTTATCGGAAAGAAATGGGCGTTCTCCGGGGAGTTGTGCGCACCACGGAACCGGAAGGGCGCGGGCGGTCGTCATCGGACCC
Source organism: Streptomyces sp. NPDC058470 (assembly GCF_042721055.1). Classification (NCBI taxonomy): domain Bacteria; kingdom Bacillati; phylum Actinomycetota; class Actinomycetes; order Kitasatosporales; family Streptomycetaceae; genus Streptomyces; species Streptomyces sp. NPDC058470. The sequence continues at coordinate 164,970 of NZ_JBHXMF010000005.1, forward strand.
TGCTTCGCAGGGTCGTGAGCAGATATGCGCAGAGCAGAGCGGTCAGCGACAACATCAGCGCACCGCCGACAGGTTGAGCCAGCGTCCGCACCCCGGCCGCCAGATACCGCTCTCCACCGAACGGCCACTGCATCAGCACCAGCTCGCGCATCCTCCCGGAGAACCCGGCCGCGGTCCGCACAGACGGCCCCTCCAGGGCTTTTTGTACGAGCGGTACGACGACGATCGGCACGGCGAGTACCGCCGCGAGCCCGGCGGTCGTGGACCGGAAGATGCCCGCGGCCAGCACACCCGCCCAGGCACAGCCCACCACCAGTCCGATCCAACTCGCTCCCAGGGTGAGCCAGTCGGCGGGAACTCCGGTGAGCTCCCGTCCGTAGACGAGATAGAGCACTTCGAAGTCGCATCCCACGGTGAGGACGGCCAGCGTCAGGGCGGTGGCCGAGGCGACGAGGAGTTTGGCGGTGAGCAGTCCCAGGCGGCGGGGGACGGTGCCGCGGTCCGCGGCCAGGGCGGGGTGGCGGAACTCGTCGCCGAAGGCGATCGCGCCGAGCAGCCCCGCACCGAGCGCGGCGGGCGGGAGCGGGAGTTCCTGTGGCCACGCGGCCAGTAGGCGCGGCTGGGGCGTGTGACCGATTCTGGCAAGCAGTACGGACAGGAGGGCCGAGACGGCAAGAACGGCCACGGCGGTGAGGTAACCCGTGCCGACGCCGGCGGCGCGGCGCAATTCGTAGCGCAGAGGGCGCAGCGGGCTCGGCGCCTGGCGTACGGCGATGGGCGGCGGGAGAGGTGAGTGCGCGTCCACGGCCGGCCTCCCGGCCACGTGTGGCTCAGCGCTCTCCTGTGCGCCGCCCTCTGCCGGTGGCGCGGCGGTAGGCCCCATGTCGCCGATCTCGTCCGCGAGTTGGTGTACGAGGATGCCGTGCCGGAAGGCGGTCTCGCCTACATCGGCACACGTGCTGCCGTACACGGAGAGCCGGTTGCCGTCCTCGCGCACGATCTCGACGGAACGCCGCGCGGTACGGGCCTCCTTTGTCAGCAGGGCACCGAGCCGGGCGGCGTAGGGGCTGCGAACGGCCACTCGGGGGCGCAGCCGAGTGCGGGCGAAGTCCGCGACCTCCTGGTCGGCGACAAGGCGGCCCGCGTCCAGCGTGACGACCCGGTCGGCGGTGTGCGCGGCCTCCTTGAGGTCGTCCGTGGTGAACAGCACCGTGCCGCCCTGGGCCGCGTGCGCGCGCAGAATCCCGTGCAGCCAACGGCCCTCGCGGGCGGAGAGCCCGTCGGCCGGAGCGTCCAGGAGGAGGGTGTGCGGGTCGGACAACAGTGCGCACGCCAGACCGAGGCGGCGGTCCATGCCACGCGACAGCGTGCCCAGGCGCTCGTCACGCAGACTGACGAGCCCGACCACTTCGAGGACTTCGTCGGCGCGCCGTACGGGCACGCCGACGGCGGCGCACAGCATGCGGAGCTGTCCGCGGACGGTACGCGCCGGATGGCCGGGCACCTCGCCCAGCAGTACCCCGACTTCGCGCGAGGGATGCGCGATCCGGTGCAGTGGGCGGCCTCTGAAGTAGGTGATTCCGCGGCCTTGTTGGAGTTCGAGCATGAGCTTCAGCACAGTCGTCTTGCCCGCGCCCGGGGCTCCGACGATCGCTGTGACGCGACCCCCGCGCGCCTCGAAGGTCACGTCGTCGAGGGCGGGCGGAAGCTCCTTGCGGGGGTTGCTGGTCAGTCCGATGGCCTGGATCACCCAAAGCAAGATAGCGCTATATGTCCGGTTTTTCGGGCAACTTGGGCCTCGCCTCGGACAAGGCTCAAGTTGCCCGCGGACCCACTCCGGCTCGCGCGCCCTGACCTGTGTTCCCCCGCCTCCTGGTCAGACCTCGGGGCGCAGCATGGGCGGATTGAGCAGCGTGGCGCCGCCCGCGCGGAAAAGCTGGGCCGGGCGACCACCCTGGCGTGTGGTCGTACCGCCCGTGGGCACCAGGAAGCCCGGCGTGCCCGTCACCTTGCGGTGGAAGTTACGCGGGTCGAGCGCCACACCCCACACGGCCTCGTACACCCGGCGCAGCTCGCCGACGGTGAACTCGGTCGGACAGAAGGCGGTCGCCAGCGACGAGTACTCGATCTTGGACCGGGCGCGCTCCACACCGTCCGAGAGGATCTGCGCGTGATCGAAGGCGAGAGGCGCCGCCTGCTCTCCGTCACGGCCGTAACCACCCTGTTGCAGCAACTCCTCGACGGGCGCCCAGCGCGCGCTGTTGGCGTCACCGCCGGCTCGGGGCGCGGGCAGATCAGGGGCCAGGGCGAGATGGGCGACGCTGACCACCCGCATCCGCGGATCGCGCTTGGGGTCGCCGTACGTCCCCAACTGCTCCAGGTGTGCGCCGTTGTCCTGCGCGGGGGCGGAGGGGTCGTGGGCGCGCAGCCCGGTCTCCTCGGCCAGCTCGCGCGCCGCCGCCTGCGCCAGATCCTCGTCCGTCCGCACGAAGCCGCCGGGGAGTGCCCACCGCCCCTGGAACGGCTGCTCGCCCCTCCGTACCGCCAGCGCGCACAGAGCGTGGCGGCGCACGGTCAGCACCACCAGGTCCACGGTCACGGCGAAGGGCGGAAAGGCCGATGGGTCGTAGGGCATGCCGCGATCATAGTCGTCTGCCTGACGATAAACACGCCCTTCGTCGGCCGCTTCCACGGCTGATCCACTTCCCTCAGGTGCAGGTCTCCCCAGCCGTGGCCGATCTCCGTCCGCAGGCTTGTCGCACAAGGTCACACCCCCAGCTGCAGCCCCTCGGCCGCTTCCTCGACCATGGCCAGGCCGAGCCGGCTGACGCGTACGGAGAAGGGGGCGCCCGCGATGCGCAGTCCCGTGAGCCCGATCTCGCCCAGCGGAGCGCTGCGGACCGGGCGCAGGGTCACCGTCCCGGCCGGGGCGTCGGGACGGATCCCCACGAGCGAGGTGAGGAGCAGCACACCTGCGGCCGCGGCCGTCGCCGCGGGTCGGCAGGCCGCGGGATGAGGCAGCGGTGCACTGCCCTGCGCGCGCTGCTCCCCCGCGTACATCTCGGGCAGCCGGTGATCGAAGGCCTCGGCGGCTGCCAGCACGCCCCGCAACAGGGAGCTCGCCTCCTTCTCGTAGCCGGCGGCAGCCAGCCCCGCGACGGCGACGGCACTCTCCTGAACGCGTACGGCGCCGGCCCGATGGCCGAACGGGTTGTACGCCGCCTCCTTCACCCCGAGGCTGCGCAGCCCCCACCCAGAGTCCATGACGGGGCCTCCGAGCAGCCGGGCGAGCTGCTCGGTCTGCACCTTGTCGAGCAACCCGGGGGCCGTCGCGCCGGAGCCGAGCAGACCGGTGTCAAGGAGATGGGCGGCACCCGCGGCAAGGTGCGGCACGAGGCGACCGTCCGGGGCGCGGGCGGCCGCCGGTCTGCCGCCTCCCCGGTCCTCGACCCAGAAGTCCTCGCGGAACGCGGTCCGCAGTGCCAGGGCCCATTGCCGCAGTCCCGCACCCCCCGGCCGGCCATGCGCGTCGAGCAGGTCGGCGCCCAGCAGTGCGGCCCGATGGGCGTGCGCCTGGGTCTCGGAGCGCAGCGGTCCTCCGGAGAAGGAGTCGGGCAAGTAGATGCCGTCGCCGACAGCCGTCCGCAGCCAGTCGAGGCACCGCTCGGCCGCGGGCAGAAGTTCCTCGGTCTCCCCTGCCTCGAGCCCCCAGCGCCGCGCCTCCGCAAGGAGTACGGGGAACAGCAGGGTCGCCTCGGTGGCCGTGCAACCCGGCGGCAGGTGCGGGCCCGCGTCCCTGCGCGGTCCGGGAATCAGGCCGGACCGCGGGCCCGCGAGTTGGGTACGTGCGAGAGTCCGCAGAGTGCCCAGGGCGAGCCGGGTTCCGAGCGGCAACGTCATCCGTGCGGCGACCATTGCTTCTGCCGGGGCCAGGCCGCAACGCCAGGGAGCCCCGGCCGCGAGGTGCGTGTCGGACGGGTGCCCGGGGTCGCGCAACAAGAGAGCCCGGAGATCCTCGACGCAGGTGTGCAGGAGCGCCTGGGCCCTTGGGTCGTCGCCCGCTGCCCGGGCCTGTGCGATCGGGCTCGCCGCGCCGCCGCGCCCCACCGTTCTGTTGGCGACCGCACCATCCGGTCGTACGCGCAGCTCCACGCTCCGGGTGCCGCCGGGAGGCAGTTCGAACTCCCAGCGCAGCAGTCCGGCAGAGGCCAGCGCGTCGACGGGTGGAGGGTCGGCGGTGACGGCGGAGTGCCCCGTGGCACAGGACCAGCGCAGGCCGGAGTCGTGGACGCTCGCGGGCAGTTCGGGCCCGGCCCTGCCCGCGGCGACCGAGCTCAGTTCCGCGAGGTCCGTGCCTAGGGCGACTTCGACAGGCAGCCGCAGCGTACGAGAGGCCGCGCTCCGCAGAGTGATCCGCTCTGTGCCGTCAGCGTGCCGTGTCCGCTCGACGACGACATCCGGATCCGGGCCTCCGTCGGCGGACGAGCGCAGCGTCCCCACGAAACGGGCGCGGTCGGCCGTGAGCATTCGGGCCTGAACCGCCAGCGGTTCGCGTCCGGCGACGCGGAGCTGGCAACGGGAGAGCAGCCGCCGTCCCGCGCGATAGAAGCCCTCCAGGCCTCGCCCGGTCAGCTGCCCCTGATCCGTGGAGATCGCCAGTCCTGGCAGGGCGACACAGATCAGGGCCGTGTGGACAGGTGGCAGGTCCACTGTCCGGGGCGGCAAGGGCACCGACATCCGGGAAGCCGCGGGGCCGCCCGCTCCCGCGAAGAAGGGCCGGGCGCTGTCCCCAGCCACGCGCGGGTTCGGGGGGGCGTCTCGACTCGTGAGGGGCCGCCCGGTCTTGCGAAGGGGCGGGCGATGGCCGTCGGGAGACGAGTGCGGAGTGGGCAGAGACATGGGGCGGTTTCCTCCGCGCTCGGCGCGGCTTGGGCGCGCTCGGCGCCGGGTGGGGGGCTCCGAAAGGGCGGGGGCACTGCGGCGGCGCGGCCCGGCCACGGTTCCGCCACTCAGGTGAACGGGACGGCCCCGCTCGGGGTCACGCCCTCGGCCGGGGAAGCCGACCGAATGGCGGTGGGGAGCCGGGTAGGGCGCGACCCGGGACGCGGGCGCGCTGCGGGCGTGCTCGGCACGGCTGGAACAGCCACGAGGGATGGCGCGGTGGACGCGGTTCGCCCAGTTCACCCAGTTCACCCAGTTCACCCAGTTCACCCGCTTGACGCTCGCGCCTGCGGCTGCGCGTCCGTTGGCGTATGCGTGGTGGAGGTGCCGTGCGTCGTCGGTTCGAGAGGAGCCCGCGCTCACGTGTCCTCCTCCGCGCCATGCCGTCCGCAGTCACGGCGGGCCCGCGAGCGTCCGCTCGCGCCCTCGGCGGCACGGCCTGGTCCGTCCCCAGCCGGCGAGACACCGTCGATGGGCCGACGCCGTCGGCCACTTCCCGCGCCCGGGGTCCGCCGACTCGGACGTGTTTCACCGCTCCCTGTCGGGCGTGCCCGGCGGCGACGCCGACTGGCGGTCCCGGGCGGCTGGGCCACGACTCCGGCCGAACCGGAGCCGACCGAATGGGAGCCAACAGAATCGGAGCCGCCCGATTCAAAGCCGCCCGAGGACGCCATCGCCTCAGGTGACTGTGACCGAGCCATGGAGCCGGGCAGGTGAACCGGCGCCGGGCTCGATGCCGCGAGCTCCCTCGGCTGCTCCGTTTCCCCTGCGACACGGCCGGTGCGCTCCGCGCGGAGACAACGGCGTACCGATTCAGGGTCCAGTCCCTCGTTGCAGGCCTGGTGCAGGAGGCGGGCGAAGAGATAGTCGGGATCGACGCCGAGAGCCATGGCCAGGGCCTCCCGCGCCTCAAGCTCGTCACCGGTCGACCAGGCGACCCATCCGGCGAGCGTGAGGGGCGCCGCGGCATGCTCGCGGTAGGAGCCGACGCAGCGGCGTGCCAACGCTCGCCACAGCCGCAGCGCTGGAACGGCCTCGTCGCCCTCCATCCACTCCGCGGCGCGGTCCCGGGTCGTGCGGTCCTGAAGGCCGAGGATCAGGGTGGCGGCCTCCTCATGCTCCAGCAGGCCGTCGTCGCGCAGGTCCGCCGGACGCGTGCCGGACACCGGTGGAGCGTCGGCGAGCCGGAACATGACCTGCTGGGCGAGTCCGAGGGTCTCCTGGGCAACAGCGGCGCGGTTCTCGCCATCCAGAATCCTGGGAACGAGGGCCGTGCTCGCCCTGTCGAGCGCGACCTCCTGCTCCGCGACCTCGGTCTCCCACGGAATGAGCCTGGCCGTCAGTTCCCGCAGGCTGCCCCGTACCTGGAGTCCCGCATAGGTCGCGGCGGCAGCGAGAACCGAGGTACCGGGCACGCCCATTGACTGGCCCTCAGGCGCACAGCACCCCTGACCCGGGCAGCAGTACGACCAGAAACGACCGTCGGAGATACAGAGGGCCTCGATCACCGGAACGTCGAGGCGGCCGCAGGCCGTACGCAGCAACTGCGCCAGCGAACGCAGCCGTTCCATGACCTCCCGCCCCGATTCGCCGCGCGCCGGTTCCTGGCAGAGGTAGGCGACCATGCTCTCCGGCGGGGCGCCCCGCCGCGCGCTTCCCTTCACCAACCCCTGGGCCAGCTGCTCGGCCACGGACGGCCAGTCGTCCGCGTTGGCGGGGATACCGAGCCGCGCTCGCCCACCGAAGCGACCGCGCCGTTCGCCGTCGTGCAGGGCGACCAGCACGATGCTGTCCTCGGGCCGGTACCCGAGCAAATAGGGCAGGGCGTCGGCCAGTTCCGCCGGTGTCCGCAAGGTCACCTGATGCTCGCCGGGCGGGCCGCCGGGTGCGGCGCGCCCCGGGCCCTGCCTGGGGGTGTCGAGTCCCGAGTCCGGTTGCGGGGTGCCACGCTCCGAGTCCGGCTCGGGAGTGCCACGTTCGGAGTCCTGCCCGAAGGGGCCGTGCCCCGCCCACCGTCCGGGCCCGCCATGACCCAGTCGACCGGCTGCCGCGTCAGTCCCCACCTGCCCTGCGAGCTCGCCTCGCTCGTCCCCGTCCCGCGGCTCATCCCCGTCCCTCAGCTCATCCCTCCCGACGTACGCGGCGCGTTCATCATGTTGGGGCCCGCCGCTCTGTTCCTGCCCCGCGCGCCCCAGCCGGCCGACGTGCCCACTCTGCTGATCGCGCCCGTCCAGCGTGCCGCCATCCCCGCCATCGGCCCCTTCCCCGGACCCGATACCAAGCCTGTTGTCGCCGGATGTGTCGCCGGACAGGCCGGCCGCTTCGTTGTGATTCGTCATGCCGAGACCATCCCGCGGATCTCGAAATTCCGCTTTGCCCTGTGGATAACCATGACCATGACCACGACAGGAGTTGTCCACAGCCCGTCGGTCTCACACACGCCATGTCCGACCCATCGGATTTCATGAAGCCATGAACGCAGAGCCGTACGCATACAGCGCACAGAGTGGACCGAGCGGACCGACTGGACCGACTGGACCGACTGAATTGAAGTGGCAGCACGCAGGAATCCGCGCCCAAAAGGAATCGACCGAGTCGATCGCAGCGCCACTCCGCATTCCGGTTCATTCGACAAGAGCACCGGCCGCGACTGAGCCACCTCGATCGAGCCGTTCCGGATCTCCCCGAAAGGTCGGGCGGCCTCGCGCAGCCGCCTCAGCCCCTCCCGCATTCCCTGTTCACCTCGGTGACAACTCACGTCGGCCGCAACTCCCTTTGAGTGACAGCGACTGCCGCCATCTACCTCCCTGTCACTGTCGGGCAAAGAAAGTAACGGACCGTCACAGGTTATTGGTTCCACCGGCTGCCACCAGGTCTTTGGCAGCGACGGGCGGCGGCGTACAGACGGCGTACATACTCCGTCCAGCGATGCCCTTGCAGAATGGCAACACCCGCCGTCCATGTGGAAATTCGGCCCGCCCGATGACACCGCGAAGGGCAGCACCAAAAGGGATCAGAACCGGACCGCAATCTTTCGGTTCCGCCCCCGCAGAACAACATCCCGCACCACAGGGACGGCAGGTAAGGGTTTCGTTCGCAGTGTGCCACAAGGCAGGGGAAGGGGAGTTCAAGACCCGTGAAAGGGAAATTCCTGACTCTCCGCCGAAGACCGTTGGGTACGAGGCCCGCCCTCCGTCGTCGTTGCGGATGACGGTGCAGAGAATTTCGTGACGGAAATCTGATTCGTTCAGCGAATCCAAGGGGGAAGACATGGCAGAAGTCGGCGGCTCCAAGGGTCTGACTGTATCCGGTGATTCGTTCCTGTCCACCGTGGACAAGATTCGCGCATTGCTCGATTCCGCACCGGAGAAGGTCGACTCCGACCTGTCGGGCGGCGAGCGGACCCGCGTCCTGGCCGAGGTGGCCGACATCAACGCCGCTGCGGCCGCGGGCGACAGCAGCGCCTTGTACGCCCAGCAGTTTCTGCTCGACCGTATCTACCAGCTGTACACGAAGATCCCTCAGCAGCAGAACGCCGAAGGGTCCGTTGTCGTGTACGAGATATCCCGTCTCCTTGAGACAGCCACCGCGGCCGCCCAGGACCGGTTGATCGAGCCGGGGCTGCTGGAGGACGCGCCTACCGAGCCGCGGGAATACCTGTCCTGGCTCAAGAAGACCGCCCGCGAGCACCGGGTGTACAAGCACCCCTATTACCACGAGTTCATCCGCAACACGGCCTCCGAGGGCGACCTGCGGAACTACGTGATGCAGGAGTCGGTCGTGGACGGTCGCTTCGACGACCTGCTCGCCATGATGCAGGTCGGCACCGCCGGCGCGGCCAAGATGGAGATCGCCGCCAACTTCTGGGACGAGATGGGCAACGGCGATCACGCCGAGGTCCACACCCACCTCTTCAACAAGATCTTCGAGGTCTTCGAGATCTCGGAGGAGGAGCTCGGTCGCTCGCTCACCGGCACCTCGCTGCTCAACGGCAATCTCGCGGTCATGCTGTGCCGCCACCGCTCCCTGTACGCGGAGGCCGTGGGCTTCCTGGGAATGACCGAGTGGATGGCTCCGGACAGGTTCGTCCAGGTCGTGCACGCCTGGGAGCGCCTGGGCCTGCCGGAGGTCGGGATCACCTATCACCGGCTGCACATCACCATCGACTCCCAGCACGCCCAGGGCTGGTTCCACAACGTGGTGCTGCCTGCTGCCGAGTCCGCGTACATGCGCCGTGCCATCGCCCGCGGCATCCTGTGGCGGCTCAACTCCTCTGCCGCCTACCTGGACGAGCGCATGCCGACCATCGCCGTCTGAAGTCCCACGACGCCACCAATCCTGGAGGAGAGAGACCATGCCCCTCGGTAGCGAAGGCTTCACCGTCATCGAGCTGTCGGACGTTTCGCCCGACATCCTGCCCAGCTACGACGACTGCCCGGTCGACGAGTACATGGGCAACGGCACCCGCTTCAAGCGGTTCTCGCAGTACCGCATCACCCCTCAGGGCAACGACGAGTGGTCGTTCGATCGTCTCCCGCACCGCAACTACACGACGTACAAGAAGTTCAACTCGGTCGGTGGCGGCATCCGACGCGTCTACGAGCCGATCAAGGTGGACTTCACGCCGCTGATTGCGGCCGGTATCCGTGAACTCGGCCTCGACAGGTCCGAGGAATGGCAGATCAACGTCCACCAGAACAGGACCCGTGCGGACGGGGGTAAGCCGGGCCCCCTCACCCCCGAGGGCGTGCACCACGACGGGCACGAGTTCGTGATGATCGCGATTCTCAACAAGGTGAACGCCGCGGGCGGCACCACCCGTCTGTGGAAGCCCGGGGCCGACGCGCCCTTCTGGAGCGGCACGCTCGAACCGGGACAGGCGGTCCTGCTGGACGACCAGGCGCTGGCCCATGACGTCACCGACGTGCTCTCCGCCGACGGCGGCCCCGGTCACCGGGACATCGTCATCGTCGCGTTCTCACGGTGGGCCGAGAAGTGGTACGGCGAGGAGCACGACTCCGCCGCTCTCGCCGAGCAGTGAACCGGGGTGCCGCCCCGAGGTGTGGCCAGGAGGCCCGGGGCGGGCCCGCGCCCAGCAGCCCTAGGGGATCAGCGGTGGTGGCCTTTGGAGATTATGATGCCTCAGGGCTAGACGGCATTGTGTTGGA